>JAYZLP010000012.1:0-94842 GCA_036154155.1 Thermoplasmatota archaeon | reverse complement strand
AGTGCCGCGGACTCCGCTTTCACGTGGCTCCGTGTGAGGGGTAGTATTTCACATGCAGTATCCGCGTTTGGGCTGGTTAGGAATGGTAGGGGCGGCCCCTGTCTGGACACCGTCTGATTCTTCCATAATTATGGTGAGGAGGGTTTTCACCAGATTCCTCAGCTCCTCGACTTCTTCCCTCATTTCATCAATCGTTAGGCTATCGCCATCCTCATTCACGCAATCCCATCCTGAGGAATCTCTTCCTCGATCCACAAAGCGTCTAAATTGGCCTATAAACACCTAAGGTAACTGGGATGTCGTGGTGCCGATTAGGGGCCCATAGAGGGTTTCCCACTAGTCTTCGTCTTCGCCCCAGGGCTCATCCTCGTAGTATTCGTCATCGTCGTCGTCATAGTAGTAGTCGTCATCGCCCCTTCCCCTTGTCATGAAGAATCCTATCATCGCAACGGCCAAAACAACTACCGCACCGATAATCATGATCGATGAGTCCGTGCCCTCGTCTGATGACGGAGGAGGAACAACGCTGATTCCGGTTACAGGGGTGTTTGCTGCTGCGAAGTCAATCTCCGTCAACTGCCCGTCGCCATCAATGTCCATGACGAGATAGAGGTCTGGCTGACCCGGAGATGTCGCCTCCCACATGAAAGTCGCCCTGACACTAGTTGTCTCAGCAGGGAGGTCTATCTCGGTGTCTCCTGACTGCGTTGTCACCGAGGGCCTCCACCTCTGCTCCAGAGTCCCGTCGGCACCCTCCTCGAGCGTTAGCTCGTACAGCCCGACGGTGATCGTGCCGTCCCTCTTACCTGGGTTCTCCCAGAAGGTGTCAATCTTGACCGTCTCCCCCATGAGTGGGGTGGCTGTGCTGACGATTGAACGCGAGTATTGGCCTAGGAATTCCATGATTCTCAATGTAGGGATTCTTGGAGCTGCCTCACTGCCCAATCCAGAGACCTCGTTTCCGGCCTTGTCCGTAGAGGTGACATAGAACGCTATCTGGTCACCCTGCTCTATCTTCATCTGATTGAGTGGTGTGAAATCCAGGTGCGCTTGGTAAATGGCGCTTCCGTCACCTTCCGAAATTAGCTGTAGCTCCCCCGTATCCTCAGTACCGGCGACCTGGATGCCGCCCCTGAGGTAGTACCATGCAACCTGCAGAGTATTCTCGTCCTGCATTCCAATTTCATCGTTCATTGTTATCGTCACAGTGACGTCGTCTACAAGATCTGACTCGATTATAGTTAGTGACGAGTCTGGATAAGCCACTTGATCGAAGAGGGCTGTTGGGGACTTGCTGTCCACAGTGACTGAGACATCGCTATTCGTAATTGAAGAGCCCTCGCCCCTGACGTTCAGAACGTCAGTCTGTACGGGCATCGTTGGATTTAGCGGGACCCTCGCGGGAAGGACCATGGATACCGAGAATGAACCATCTGATTCCACTCCGGTGTTTACCACGACTTCCTGAGTCCCGTATACCACCATGGCCTCGACCATGAGGTCCTCTGGTATGTCAGAAGCGACTACCCCTGCGCCAGCGTAATACACATGGCCATCAATTGTGAACTCGTCCCCTTGCCTCAGGTAAAGGGCTGAACCGTCGTTCTCCATGATTGGTGGGGTGAGGTCCTCAAGAACATCTGGAATTGCGACGTATCTGTTGTCTAGATCCCAAGAAAGTTCCCCGATGTTGTTCTGATAGGCTACAGTATTCAGATCATCCATGATGCTGACGCTTGGCTTGCAGCTGGACTGCGCATCGTTTCCTTCAGTAGCGGGGTCATCATGCACCCATGGGAAGTACCATGAAAGCTCGAATTGTATTGAAAGCTGGGTTACAGAGGAGGTGATTTGCTGAGTCTGGGCGCCTACTGGGGTAACGAGGCTGTCCGATGCCGACCAAAGTGTGCCCCTGGAGGGGTCATAGGACATCTTGCCGACTTGTGTGGGGCCATCCCCGCAAAGCATCACTGTGACATTGTCGAGAGTGTCAATTCCATTCGCCTCATCTATCTGCATTGTGAATGTGTGCTGAACACCCGCAAGAAGGAAGCCTATCTCTGAGTCGAGATCGTATCCTGAAGACAGTATCGAGGTCGGCTCATCAGTCGCCACGATGACGGTTGCCCATGCGTTCTGTGCGCCTGGTCCTCCTCCCGTATTGCCGTCCTGGTAAGAGAGCCCGGACCAGTCCGTTCCCTCCACGTAGAGGTGGACAGGGCTGTTGAATTCTTGTGCCGAAACATCGACTGCGACGAAGTTGACTTGCTGTTGCCCCGTCATTCCGGAGGAGAGAGGTTGTGATTGTGACTGGTACTCTGACTCATCCGCAATGCCGTCGGAGTTTGCATCGTCGACGCTGCCTCTCCAGTACTTCAGGGTCAATAGCTCACCCCTAGCCTCTCCCTCATCTATGGTTACGAAAACAGAGAGTGGGACTGTTGGCTCCCAAACCTTGGCATGGGCATCCTGCAGCCCTGTTGGCGTGTTGACTTGTATCGGTCCGGCGACAGGGGGATTGGAGTCCATTGTAACTGTGATTTGAGGGGGGACCCCTGTCACGTCCTCAGCGCCGACGCTGTATCCCGTGGGCCCGACGGAGAGCATCATTGGTGAAACTGTGACCTGGGAAAGTCCCGGGTCGGGAGTAACTATTCCGCCGAATTGCCCATCATCGCCAACGGTCAATGAGAACAGACTGCCTGACATGTTCAATCCGACCTGGAAGTCCGACATGTCAGGCCTGGCATCGGGGGCGTCTTGGAACCTGACTGTGCCAGTGATGTTTAGATCGTTGCCTTCCTTTGCAGGGAACGGGTAGAACGATGAGTACTGGTTTGAAAGAAGCCTTCCATACTCGTCTCTAACTTCGAATGAGTCTATCTGGAGGTCGTTCTCGACAGCCTTGGAGCCGCCTTGCCCGCTGTGTGAAACCGCAGGCCATACCGTCTCACCGTACTCGTCATAGGCTTGTGCGACCCATCGAATCGAGTCCACGTCATCCCAATTCCAGTTTACATCGAATACCCAATTGACCGTGACGTCGTCAAAACCATCATTGTGAGTGGTAATCGTTACGCTTGAGGCGCCCATGGGGGCTACGCTACTTCCTGACGTCTGTGTGAATGAAACAGAATCCGTCCCTTGTCCCCAGAGGCCATCGGCACTGTTCTCAACCTCAAACATCAGTATCTGGCCGTCGGAAGCAGTTCCCTTGAGTGTGATATGGGATATCATAGAGTTGTCATCCAAATGGTGGTGCTTGGTTTCAATCTCAACTGAGTTTCCGTCTGGGTACAGGGTGTTAGGAACCTGGAAATCTCTGTTTGTAAGGACATAGTCAAATCTCAGATCACCGTCTATTGAGACAGCGCCGGATGTCGCAGAAATTGTGACAGGTATTGAGATATCAGTTGGGGGTGGGTCATCCTGAGTCTGTGAGTCGTGATAAGCTGAAACCATGTTCCCGAGGCCCGAGACATTTTCGAAAATCAGGTAGCTTATTCCCAATCGAGTTAGGGATACTGTCTGCGCAGTATTGGAGCTGATGCTTATTGGCACCTCCTTCCAGACCCTTCCAGTATCCGTGTCCGTATGGCTGCCAGTAATCGCGTTGATCGCCATAATCTGGCTAGAGTCCAGAATTGAGTGGAAGGGCTTCATCGGCGATGTGCTGGACTGAGAAGCTCCTGCGATGGAAACACTGACCGATGATTCGAAGCCGCCGGAGTCTGGAGCTACAGAGACAATCCCGTTATTGACGACTCCGTTTGCAGGGATCCTGACGTTAACAGTAGTCGCAGTCGAGCCATCCAAATACATCACATCACTAGTTGTGAATGTGTCCATTCCATCTGAAATTAGAGACTGCCAACCATAGTGGCCATAATCGGAGCCGATTGGGAACGACCACTCGATAGAGCCATCTGCTAGGACATCAATAGATGGAGAGTCGGCTGGTTCGGCGAAATCCGCAGTAATTACGAGTCTGTCAATCCAACCGTTTGTCGGGAGGCTGACTGAGACTCCGAATCCTGGTTGAGGATAAGTGAAGGAGACTCCTCCCTGAGTCGTCTGACCCAGAGTGGCACCATTGGAGTCGAGAATGGTTACCATAATCCCTCCAGAGTAGTTACCACCTAGGCTCACACTCTTTATTGGCCTTGAAGATGGAGTGAACTGAGAAGTAATCGTGCCGGCGATACTGGTTGCGTTTAGTACGCCATCAACCACCTCTACGCCCGTGGACATGTCCCATCCATTCCCTCCTGACGAGGAGGCGGCAAGAACTCTCTTGCCCCCTACGTGTACCTTGAATAGCTGGGGCGTTGACTCCTCGTCGTTCGTGTCCATTAGGACCTTCAACCTGATCTCGGGATGCAGGGCGGTATCAACACCGGATAGCGAGATCGGGAATGACACGTTCGTGAATCCGGGGATATCGATTCCCGTGTCCTTGTCCACTAGAGTACCGCGAACCCACGTGTCGTTAGGTATGCTTGCGGTGACATCAATCCATCCTAGATTGAAGTCTTCCATAGCAGAGGCGTCCATAGATGGGCTTAGCCATGCCCCTCCCTCTCCATAGTTTGCCAATAGGACTCCGAAGTTGTCGATGTACCCGCCTGCATACTGCACAGACGAGTCAGTGTCGATTCTGAATCTAAACTTCAGGTCATCGCCGGCATATGAATCCAAGGGGGCGACTAGAGTCTCGAAGACGCCACCGTTGTTGCAGTCTCCACTCATCCAAGCGTTGTTCCCGTACATTGCGTTGCCCGAGTAGCCGACGGAACCGTCGTACCATCCAGCAATTCCCGGGTCGAAATACTGCCAGCCGCCATTGTTTACCTTGATGTAGAGGCCTATGGCATCCCAGTAGTTCTCAGTGCAGATCCACTTGTCGAAAGTTAGATGCGTGGAGCCGTTTGCAGGTATTGAGTAGGTTGGCGAAATCACGTAGGCGTCAGCATTGTTGCAATAGACGCCATTCAGGTTTGTGCCGTAGAGGTACGGGAAAGATGGTTCCTGGGAGCCAGCACCCGAGGAGCTGCCCAATTGCCCGTATTGCCAGCCACATGAACCTGTAGATCCAGACTTTGACCATCCTGCCGCATTATTGGTAGTTGGGTCGCTGGCAGTGCTGTCCTCGAACCCCATGGATACACTCTGAGTACCTCTGGTCCATATGTAGTGGACCCACTGGTCGCCCCCTGCCGTACCGCTATTCATGGTCGCGCCGTAGTGGAACATAGAGGCCGGAGTCTCGACCAAGTCCTGGAATAGGACGGTGTCATTGTAGTCTACAACCCTGATAGCGTCGACTGTGAGGCCTTCCTTCTCGTCTCCTGGATAGCTGCCGCCATAATGGGTGTACTGATCCGTATCAACGATAATCCTCATGTGGACGTTTGCCTGATTCCTGAAAGAAGACGGGATATCAAGCGAGATTGTCCTGATTCCGTTGCTCTGCTGGCCATACGATGTTCCAGAGGCGTCGGAGTAGCCGTATCCCGGAATCGCTCCAGACCTGTCCTCGCAGTTAGATGCAGTTGACGAGGTTGATGATGAGATGTCCGTCCATGTGTTGTTATTCAACGATAGCTCGACGCAGGCATTGTCATTGTAGTAGCCATAAAGGTCCCACTCCATGTCTATCTCTATTGCCGAAGTGCTGTTCGTTCCAGTCAGATCTACAGTCCTCTGAAGGGCGCCATATGCATTTCCTAGATAGTTGCAATATGCGGCGGTCGTGGTATAGCAGCCATGGTGCCAGACTCCGTAATCTACGCCGTCGTTGTTGAAGTGGATATTGTCAAGGAACCAGCCCGGCCTCTCATTAGCTGCGTTTGGGTCTGTCCAGACGTGGAACTTCAGCTGCAGGTGGGTTGCAGAGGATATCCCGCTAATCGACTGGAGGGAGATGTTAGAGGAGACCCATCCACTATGGGTGGTGGAGGCGAAAACTGGCATTGTTCCGGTTGGCGCCCCGGTCACTGCTGGAGCGTCGCTAGAGATGGTGCTGGGATAGCCCCCGTCCGGTGCGATCCAAGTCCAGTCGCCCCACGCAGTAGGGCCGTTCCTGATTCGGTATTCCACCCATGCACCGTCGCCGCCGCCCGATGATGTGCTATCCAAGTGGTACCAGTGGTCGAAGGTGACGTAGAACGCGTTCATCTCGGAAGAGTCGGGGACACTGATTGCCTCAGTGAGAAGGAATGTATCGGTCCCAGCTGGTAGGGGCTCACCGGGAAGTGTTGCTGCCACCACTAGGCCCTCGGTGGCTTGGGCCGGTATGACCCCGTAGGACATGTTAATCTGGTCGCCCCAAAGAGTTCCGTTCATGCCGGTGAGGGTTGTAGCCTGCCACATCCTTGGGCCATTGCAGATATATTCCGTCGAGGAAATCTCATTGGTGTCAAGAGAGCCATCTTCGTCAACATCAAGGCCAGAATCAATCTGGTACCCGCCATATCCGCAGTTCGAACCCTCTGCCTCGGAAGTTACGGTTAATTCGTAGTCGAAGTATCCGCCCAACGTTGCAGTGATTGATCCGCTGGATCCGGTAGTGTCACTGATTGTAATCGACGGTGCGCTGGTGTATCCAGAGCCACCCGAAATTATCTCTGTGCCATGGATTGGCCCGGAAGAGCCGACGACTGGAACCAACTGGGCTCCAGATCCCCCTGATGGAATTGCGTAAATCGTATCTGAAGACGTGTATCCTGAACCAGAATTAGAGACAACAACTGAGGTTATCGAACCAGAGCTGCTTACTGATCCGACATATGCAGTGGCACCGGAGCCGCCACAGGCCCCTGGACAGATTATGTTGACGCTGGAGTTGACAGAGTAACTGGTCCCCCCTGACTGAACGGTGATGCTTTCAATTCCAGAACTGATAGAGTAGTTTCCAGAGAAGCCTGAACCACCGCCGCCCGAAGCTGAGAGGGTTCCGGCAGAGTAACCTGAGCCTGCATTTGCTACGGTAAGTCCCGTGACTACGTCGGATAGTGCATTGGCGCTGCAATAATAAATCACGTCCGTGATTTCGCCGGAGTCAAGATTCGAGTCGAAGTCATTATCCGAACCATGGCTCAGATAGGTTCCATTGCCTCCATTGCAAGAACTGAGGTTCGTTCCCTCGGACACTTCGTAGACCCTCTCCCACCCTGGAGTGTAGGTGAACCTATCATTCATTGAAACAGTGATATTTCCGGAATCGAAGGTGTCAATGCTTGACCTGGTTCCATCGTCCTTAATCGCGATGGTCTCGGCATCCGTAAACTCGGTGTTGTAGAAAACTCCAGAGTTTAGATCGGCACCCTCCCACGTGAAGCCGGAATCAGTATCACTAGCCATCTGGGAGTCAGTGACGTGAAGCCAGCCGTCCAAGACCGTGGCGTTACCAGGGACTTGGAAACCGGAAACCGTGACCGACTCATCGGGGTTCACCGATGAAGGACCACTCCACGAAGAAGTGGCGGCATTCGTAAGGGGTGCAAGCAACATCAGGAGGACTAAGGCTCCAGCGAGCCTCCTGCGGTCTGTCGACATGTGATGTGCTTGGCTTGTCACTATTATGAACCAATTGGTTCAATATTACGATTGGAGGCCAATGAGGTCTAAATTTGTACAAAAATTGTCGCTTTTGTGAATCGCGGCGATGGAGCCACTGGGGAGAATTGAACTCCCGACCTTCCCATTACCAATGGGATGCTATACCCCTAAGCCACAGTGGCGCGTTCAAAGCGGGGACGGTTTCCTCTTTGGGTGTTACGCCAACTTTCCTTAGCGATTAACTCAAGACTGGGTCGGCACTCGCAAGGCTGCTGCCGAGATCGCATAGCCTGGTATTGCGCATGACTGGAAATCATGTGGGTTCATCCCTCCGGAGTTCAAATCTCCGTCTCGGCGCCACACAGCAATAATCATTCGAAATGATTGCGACATTGCGCGCCCCTTATCTCATCGAACCTTTGGCAATGTGCATGGAAGACGGGGCGCTAGGGTCTCCCGATGACATTGCCAGGTCCGATGGCATAGTTCGATTGTCCGAAATCGGGCGCCCGACTAGCTTTGGAGAAAGGTATGGGTTTCTGGGAATTGTCGATACTCTGATTCATCAGGCGGTATTCCACATCAAAACGTCGAAGAGGATGTGGGGGGCAAATGAGGCGTCAATACTTATTCTTGCCTCGGCTTCAATCATCCTCGGGTCGTGGGACCTCGGAATTGGTGAGCTTTCAGGAGGGGGCGACTGGGGGAGGTCTGGGATTTTCGGAGAGGATAGTGGGTTCCTTCACTTGGATGAGTGGACTAGGATGCTAGCCCTACTTTCGATTATGGCCTGGGCTTCATCAATAGTCCTGATGTGGGTGAGGTTTCCGATAATGAGGGAGAATTTCTTTTTCCTAATCGTGGCCATGTTCGCCGTACAAATTGGGTACATATTGTCACATGCGAAGTCCCCTGATTTCCCCTTTGGGTCAGAGATTACGGACTGGGGAGGGGTGGTTTTTGCGAATCTCATACTGCTCTTCGTTTGTTGGTTTGTCGTTCATAGGGCAGTGGTCGAGACCAGGGACGTACACGTCGAAGAGAGGCACGCACACCCTGATCCAAGAGTAGTGGAGAAAGCCTGGGACGATCACAGACTACATGCGTGGAGTTCCAGTCTGGCAGTATGGGCCATTCTCATCAACGTTGTTTCCTGGTCGGGCTCCCATGCGATAGCGGACAGACCCCCATTCGACTACGATTATGGAATAATTGGGCCAACAACTCTGTTTGTCATATCCGGAGTTGTTTCCTACTTCTTCCTGCTTCACGTACTTTGGTACCCCCACTTCATGCTAGGGGGAGGGGACCATCAAATTTGGTCGTCCAGAGCCAGAGAGGTCGCAGGTGAGAGCAAGAGCTCTGTGGCTCGAAGCATACAGGGAAGTTGCCCGGTATGCGGTGGCGAGACTCCCGTGACAAAGAGACCCTCTGGGAAGATTGAGGTGCGTTGCTCAAATTCCGATTGCAAGGGCCAAGGGAAGTCAGGGGATGCTTGTGTTAAGTGCGCAGCAATTTTACCTTCGAGAGTCGTCTGTCCATCATGCAGCTCGAACACCACCGTAGTCAGTCATTTCTCAAAGGCTGAGGCTTGGTGAAAACCAAGAGGATGGCAACATGGATCAAGAGAATGGGTTGGTTAGTCACACTCCATCAGAGCAAGCTAGTGAAATTGTTGAGCGAGACGGCGCTGATGCATTTCGGGATGCTTTGCCGTGGGTAATAGGCGTAGTTTCGGGATTGGTCATTTTTCTCAGCATCCTAATTATCGGGCTATGGGCCTGGGCTCAGATTGAGGATGTCCAGCTTGGAGGGCCCCCTTCGTCACTCCTTACATGGGAGGATCAATACCGGCAAATGACAGGGTTGGATGAGATTTCGGAATTTGATGGAAGTGGGGTAGAGTTGTGCGTTGTGGATACCGGAATTGACGTTAGTCATCCGGACCTGCGAGGGGTGAATTTGACCTCATGGAATGACTTTGTTTCCGGTATTGAGAGTCCATACGATGACGAAGGGCATGGTACTGCGATGGCTGGAATCATCGTGGCAGAGGGTGGTTTGACAGGAGTTTCTCCCGGAGTTTCGCTGATGGTTGCGAAGGCGATAGGTTCGGATGGCTCTGGGACTGACTCGGTTATTGCCGATGCGGTTGATTGGTGTGTTGATGGGGGTGCAGAGGTAATTTCTCTAAGCCTAGGAGGAGACCAAGGGATTGGCTCGGGCCTATTCACCACCGATGCTCTCGAGCAGTCTGTCGAGGACGCCATCCAGGAAGGCGTGTTTGTTGTAGCGGCAGCGGGGAACGATGGTAATGACGATGATGGGGACGTGGAGTCTCCAGGTTCTGTGGAGGACGTGATCTGCGTTGGCGGAATTACTAGGACCGGTGCAATCTGGTCAGGTAGTTCCGAGGGCGATAATGACGGGAGGCTTTGGCCGAACCCCATACTTCCACGACAAGACCCTGACAAGAAGCCGGAATTGGTGGCGCCTGGGCATGAGGTCCCAGTCCTGATGGCGAGCGGGGTTGGAAATGGTGCTTGGTGGGGGTGGTCAAGCGGGACATCCGCAGCTACTGCTTGGGTTTCAGGTTCAATCGCTATACTGCTGCAAGCACATCCTGAGTTGCAGAGGGGGGGCGAGCAGGGAGGAATGGGTGCAATTGAGGAAGTGAAAAGCGTCATCATGGAGAGCTCACAAATGAAGGAGGGGCAGAGCGATCATGATTCCCACTATGGATACGGGCTACTCGACATGGATTCGTTAATCGATTCTTTCGGGAACTCGAGTGGTGCGGACGAAATGGAGGCCGTTCGGATGGATGGCTCTGTAGCAAAGGGGGAGGCTATGTTTAGGGAGGTTCAAGCAGCTCGTCGAACCACGGCGATAGTCCCGCCGGTAAGCTCAACGAAAGCGAGTGAGTGATTCACGCTAACTGACTTGGCGAAATCTATCCATTCGTTGAAGGCGGCCACCTTTCTCTGTGCCTCAGTTGGCTCCTCCCCGGGAGAGGGCTCTCCAACATCTCCGGTTGGGACCTCGGGCTCGGGAACGATCAGTATTCCCCCTGGGGCAAGAATTTCGAATGCAGATTTGGCGGCACTGGGCCTTTCCGAATCCGGAAGATCAATGATTACCAGATTGAGTCCGGTAGGAATTGATGAGGGCCTTGCTGACTCGGGGAGGGAAGCTGAAGCAGCTGACCATGTCCTTGCCTCGGCCACTACCTCTGACCACTTATTTCCAACAACTCTGGCCCAGCCTTCTGCTTCGTACCTCCTAATCAGGCGATCGATGATGACTCCAAACCTTGCACCTTCCTCGACAATGATGAATGAGTCTGGTTTGCTACCTTCGTCCGGGGTGTCCACGGATGGGTCGCCGCACCACATGTCAAGGAGCCATGCCGAAAGGTGTCCGATGCCACCCCCAACAAGAACAACGTCTCCAACTGGCACTCTTGAAGAAATATCACGAATTCTGGCCCTCATTGACCTTGGCATTGTCCTAAGGCCCATCAGCAACATCTGCTCGCCTATCGATGAAGCGATCAGCGGTTCCGAATCACCCCTCTCAATATCCTCAGAGAGTAGTTTCTCCAACATTTCCCTTTCAGACATTTGCGGGAGGCCGAAGCCACTGGAGCCTCCTGCCATGTATTGCGGAAGGGTTGCCACTATTGAAAATAGACTGCTCGGTGGCTTCAAGAGAGGCATGCTGACCGCAGGGCCATGGAGGAAGCTGTGGGAGATGACCAAGTGGCCGACGTTGCACAGTGTCCGGGGTGTTCGGATCTGACCGAGCATGAGGTTCTGAGCAGAACGGTAAAGGGGGCTGGAGAGGACCTGCTTGTGAGGTGTGTTTCCTGTTCTAATGTCCATAGGATTAGCCTCAGACCTCCATCTTCAACTTCAGTGAGGGCAACTCTTTCTGATGGGGCGGACAGCTTTTCGGCGTTGATTGAGTCCGATGCAGATGAGGAGATTTCAAAGGGTGACCTTTTCCAGTTTGACGATGCCCATTGGCAGGTCACAAGAATAGAAATCGGGGACAAGATGCCAGTCAATTCTTCGGAAGCGGACAAGATAACATCGATGTGGGCAATACGCAAGGACGCGTGTGTGGTTAGACTAACTCTAACTGATGGAGAAGTCAGCACACCCTCGAGTATTGAATGCGATCCGGAGAAAGTTTTCTCGTGTGGGACGGTGATGGTCCTGGATGGTAAAAAGTGGAGGATCAGGGCGATTCATACAGGTGCTGGGAGAACCCTGAGAGGCAAGAGAGTTGCTGCAGAAGTTAGGAGAATGTACCTACACTCGATATAGTGATTACCTGCGATTTGTCCATGGCATTAACAGGGCTTTCACTACGTGGCTAGCCACTTCCGGGTTCTCTCTGAGCCTCCTGAGTCCATACTCATACCACCTAGTCCCGTAGGGAACGTAGACTCTCGTGAGGTGGCCCTTTGAAGCAAGGTCCCTCCTTACATCGCCCCTGACCCCCAAGAGAAATTGGAATTCGTACCCCGGACCCTTTTTCTCTAATCCCGTAGAGTCTGGATTGTCCATGCCCCTATTTCTTAATTCGGCCAAGGCGTGTTCTATTACTGGAAAATCGTGTGAAGCGATTGCGGTATACGCGCCTCGATCCAACATGGATGTGACAGCTCGATTGGTGGCTTCAACAATGTCAGAGTAATTGGTATGGGCTATATCACCAGGCTCCAGGTATATTCCTTTACATATTCTGAAGTCGGTTTTGTCGCCTAGGGAAGAGCAAATTGAGTCAATGTCTGATTCGGTCCTATGTAGCCTTCCCTGCAAGACTACTCCAATGTTTGTAAGGCCCTTGGAGTGCATGGCCAGCATTACATCAATCGTTTCCTGGGTGACCCTGCTGTCCTCCATGTCCAACCTTACAAATGAGTCCAGCTTCTGCGCTTTCCTGGTAATTGACTCTATGTTCGAATAAGCAGAGTCCCTGTTTACTAGTAATCCGAAAGCTGTTGGTTTAATGGAAATATTTGCGTTCAATCCGTGTTCTTCGATTGCGTCCAATAGTCTGGAATATTCTTCTAGGAAGTAGCTCGCTTCCTCCATGGAACTGATTTCTTCCCCCAAGACGTCGACTGTGAAGCAGGCGCCCTCCGCTGATAGTTTTCTCATCGTTGCGATTGCGTCAGACATTTCTGATCCTGCCACATATCGCATGGCCACACGCTTTACGATGAACTTCGGGGCCAATGGCATTGATGCCACGATGAGACGCCCGAACAGTGCCATCTTACCTCCGAGGAGGCAGGAGAGACTTCACGATTACTCTTGAGGCAAATCCCTTCCTCTCAGAACGGGGACTCCATTTTCCTCGAGGAAATTAACTAGAAGCGTTCTTTCCCAGCCCCTGAAAGACTTCCTGTCGAGGTGGGCGAATATTTCACCCCCGGGGAATGCGGCTCGTGTCGCCTCTATGGCAGAGGAAGCTGATTCCTTCCAGTTTCCACCAGGAATCTCCGATTCTACTTCCGACTTTTCGAATCTGAGAGAGTAGTTTGCCAAGACGTGCCCCAGCCAAAAGTCTCCAGATTCGACCACGGACTTGTGCCGCGGCGCGTAGTGGCCCCCACCGAAACCCACCATGACTGAGCCACTGCCGGCCCATTCTCCCTGTGGTTCGGCCCCATTAAGTCCGAGAACATCACAGATTACGGTCGACCAAACCATTGCTGCGTCTTTTCTATTCCACTCTGTCTCAGTAGAGCCTATCTCAATGTACAGGGAAGGGGTCTCGAGCCTCGGACCATGGTGCGTAGTCTCCATTGTAAGATCAAAATCCTCCTCAAGGCCGTTTTTTCTTGCCACCTCTAGCATCTTCCTGTACAACGAAGAAAACCTCGGCGAAGGAGGAACAACGTGCCCATTAACACCTCCCGCAACCCCTTTCTCCCCAGTTGGGGTGATACCTGGAAGGCCAATTGCGTGAAGTGTTATTGCGGGCGTATTTGTTGACGAAACGTGCCTAGATAGGACTAGGACTTCGTCGATAGAATCGCCAGTCTCGTCCATGTGGACCCTATCGATTTCATCTGCATGAATATGCAACTCGTCAATCTCTAGGATCGTAACTGGCCTCTCAGAATGACGGCGAACTCTTCCGTGATCAAAATCCTCGACGTTTTGCCAGTCTGAAGATTCTACTAACGCTCGAGCAAGATTAATCGAGGCCTCGTCGAGGGTGGAGCTGAGGATGAGTGAGGCCATGATTTGGCAAGGCGGGCCATACTTCAATGCTTTCAGCCACACCTTGAAGCGGGATGATTAGGACGAGATAGCATGCAAGGGCTGGGGTTCAACCCTGTCAGGGTCGACAAAGGCGACTCGCTCTCGGTGATAGTTGGTTCCATGGGGGAGATCATGAAGGTTGACTCAGAAGGCCGTACGGTCGGGAATTTTTCAGTCCCGTTTCCTTCTCAGCCGACCTATGGAACTATTTGTTCGGGAAAGTGGATCGGTGCATGGGTCGACAGGGGATTCAAGAAGGCATGCATGGGAGCTATCCCTCTCGATGGCGAATTGGGCTTCGGAAGAGGGCGTGATTTTCTCAGGACAATGGGTAGTTCGGCCTCTGATGTCCTACCAGACTCTTGCCTCTGGACCAGAGACATAGAAGGGGAGCCGATGGGGCTGACGAGCAATGGGGAGGAGATAACCTTCGGAGTCCTGAATACGGGGATTTACAGGGTAGATGGAGGTGCGAATGAAATCTGGAGATCCCCCTACCCCCAGTGGCCAGAGCTACAAGATTTCAGCAACGTTGACTCGATTATCGACATGGTCCATACTCCTGACGGGATTGCCATTTGGTCGGAATCTGGAGGGTTTTCACTAGTTTCCGAGGACAAAGGGGCCGTCCTGAGGACAGAAGTTCTCAAATTGCCCGAGAGAGTGATCGGAGTGAGATTCGATGAAAATATTGGATGGATGGTGATGATGAGTGGCCGTTATGCCGCGATGATGAAGGAGATTGGATCCGAGCCGTGGATTATCAATTTGCCAGGTCCGATGATGGACTGTGTAAATGCGGGCGATGGCAATTGGAAATGGACTGGGTGGAGGCATGATGGGATTATGGAAGACGGTTCTCCACGAATTCTGGAAAGGGAAGATATCGGAGTATCGATTATCGGGGACAGGGTCCTAACAAATAGCGGTCGATGGAGGGGTCACGCCTTCACAGAGTGACCGCACTTGCCGCAAGACTTCCTGTCGCTGTGTACTGCTAGAAATACCCCTGGGCCACAGTTCGGGCATGATTCACCTCTGACTAGTTTATCTCCGTCAATTGAATACTTGGAGTGCTTGGCGTTCCCATTGGGTGAACCCTGTGGCATTATTCATCGCCTCCCTCTTCTTGATCATCAGTTGATTGGGTTTCTTCTGGCTCTGCCGGTTCATCACTTGCCTCGTCTTCCCCTCTGAATTTGTTGTGCCTCCCTACGATGTAGGAGGGTTCGATGGAAGCAGCCTCTTCTGAGGCGTAGATTAACGCTAGCCCAGTAGTCCTGGGCATACCATACCTGGTGCTTACGTCCTTGACAAAAACCAATTCTGAATTTGCTCCGGGCTCAATCTTTGTTGCTGCGGATACCATTTCCTCTAATTTTGGAGTTGAGGAGTTTGGATGATCCCAAACAAACCTAATCTCGACCCTGTCTAGCAGCGGATTGTCCTTCCTTTCGATTACTTGCATAATTACACCTACCTGATGTTAACCTTCAACGCATAATTCCCTGGCCGGGTGATGTTGAGCCTCTTTGCTACCTCGGACCTCTCTGGATTGAGGATTACCACAAAACCCTGCCAATCTGTCGTAACAGGGGAGTTCGGGCAGTAGTGACACTGGCCCTCCCCGTCTGGCAATATTGCATTGCAATCTCCGCATGCGAAAGGTTGCTTGGCCATTTTAGTCGGTCTCCTTCAGCCAATCTGCCGCGCCCAATCCATCCATCTTACAGTTCAGACCAATCTTGCTAGCTCTAGGATCATTCTGATTAATTGCCTTTGAGACAACTCTAGATCGTACATGAGAACCTTCCTCGATATGCTTGCCAGTCTGGGAGCCTTCAATTCTCCTAACCCCCATATTCACTTGGATCGGCTCGTCGAGAATCTGTGATTTGTGCAGGAGTGCTTCGACGGGACCTATCCTGACGAATGCGCCGTACTCCGAAACATCGGAAACATAGCCATCTACGACCTCGTTATTTTCCATGTTGAAAAGAAGTGCCTTGAACTTCACGGCCTGGTAGATTGCGCCGTCCCCGTGGATTATCTTACCCCTCCCCACTGGTTTATGCTCAAAGGTGAGGACCGTGTAATTCTCATCGGAATCAAATCTGCCTTCGAATGCGTCATTTGCCAAACTGTCAATGTGGTCTTCTAAGCTGTGACCCTCTCTGATGTACTCGGCTGGGATGCGAATAGTGTCCTCTCGCTCAATTATGCTGTACATTTTTTCTGCCTCAGTGACGGACCGCTCCAAGCAGCCAGGACGGGGGGTTTCCCTCCCGTCCGTCATCGGCTAAGCCTCTGGAGGAGAAGTCCGTGCGACCCGGCGACCTGCCACTCCTGTATAAGCGCAACGGACGGGAAGAAATGGCTGGCGCACCCCGATATATGCTCAGACCGTAGGTCTGAGTGAGAATATGGGGCGAACGTTCAAGTGGGTTACGAAAACCAAATTTGACTCTGATGACAGTTGTTACTACGCAAAAACTCCTTTCCATGAAAATTGGGGCAGCTTTTGCGGTGTCGATTATGCTAGCTATGTCACTATCGCCAATGTTGGCCACTACAGGGGTTTCGAGGAGCCTGGATGATTCCCATGAAATGAGGAGTTCCGGAATTGACCCCTGGTCGGACGGCGGCCAAGCCTGGCCACAACCGGGTAGGACTCCCGATAGGGTTTCCAATCCTCCAGGCCATGTGCATTCTTCGGATTCAGGGGCCGGCCTACTTTCAATAGTCGACCCGGTGATAAACTGGGATTTTGGTTCCGATCCAATAGGTACTGATTCTCTTGGCACCCCTATTGCTGATTTCACCTCGTCCCTATCCACTGACCCTTCCTCGGAAGAGAGGTGCGGAGGAGACTCGCTTTACACCATAATTGTACAGACTGACTCTGCATCAGGTGAGAGTTACATGAGGATCATTGAGGGAGAGGACTCTGATCTAGCATGGGAAGTTAGTCTCGGAGTTACAGAGAAAGTCAAGGCCTCACCTGTAGTTGTGGACTTGGATGACGATGGGAAGCCGGAGGTGATAGCGGTGTATGACCAAGGCGGGACTCTGAATGTCGATGCTTGGTCGCCCAGACTATTCTGCTCGGTTACCGGATGGAACCCCGGAGCGGGTAGTTCGCAACAGCCAATCTGGACTTGGGAGGATGACGACTTGATGGTGAGTAGTGACGTTGGGCCATATGTCAGTGGATGGCTGGGGGGGCACAAGCCAACTGCCCAGCCACTTCTTGCCGACTTGGACCTTGATGGAGATGCAGAGTTGGTAATTGCCGCGGTAAACGAGAACAGTGGGGATCCGGTTATTGTTGCACTGAGTCTGCCTTCTAGCGGCTCACCCGCCACGCTGTGGGAAAAAACACTGGACAAGGGGAGCCATCCTTCTGACCCTGCCTTTGCACAGACGGATGAGAATACTGGATATGTTGTATTGACGACCACTGAGTACAGCAATGGCGGAATGTGGGTTTGGAGGCTTGACTCGTTGACGGGGGATTCAGGATGGGACGGCCTTAGCCTGAATAACATAGATGGCGACTCTGATGCGCCTCACATCAGACTCCCTGGCCCAGTTGTAGCCAATCTAGATAGTGATGAGACTCCTGAAATTGTAGTAACCATACCTACAGATGCCGACGGGTCAGGTGCTGTTGATGGCGCTGAATTCAGAGGCCTAGAAATCAGCACCGGTGCTGAGATATGGTCATTTGAGGCAGATAATGGATACGCTGACGCGCCGCCGATTGTTATCGATACAGACGATGATGGGACCATCGAGAGAGTCTGTTGGGTCACTTGGTGGCAAACTGCAACAGCTAGACACGGAGTCACAGGTTGTCATGATGTCGATGGCTCTAGCCCCGAGGAGGCATGGCACCGGGATCTCGAGCAGAGCAGTGGGGCGCCAAACGACGAGATAGCTGTCTCACCCCCAGTTTGGATGGATATTGACGGTAGTGGGGAGCCTGAGCTCCTAGTCGCCTATGGGAGATCCCTATGGGCGTTCGATGGAGCGGAGGGAACTGGGTCTGCTATCAACACTGAATGGGCCAATGAGTTAGAGCTGAACCACCGAACTTGGTCTTCACCTGCGTTGGCCGACATCGATGGAGACGGCACTCTGGACATCATCATCGGTAGCACCGTTGTCTCGCTAGAGAGGTCCGACGTTAGGCCCCTCCTTGATGGAGGTGGGATAGAGTTGGATCCAACTGCCCCCAGTCCGGGCGAGGAAGTCACGGTGTCTGCATTTATCGAGAACTCTGGAACAGGGCCCATAGATTCGGAATTTGATGCGGTCCTCTATGCCGATGGAATGGAAATTGGGAGGAGGACATTCACATCTCTGGAACCCGTTGAGCCAACGGGATCAGGATCCTTTGAAACATTCAGTGTTGAATGGTCGGGGCCACTTGGGGACCATGAGTTCACATTGGAGCTAGACAGTTTCGGGAACCTGACTCAGACTAGGACGGACAATGACATTGCTAGCAAGATTGTATCCATCGTCCCGACGTACAATGCTTCTTTCGAAATTCCGACTGAGCCCATCAGGGTATCTCCGGGCAGTAGCACTACTGCTAGCCCGACTGTGAGATCTACTGGGAGGCTCGCTGGGACATGGTCCCTCAGCGTAGATGACTCCGAACTTCCTGAGGGTTGGACGTGGTCGGACTCCACGCAGGAAGGAATTAGCAATGTCGAGATTGGAGTGGATGAGACGTGGTCCCCTGATCTTACCATAACTGCGCCTTCCGAAGCACTGGGTTCGGACTCGGGATACCTATCACTGACCCTGACCCTCGATGAAGACTCGAACGTTTCTGTTTCTGCGAATCTTCCAATAGAGGCGAATAGAACAAGGGGACTCTCACTTAGAGGGCCCGATGGAACATCTCAGAGCAGCGGCTACGGACTACCTGGTCAAGATGCAGGGGCATGGTTCATGGCCGAGAATCTAGGAAATGCCGAGGAAGACCAGATTCTCCTCTCATGGGACAGCACGCCATGGGGCAATGACCTACGACTATACGACATGGAGGGGGTCGAAAGGTCAGCGTTAATTTTGGCTCCTGGAGAAGAGTTGGCGTTAGTTGCAACCCTAGCGGTTCCTTCCGACGCACCAGTGGGAGATTCCGTTGGCACGCCTCTAACCATGTGCGTTGGCACGGGCACGGAAGAAGAGACATGCCAGACCATACAATTGACATTCCATTCTTCGAACGTTGTTTCTGGAAATCACATCAGAAGTGTTCCCGCGAATGGACTCGAATGGTCGATAATTTCTGAAATGCCGGCTGAAAGCGGGACAATCACATGGTCACTTTCTGAAATGGGGATGGCAATGCCAGGGTGGTCCTGGGTCGGAACTGGTGACATCTCAGTTTCGGGTGATATGATAACTATGGCCGGACCCTCTGGCGGAACATCTTCGGGTTCGTTAATTGCTAACCTCCCCGAGGATGCTTCTCCGGCATTCCACTATTTCTCGGACACGAGTCAGGAGTCTTCGGAACACCACCTAATCATAACGTTGGAGGTATTGCAGATTTTCAGAGCGAATGTGGCTGTAATTTCGCCCCAAGATCAGCCGCATGTGGTTGATGTTGAGGAAGGCTCCCTTGTCGTCCTCAGACTCGAGAATCCCGGTAACGGAGATGACGTATACTCACTTGGCTATTCGGTGATTATAGACTCCAATATTTCCAGCGACCCTGGAGTAGTTGTGGATTTCTCAATAGGAGAAGTCGGACTTACTTCGGGGAGCCTGACAACTATTCCAGTAACGGTAACTCTACCTGAAAGTACGCCTGCAGGAGTTCCATTGTGGATTGAGTTCACCGTAATTTCACAAGGCGATCCAGGAGTATCATCCTCCGACGCCGTTGCCCTTGAGGCCAGGCAGGACCACAGGTGGGATATCGGCGCTAGTGTCGATTCTGTACCTATGGCCAATGGCAGTATTTTCGTCATTGATCCGGGAGTCTCGTTCTCCTTGGACGTTGATGCAAAAAATGTGGGCAATCTGGAAGATGGAATCGATCTTGATGTGGTGACCTCGCTTGACCTAGTGGACGGGGACTCGGCTACAGGATGGAGCGCCACTGGGGACTCGGCGCAAAATGTCGCAGTCAACCAGACTGTTTCTATGAGCATAGTTTCAGCTGTCGATGCTGAATCATGGAGCGGATCATCCATGACCGTCGTAGTCACCGCATCCTCCCAAGGAGAAGAGGTTTCTACGTTCTCATTCACTATCGAGGCAGGCCATGTCCCATCATGGAACGCGATAGCTGATCAGGCGAATCTTGAGGTCGACCCATTAGGTTCGCAGATAGAGCTCACAGTTGTGCAGTCTGGTAACTCGCCCACTAGAGCATATGCTTCCATGTTCATTACAGGGGAGTCAGGGTGGTCCGTAGATGAGCCCGACGAGCTCCCCGTCCTTTCACCAGGGGAGACTGCGCCACTAATTCTCAACATCACCCCTCCAGAGAATGCGGTCTATGGAAGGGCCGTGGAGCTTCACCTCCGCCTAAGGGAAGGCGACTCTAGTGCGGCCTCCGAGATAGTTTTCCCACTAAGGGTGGCAGTCACGCATGAGTTCTCTCTTACCGGAGAAGGGGACTGGTTAGTGAGTGATTTGGGAGGACACCCATTGGCCATGCTCGAAAACCTTGGTAACGCACCTAGCACCATCTCATTACAAGTCCTAAGTCTTCCACTTGGTTGGTCCGTCTCAGGAAGAGCCGAGGTCGTACTGGGTGTTGGCGAGGTAACCGGCGTACCACTAGAGTTGGTTCCTAGTGAAGACTGGGATGGCAGTGTAAAGACCATACGAATTCTGGCGGAAGATACAGCCGGAAACCAGAGGGAAATAAATCTGGATACCGAGAAGGGGGATTTTTCATGGGCGAGTTCCCCTGTCATTGTGTCCACTAGTGGCGATAGCGCGCTTTTGGGAATTCATGGAACTGATTCCGGATCTATTGTTACTGATTCATTTTCAGGGTCATTGATTTGGAGTACCCTTGGCGGTTGGGCATGGCCGGCGACATCCAGTGGAAGTGGCACTATTTCGGTTTCATCGGGTTCCGACCAAGGAAGTCTGGAATACAGGTCAATAGTGGTGGAGCCAGTCACCAGGGGGGCTAGTTGCTTGGTTTATGGCAGCATAGGCGAAATTACGGCAAGCTGTTCGATAGGAAATGGAACCGAGCCTTTCGATTACACGATAATTCTAGTCGACGACATGGGGGACATGATGATTTCTCAATCCGGAACTGTAGGGGGGAATACGACTGCAATAGTCAACTTGACCTCGGAAGAATGGGCTCCACTTCCGGGTAACAGGGAGATTTCAATCAGATTGCTGGACTCTAGGGGAATCCTAGTGACGTCCCAGTCCCAGATTTTCGAAGTTCGGAGAACGGATTGGAACGTCGGTTTGGTTCAGCTAGAACTGGATGGACAGGGTGCTAGCCAGAAAATTGAAATTTCCACAAGGAGGGAAAATTTCGAACTGCTCCCTTCAGGGACGCAATGCAGCATAAAAATCGAAGCGGGGCAATACACTTCCGTCCACATAGTGGATATGACATCTGCAAATGCCCTAGCCCCTAAGCCATCGATAGATAGGCCGGATGTTGAGGATTCAACCGAGATGGTCGCCACGATAAGCTGTGACTTCCCGTGGGACCAGGATTCTGATCCTTCGGATAACGTGGCCAGCGTGATTCTTTCGGGTGGCGAAGAATTGGATAGTGGAATTAGCGATTCGAGTACGGCAGTTGCCGCGGCTGCCATGGTCATCGGTGCTTCGATTGCACTTTCATGGATGGTCAGCAATTACAGAGAAGGCCGAGAGATGATGGAGAAAACTAGGTTGGCGGTAGAGAAGAAGGCCCTTGAGAAAAGGGCCGCTCTCAAGGAGAAAATAGCCGATGTCGAAGAGGAGGTTTTGCCTGAATCTGCTGATGAAGATAGGGAAAAGGTGACCTCTGAGGGGACTTCTGCCTCGGAAATTGGTCAGGACGATTCATTCGAAAGCCGCCTAAACAGACTCATGGGTGAAAGGTAATCGGGGTTTCTCAATGTCTAGAGCGCCTCCGACTCCTGCATTCTACACATTCGACCCAATTACTGTGGACTTGATCGATCTTGTTCCCCCAATTCAAGCATCCCTGGGCGGAGATCACCAGGAGTTGCTTTCTATGTGCCCACTGTCTGTTGACATCCAAGGCCTCCGTCAGGGCCAAGAGGCCCCGTTTGATCCCGCCACATTGCTGTACCTAGCTAGCGGGGACTGGGGGCCTAAGGGAGGCATGGCTGAGCCTCTTGACTCGATGGCGACTAGAGAGAAGCTCGGCAGATTTCCCAGTGAAGACGGCAATGTGATTTCGTACCTTATCTCGTTCACTAGGCAAAGGGGTGACATGACTGTATTGCACGAGTTGCTTGCTAAGCTTTGTGACGGGCTATCTGAAGAGAATCTTGGAGAACCGGGATTCCGGGATGGTTTCGGTGGAATGTCCCTTCTTGGGTGGATTGACCCGCAGGAAGTTAGTGAGTTGAGGTCCTCGATACGTTCTGGAAGATGGACTACGTTGGGAGATGAGCCACTTGATGGAGGGGTCGACTATGGATTTAGGCACCTTCTGTCAATACTAAGATCAGCAGAAAAAAGGGGATGTGGGATTCTAATGAGAAGGCACTCATAATCAGAATGTTTTCCCGGTGAGTCTCTCGTACATCTCGGAGTACAAATTTGCAGTTCTTGAGATGATGTCTTCGGGCAGAGGGGGTATCGGAGGCTCTGGCAAACCTGACTCCCTAGCTTGGTAGAGTTCACTATGGTGTCCAGTGCCTAGGTAGTGCTCTCGAACGAATTCCTTCGATAGTGATACTATCTCCCCTCCCTCATATGTTTCAGCGTCCCACCAGCGATCCTCGTCCAATGTCCCAAAGGAGTCCACTAGAACTGGTTTCCTTCCAGCCCCCAATGCAAACTCCTTCTTTCCATCAACATGAATTAGACCTCTGGCGGAGGCTTCTCTCTCGATTATTGCATCTATTGCCAGAACGCACTCGAGGATTGAGTCGAACTCCTCTTCAGTTAAATTTGAGATCTGGAGAGCTTCCTCTCTGTCGAGAAGTCTGTCGAATTTCTCAAACTTAGTTGACACCTCCAAGTAAGGGCTGGGCAGCTTGACACCCATTTTCAGAGAAAGCCCGGGCTCGAAACCGAACTCTTCGGAGCCGACCTCTCCCCTTTCGTACCTCCTCCACCCTGATCCTGCAAGATAATGCCTGCAAATCACTTCTAGGGGCACGAAAACGTTCTCCATGTCCCTCGGAATAGCGCCGGGCTCTTTGATGACCTCGAATTTCTTTGCAAGGCACCTATCGGGGGCGTTCATCTCTATCAGATGAGTTTCACATATCCCCTCTTGTTCAACAAGGTTGAACCAATGACACGTGGTCCTGTTGAGGCTCTCCCCCTTTCTTGGAACCAAGCTTGGGATGATTTGATCGAATACGCTAATCTGATCGGTATATCTGAACTCGATAACTTCGGGGTCATCGGTACTCCATACCTGCTTCACCTTTCCTTGATACATCATCTCCGCCATGTCACGTTTCGGAAGGGGCACGACGATGAACATTACTGACGTGATGTCAGTCCTTTCTGGCCGCTTCCCTCAATATGAATACTGAAAGAAGCAATATTGCAACTATTCTCAAATCAAAATCGGATTCATCATCCTTGGGCTGATCCGAATCAAATAATTCAGCGGCAGAGTCGATCCCGGGGGATTCGGCGGATGAAAGAATAACAGTCCCTCCGACGTGGTAGGGGGAAGAAGAGGTGAAGCCTCCGGGAACTTGGTCCGGCGTAACCGAAGCCATGGCGATATCACATAAATCGGATTCGGTCAAGTCGCTGAGGACATTCTCGAAAACCCCACTGTTGTGGCTGTAAAGAGTGAGTTCCACCTCATAGTGGCTAGCTATACTATTGGCTATCATCTCTGCCATGTCAACCTCAAATCCGACCAATTCCCCGCTGGCGCCGAACCTAGTCATGGAGGAGTCTTGGTTCAGCATGCAGACACCGATGTCTCCGTCTTCAAACAATATCCTGTGGAGCGTTCCGCCTTCCGTTGGAGTTGGCCAGGCATCCTCATACTCCTCGAAGTCATAGAAATCTAACTGGGGCATGTCTGAGAACCAAAGTTGGTGTGTGGAAATGGCGGTTCCCCTCTGGTGAATGTCTGCCAGTGCGGAATTAACTGCATATCTTAGTTCCTCATTCCCCGAATCCTGAGAATTATCTGATCTAATCATGGCGATGAAATAATCCGAAATATCGAACATCTCGCCCACGGTAATTGTATTCCACTGAGCAATCATTTCGGAGTCTGTCAGTAAATGATGAGGGCCGATTACGAAGTCGACCTCGCCGTCCCTTAGGGACCTGATAGCAAATTGTACATCCTCAAACTCCATTTCTTGCAAATTTGAATTCTGGGCAACGAAACGAGAGGAGTCTTCGCCCGAAATAGTGCCAATGGAATAGGACGCTTCGCCTGATGCGGGTAGCCATGAACAAGAGAGCAATATCAGGACAATTGGGATGGCGGCAGTCCCTCTCATGGGGTAATCAGGGGGCGATTTGACTTAGAATTGGCGGTCCGCCTAGACTATATCCAAGGAAGAATGCCAAACAATGGGGCTCACCATGTTCGAAGAGGATTCTCGGCTCTCCGATTCAACAAGAATGAGGGGCGCTGCCAACATAATTTCCATTTCAATAGTGATACTCCTATTGACTTCAGTGAATCCAAGCCAGGCCTCTGATTTCAAGAGCAGTTGGGAAGTAGTAGAAAGCGGGACTTCTGAGGATCTCCTTACTGCTACTGAAATTGAAGGCGTAATTTGGGCATTCGGAACAGGGGGTGCGATGCTACACAGTGATGACAATGGAATTACATGGGCTGCCTACGATTCTCCCACGACAAGTGACATTCTAAACTCGGACTCGGGTTTTGGGTCCTTGCTGGTTTCGGGAGAAAATGGACTTATGATGCTTAGGAAGAGCGGTGGAGATCTTTGGACAGACATCTCCCTTCCCGAAGGATCTATTGTGAATGGAATCTCGTTGACCGGGAGTGAAACCGCCGTTGCCGTGGGAGCCCATGGAACAATATGGAATCTTGAGGGGGGGACGTGGGCGGAAACAAACCTGTCCATAGAAAGTGATCTACTGGGTGTTTCGTTTCTCGATGAGAATCTAGGAATTGTGGTTGGCTCGGATGGAACCATCCTATTTTCCGATGATGGAGGGGGAAGTTGGGAGTATCGTGAGGCGCCCGAAGGAGCGGGTGATGCTGAAATCGTCTCGGTGGAGTTCTACAGCCCCACTAGGATTTACGCAATTACGAATGATGGGAGTATTCTAATCTCGATGAGTAACGTAGTGACGGGGACTGATGTAGGGTACATTTGGACACTAGTAGAGTTCGAGAGGCACTATCCCGCTGGATCGAACGAATATGTCCTTGGTCCGGAGACACTTGACGTCGTGCTGACTTCGATTGAAGTAGTAACAACGTCGAAGTTTCTGATGACCGGTGAAGGCGGCTACATCTCAATGAGCATCAATGGCGGAACAATTGTTTCTCAGCAGATTAACCCACTTGGAAACAATAGTGACTTCAACGACATTGTAATGCTGACTGGATTCAATGGCGTTGCAGTTGGCGACGGGGGCAAGATACTGTGGACCGAGAATGCTGGTGCAGACGATCAATTAGGATTCGTCGTACCGGAATATGGGAACTTCGGAGTCTTTGTTGATGAGACTAAGGCAATGTTCCTATCAGGATTCATCGCGACACTGAAAATAGTCGCATTCGGAATTATCCTGGGATTCCTACTGGGAGTCACCCTTGCAATGTGCAAAACATCCCCGACATCACTTAGGTACGTTGTAGAACGTTACGAAGCTAAGTATGTCAGATTAGTTGGGATTCCACTTCTAGCAGGCGGACTGTACCTATTTTATTCGGCCATACCAGGGGCTAGTGATCTAGGGCTGCAGGGAATTGAGTATGTTTTCCTTCCAGTTGGCGCACCTGTTTCTTTCGCCAAAATACTTCTGGGAATTGCGCTATTGTTCCTAGGTACACTATTCCTGAGCAATGATGGTAATTTCTCGAAAGTAAGGGTTGGACCATTCGCCCTAAATCCTTGGAAGGTCAGACCGTTGAACGCAATAGCGACCGTTTACACAGACTTCTTCCGTAACACTCCGTTAATTGTCCAGTTCCTATTCATCCATTTCGGCCTTAGGCTAGGGGCCCTTATCCAGGAACCCGGACTGGAAATTTTTAGCTTCGATAATCTGGAAAATAATCATAACTTCCTGACGGACATTATTGCCACATACGACCATTCTGAAGACAATTATGGGACGCTGATAGGGGGAGTACTCTACGACTCAGCATTCATCAGTGCCATATGCGCACTAGGATTCAATTCTGGTGCCTACCAATGCGAAACCATCAGAGGGGCGATTCAGGCAATACCTTCGGCCCAGATGGAAGCAGGAAGGAGCATTGGCCTAACATATTTGCAAACTATGCGACGAGTCATCATGCCTCAGGCGATTCGGATCTGCATCCCTCCGATGGGAAATGAGATGGTGAATCTGGTATTGAACTCGTCCCTTGCCATGATAATTGGGTATGCAGAGCTTACTAGGCAGGGCAAGTTGATCGTTGCGAGTACGTTCCAGTATGCATATGCTTGGGGGATGGTTCTGATATCCTACTTCGTGGTCACATGGACTCTTGCCCTAATTCTAAGATGGCTAGAGGAAAAAACTAGGATCCCGGGACTAGGTATTACGGGAGGTGAATGAATGCCAGAAAAGGTACTAGACGTGGAAGATCTGCATATGATTTATGCGGGTGGCGTTCATGCTGTCAAGGGCATATCATTTGAAGTAAAACAAGGGGAGTCTGTTGCCATAATTGGATCATCTGGAAGTGGTAAGTCGACTGTCCTAAGGTGCATAAATCGACTGATAGAACCTACTGACGGCAAGATTTTCTTGAAGGAGGAGCAGGTTAACACCCCTCACACCGATGTAAATGACTTGCGATCCAGGATAGGGATGGTTTTCCAGTCATTCGAGCTATTTGCGCACCTTAGGGTCCTTGACAATATTACATTGGGCCTGAGACATGTCAAAGGTATGGGCAAGATGGAAGCAGAGGAAGTAGCAATGTCAGTTCTGGAAAGAGTCGATATGCTCGACAGGATTGATGCTTACCCGGGCAACCTTTCCGGCGGGCAGAAGCAGCGTGTTGCTATTGCCAGAGCCCTTGCCATGAAGCCGGAGGTTCTGCTTTTCGATGAGCCGACCAGCGCCCTTGATCCAGAACTCATAGGTTCGGTGTTGGAGACCATCCGTGGACTTGCTGACGAAGGAATGACAATGGTCGTAGTGACTCACGAGATTGGCTTTGCCAGGGATGTAGCTGATCGAATTATCTACATGGACCAGGGAGTTGTGGCAGAAGAGGGGCCTTCCTCTATCATCAACAGCCCTCAGACTGAGAGGCTCAAGAAGTTCCTATCATCCCTCCACGAAGATGAGGTCGTGGAGCAAAATGATGTCGATTAATGCCTTAGATCATTCCCTGTGCTGTCATAGCTTCAGCGACTTTGAGGAAGCCGGCGATGTTCGCGCCAGCCACGTAATTCCCGGGCATCCCAAATTTCTCCGCAGTTTCAGAAGCAGTCTTGTGAATCTCCACCATTATTGACTCAAGCCTCTGGTCGACCTCCTCTCTTGTCCAAGAGAGCCTTAGGCTATTCTGACTCATCTCCAGGCCAGATGTTGCTACCCCTCCTGCGTTGCTTGCCTTACCGGGGGCGAACAATATTCCGTTTTCCAGGAATGTCTCTACTGCTTCCGGCGTGCATGGCATGTTTGCTCCCTCGGCAACTGCAATTACGCCATTCTTAACTAGCATTTTTGCTTCCTTGCCATTGATTTCGTTTTGTGTGGCACATGGAAGTGCCACATCCACATCGGAGTCCCAAAGACCATTCAAGGAAGGTTCTGGTTCAGACTTGGAGTAAGTGACTCCGTCGAAGTTATCCGCGTACTCGCTGATTCTTCCCCTTCTGTTGTTCTTTAGATCCATTATCCATGCTAGCTTTTCTCTGTCTATCCCAGCGGGATCATAAATCCATCCTCCAGAATCCGACATGGTCACTGGAACCCCTCCTAAGTCGAGAACCTTCTCGCATGCGAACTGTGCGACATTTCCTGAACCGCTAATTGCTACTGTGGAGCCTTCGAAGGACTTCCCTTTTGTCGCCAGCATCTCGCGAGCGAAGTATACCAAGCCATACCCAGTGGCCTCGGGCCTGATCAATGACCCTCCGTATGACCTTCCCTTTCCTGTCAGGACCCCAGTGAACTCGTTTGCTAGCTTCTTGTACATCCCGAAGAGGTATCCTACCTCCCTGCCTCCTACTCCAATATCGCCAGCAGGAACGTCTAGGTCTGCCCCAATATGCCTCCACAATTCCATCATGAAGGACTGGCAGAATCTCAAAACCTCTGCATCGGTTTTGCCCTTAGGATCGAAGTCTGAGCCTCCCTTTCCACCACCCATTGGAAGTCCAGTGAGGCTGTTCTTGAACACCTGTTCGAAAGCGAGGAACTTCAGAATTGACTGGTTCACCGAAGGATGGAACCTTAGTCCGCCCTTGTATGGCCCTATTGCGCTATTCATTTGAATCCTAAAACCACGATTGACTTGCAAAGCGCCGCTGTCGTCGTACCATGGGACCCGGAACTGGATTATTCTCTCAGCCTCCACCATTGACTCAACCACGGGCAGGAACTCAGGGTGCTCCTTGATTACTGGTGAAAGGCTGTCCAGCACCTCCTCAACTGCCTGATGGAACTCAGGCTGGTTCGGATCCCTTGCGATTACGCTGTCGTAAATTGTTTTCATTTGGCTGTCCATAGCACTCACCGGTTGATTTGAACGATTCCTTCTACAGGTACCGGGCGCTTTGGCGACCCGAATCGCCCTTTTGAATGGTATCCCCTTGAGATGTGCGAAGATGCCACTATTCTGAGCTGATGGATTAAGAGAAAATCATTCTTTCAGCGATTTCTGACACCTTTTTCTCATACCCTGGCAGAGTCATAATGTATACAGCGGCCTGACTGACCTGTCGCACCTTTAGGGCATCGGCTATCGGGGTGTGCTCCTTGAACCAGCGGGTCTTTCCATCGTCGCCAATTATTCTGATGTCGACTTGGGCCATCCTCGGCTCAGCGAGAAGTAGCTTGATGTTGGGGACGTCGACAGCGACATACCCTGGCTGGAGTCCTGCCCTCTGTGCCATCTCGTCTTCGAAGGATCTGCGTTTCTCGGCATCGGATGCGAGTCCTGCCAAGAGTTCCACCTGATCGTCTGTCAGTTCCTGCCTCCTTCTGCTAGAACACACCTTCAGAAGCTGCCTATACTTGAGTCTCCTGATCATATCTCTTGCATAGTCTCCAGCCCCATACAGGGCCTGCCAAATCTCTGCATCGACACGCCTCTGCAGGTCGACTGAGTCGGGGAGCTGGTCTGCACTTCTTTCTACGGCTCTTGAAAGCATGATTTCTGTAACCCGAGTAACTCTGTGGAAATATACGGCGCTATACATTAGACCCCGTGCCATCAACATCCCCTCAAGTGCCGGGAGTCCGCCCTCCTCAACCGCAATGTCGCCCCCGTGCCTCTCTAGACACATGATTAGCCTGCGATAGTCAATGACCCCGTGATTCACCCCGGTAAAATGGGAATCCCTGAGGAGGTAGTCAATCTGATCACAATCGACTGGGCCATGAACTATGTGGGCCAGTGTGTTATCCTGCTCAACGAAGTTCGAGCGTCCTTCCGACCAGTCCATCAAATTCCTCTCGGAGCCCCTAGCATCTGGGCCCCTGATTAGGCTGGCAACCTCAGTGGGGTCTATCCCATGACCCTCGAGAATGTCCGGAATTGATTTCCTATTGTTAATTGAGTTGACTTCCCCCTCCCTAAGCACATCATATTCACCAGTGATGATTCCCTCGGTTATGGACATGTGATCCATGCCGCCTCTCTCGTGAAGAATGTGCTCAAGTGTGTGGGAATAGGGGCCGTGACCTACGTCGTGGAGCATTGCAGCTACTTGCACTACATCCTTCTCGGAGTCATCCAGAGACATTGAGTCTGCCATCATTCCGGCAACATGGGAAACACCGAGAGAGTGTTCAAAACGAGTGTGGTGGGCCCCTGGAAAAACCAGATGCGCGAGCCCTAGTTGCTTGATATGGCTGAGCTTATTCATCTCAGGAGTCTTCAGCAGGTCTTTCCTGACACCGTCGATCCTGAACTGGCCATGGATTGCATCATTGATGGTCTTCATACCGTTCCCTGCGAGCCTCCGAGAGTATGCTTCCCCTTGAATGGCACTCTATCTTCAATTTCAGAAAAATTGTACAATGGAAGGGTAGGTCATGCTCATTGTATTTCATATGCATTTCAATTGAGATACAATTAAGACCCCTTGCCTCTCTGTGCGGCTCGGAGGAAGCAAGTTGGCCGGCCACAGCCCAATGGTCTCGCTCAGGATTCCAGAGGATCATCTCTTGGAATTGGACAGGCTAGTGGGCCTCGACGGGATGAGGAACAGATCCGATGTAATCCGATATGCTGTGAGGCAGTATCTCTCCTCTGAGCATCAAGTTTCTGGAGAAAGGGTGCAAGTAGACCTAGGGCCTGATTTGAGTGCTAGGATTGGCGACTTCTGCAAATTACACGGAGAGAGCCCGGATGTTGTGCTTAGGCAGGCAGCCAGGGAGCATATCAGGAGAGTCGCGATAGAGGATGCCACGGTTGAGGATCTCCTTGCTGCTCGAATGGATGCCCTCCGTGCAAGGTATGATGACGAATCAAACGCTATATGAGGCGAGGGAAAATGTGTGAGGACGGGATGCACAGAACCAACGCGGGGGGGCGCTCTATGCGCCCTCTCGCACCAAATTTCGAGGGTCTCTTGGACCGAGCAAGAAAGGCTAGTTCAACGATGAGCGCCGAGGCCTAGATAGTATCATTCTCCGTAGTCTGAACCCAATCTTCTTGGTCGTTCTACTGGCAGGGCCCTTTCCATGACCACTTCCGATACCCCGGATCTGGGAGTTTACCATGCTCATGAGAAGATGAGGGACTCCCAAATCGAGATGATCAGGGACGGAATAGACTCCCTGCTATCAGGAGGAGCCCTGCTGGCTGCCGCGCCCACAGGAATAGGCAAGACTGCGGCGTCCTTGGCTTCCGCATTGCATGTTGCAAATGATAGGTCCCAAGAGGGTTTGAAGCCGAAGATTGTTTTCATGACAGGTAGGCAATCGCAACATAGGATCGTTGTTGACACCGTCAAAATGATCAACTCGAGGCTTCCAACGGGAATTTCGAGAGTCAAATTAGTTGATATCATTGGAAGGGAGGGGATGTGTGATGTTATCGACAAATCGACCGGTAAATGCAACTGTGAAAAGGAGTCGACGGAGGAGGGCAGGCAGAGAAAAAGAAACAGGATGAAGGACATTATCCTGTCAGAGCCTCGGCATGTCGAGTGGGGAATAAAGTATGGCAAGCAAGAAAGGGTGTGCTCATGGGCTGCCGCTAGGGCAGCTGCCAGAGATACAGATGTATTGGTTTGTGACTATAATCATATTTTCATCGAGGAAGTCAGAGAAAGCTCACTTCCGGCCATGGGGATTAATCTAAATGAGTCTATATTGATAGTTGATGAAGCCCATAACCTACCAGATCGAATCAGGAATGGATTGGAAAGAAGGATTACTGATCAGGTATTCAGAAGGGCGCTGAGTGATGTCCAGGAATACAAGGGAAACCTGGAGAAAGTTGCCTTGCAGCTAGATACCGGTGAAGCATATGGTTTCGGAGACGCTGTTAAGCTGGAGAAGCAGATTAAGGCCCTCAGAGATGACACTGTGCTGAGAAAATGGTTCGACAGCAAGACCGTGGAAAACGAGGAGTCTGACTGGGATGACCTACGGATCGAGACAAATGAGTTCCTAGGTGCCATAGGCAACGCCATAGTCGGGCTTGATGATTCGACGAACGATCAAATCTCGATTATCCGAGAAATGATTGGGAACTTGATGAGGGTGAAAATAGATGATGACGACTCACTGGAAGAAGAAGAGCAGAACGATTGTATCAGACTTGCGGAAATGCTGGACGTTTGCATCAAATACAGAAATAGCGATGCCCTTGCATTAGTGTTCGACAACATATTGGAAGAGCCCCGGATTTCGAGTCATTTACTGGATCCAGGAGTTGTAGGTGGCCCCATTTTCGAAGAGTGTGCTGGCTCAATTCTGATGTCGGGAACACTATTTCCCCCAATTATGTATTGCGAAATCCTAGGGATACACGAGGAAGGATATAGGGGCAAGGAGTACAATTCGGGATTTCCCCCTGAAAATAGACATGTACTAATTGCCAGCGATGTAACGAGCAAGTTCTCGGAGAGAGAGTCGAGTTTCGGGACCATTAGCCAACACATAACTTCCGTTCTGGAAAAAACTCCAGGTAACGTTGCAATTTTCGCCCCCAGCTATTCCATGATGGAAAGGATTGCGTCAGAGACTGGGTACGTCTTCGGGAGGCATCGCCTGAAGGAGGAAAGGGGCATGTCCAAGCGCTCAGTTGATGGAATGGTCAATAGGCTACACGAACTTAGGTCGATGGGGAAGAATTCTGTGATTTTCGGAGTATTGAGCGGCAAACTGTCAGAAGGGATAGATTACTCTGACAACATCCTTGATGCCGTGGTCTGCATTGGCCTCCCATTACCCCCGCCCAGTGCCAAGCAGGAGGCACTGTTTGGATACTACACTAGCAGGTTCGGGAGATCAAGGGCATGGAAGTATGCAAGTCTGCAGCCGGCCGTAAACAGCGTCCTACAGGCACTCGGGAGACCCATAAGAAAGGCAGAAGATAGGGCTATAGTGGTACTTCTCGAGAAGAGGCTCCTGGAAGGAAGGAGCAGGGATTGTATGCCCGGGTCAATGGACTCATTGAGGACATCTAGCCCCTCTAGAACAGGCAAACATGTTGAGCGATTCTTCCGGATACCTAAATCAATGGGTTCATCTTAGTCGGGCCATTGGGGGCAACGATAGCATGACGTGGAGGAGGGTTGTAATTGCCGACTCAGACGGCGGTGCTGTTACGGAAAATGAATTCCAAGGAGTCGGTTTGGGCCTCGATGTTACCGCCTCGGAAGCACATGCGCAGTTTCTCTCTGACCTGCCGCACATGTCTGAGGTCTCGAAGTCCCACGAGGAATTCAAGGGGCAGGTTGGAGACATTCCTGAGTCGACTAGGATGGCGAACAGCGATGTCACAACTATAGGCGAGATGGTTGCTGACCTAGGAGGTTCAATAGAGGGTAGCTACATGGAGATTCCAATGCCTTCGGCGAATAGAAGGGGGGTCGTCCTCGAAGTCATGGAGGGCGAGTCTGGCACTATAGCTCGAATTATCGCGCCCAGTGGTTTTGGAGGAGTTTTGAGGACTTTCAGACTTCCTACTGGGTCATTCATTTCGGATGCATCATGGAACGGACACACCTTGGGATTGTCCCTGGAAGATCATTCCTGAGGGACTATTGAGGCCTCCCTAGATGGGACTTCCTCGAGCTGGTCTATCTCTTGGAGAACTGAGCTCAGTGCCATCTGGGCACTCTCCCTATGGGGCTCGCCGAGAACGTGGCTTGAGTATCTGGCCTCCTCGAAAATTCTGTCGAGAGACAACAATGCCTGCTCGCTTATTGGGAGTGCGTTTCTTATTGCTAGCTCGAACTCCCTGACTGTCTCGAAATCTCTCCTCAGGAAACCTCTGCTCATCAGTATCTGACAGAGTCCCTCATAGCAGTTGAATATAGCCTCCCTGACCTCATCTCCTGCTGCCAAGAGCTCTGCTGTGTAGCTGAACACCCCTGCTAGCTCATCGATGGCAGCCTGTTTCCTCCTCCTTAGCACAATTACGCCAGCCGCGGCTAGTCCGATTATCACAAGGATGGCTAGTGCGGTCATTGCAGGGCCCACCAATGATGCCCCCTGCTCCGGCTGATATTCTACATCGACAACGGCGAACTGTGAGAGTCGAGCAGCGTCAATGGGGTCGATAATGTCGGAATCGGAACTGAACTCTACCGACAAGTCCCCCCAGAAGTCCCTGTCCCATAGAGGATGGTTCTCATGGAATGACTCGAACTGATATGTGAAGATGCCATTCTGATCGGTGACCCCTACCACAGTGAAATGTGTACTGGTCTCGTTGACTAGCCTAGCGGTAATCGAAACTCCTTCTATGACCTCGGCCCTGTCCGTGGCAGTGACATTCACCTTTCCTGACATGGAGCTTTGACCTATTTCTAGGAACAAAGAGTCGGGGAGGAACTCAAAGTTCACTGGAACCTTGATTATCACCTCGAAATCAATCTCGCCCCCATTCAGGAACCTTGAGGAGTCGGGGTCCACAACTATCGACATGCTGGCCACACCAGGAGGCATTGTTGAAATTGCATTCGACTCGACCAGGAACTGCCCTGTTGTCTCATCCCATGTTATCTTCGTATTCGGCCTTAGAGAATCCTCCCAGTATAGCGAGAGGTCCATCTCCTCCATGGTGTTGCCCTCCCCACCGATTTCAATTATCCTGCCGAGAACCCTAATCGGCCTATTTCCATCGCTTCTGACGACCTCATCCTCAAGGAATAGAATCTCTATCTGAATGTCGGCTCTGGCATACACAGTCGCATTGATCACGTTTGAAAGGTACAGCTGTTCGCCGGCGAAGGCCAATGATACATCGTGTGAACCCCTTGAAATCAGGTAACCCAGTTCATGACTAATGCTGAATGTTCCATCTATGCTTGTAGTAATGGTGGAAACCTCTTCACCATCTAGCAGGAAGGAAAGCACCCTGCCCTCCAAACCTGGATTGCCGTCAGAGTCGGCGTCGAATAGCCTACCACTTAGGTTCCATGCGCCGCCCCTTGTCACCACATTGTTCTCGACTTGCAGTGTCATTCCGGTGTGGTATGCTATTGTCAGGTTTGCCTCTACGGAGCCTTCGCGGTGATATCCCTGATCCGGGGCTATTACCGTGAGTGTGTGCTGACCCACGTCTAGGAACTCGGATACTACCCAAGAATGGGACCATGCCCCGTCCTCATCAGTAGTAGTAGTGCCTATCAGGATCCCATCAATAAAGATCTGGAGCGAGTGGTTTCCAAGCCACCCATTCGGAAGGTTATCCTTGACGGAACCACTGAGTTGTAGTACGTCTCCAACAGCGACCGGAACCGGTTGTTCAACACTCACCTCGACAGGACCGAAAACGGTGAAAATAGTGCTAGAGTTAGAGGCGATTACGAACTCCTCTCCACCAAATTCTATCCTAACATTCCTTGGTCCGAGAGGCATGTCCGGAGGTACGGGGAAGAATAAGCTAAACGTACCATTGTCGGATACAGAGAGGGATGTTAGGAATTGGTCGTTCATATAGACATCTAGATCTCGTCCGGGAAGTACCCTTCCGGCGCCATCGGTCAGCATTCCCTCTATGAGAAGCAGCTCGTTCCTGTCGACTTCCCCTGGGGGGGTCGTAAGAACAACCTGGGATGTCTGGGTCGCGTTGAATTCCTGTGTTATTGTGGAGGGGAGATAGTATTCTGGATTCAGGGAGTCGCCCTGGCCCATGGGATCGACCCAAGTGAAACCGCCGAGGAAGTCGACGGTGAAAGTGTGGCCCCCATAGTCTGTATCAAGAGGTAAATCGTAAGTAATGCTCCAAATCCCAGTAGAGGAGTTTGAAATTGAAGTGTACACAGGACCTACGTCGATTCCATCTATGGAAAGGTGGACGACACCTCCCTTTTCTTCGCCATTCTCGATCAGGGGTGCACCATGCTCGTCCAGCAGGGTTCCAGTGAACGTGACTGACTCGCCTGCGATTGCGGAGCCTGTAATTGAAGTCACATCTAGAACCGTTGGGGCGAGTATCACCACTCTTGTCCATGTCTCATCACCCAGTAGGCCAGTGGTCCCATTGAAGCCTGCAAATGTGGCGGTGATTGTCATCGGTCCGGGAGCCCTGTTGGAATCAGTCGGGATTACAGTAGTGACGATGCCATCCTCATTCGTGAGGCCGGACCATGCTGGCGTCCCGTCTATGGAAACATCGACCTGGGCTCCGGAGACGAACTGCCCGGAGTTGTCAATCAATGACATGTTGAGTGTGATGTTGTCCCCTCTGACAGTTCTCTCATCGGGGTCCAAATCAGTTGGGGAAATTATGGATAGCATGGAGAAACCTCTGCTGTCAAAAATTCCGTCCTCCGAACTGGCGCCATAGTAGTTGACGGACGGCGTATATGAGGCGGTGATATTGTGCGTACCACGTGGGAAAGAAAGGTCCAGGAAGATTCTGGCCGACCATGTGCCATTGGCATCTACGGTGCCACCAGTGACTGAGAACGAATTGGTGTCCCCGTCGATGGCGAAGTTTAGAGTCGGATTCAGGGCATTTCCTGATCTGTCAACTATTCCACTTCCATTACTTGAAGTCAAAGTTCCACTAATGTCGAGGAACTCCCCTGCAGCAGGGTTGGAAGTAATTGGATCGAACGTAATGTTGGTTGGAGACCTGACTGTGATTGTGTTGATAACCGTGGATGATGGATGGAGAGTGTCTGAACCATTTGAGCCATTGAACATCAGAACTATCGGGATCAAACCGAGTGGATGTGAATGAGGGACTGAGAATGTGAAGTTGACGACGCCTTGTCCATTTGTCGGTTGTTCGGGGGTTAGCCACGTCTCGTGGAATAATGCGGAAACCGACATGTCGGAAAGTTGCCTGTCCCCATCGCTAGATTCTACCAGCTTTGCTCCGAATGTGATGGATGTCCCCCTGTCCACTATTGTATTGAGTAGGGGGTTCCTTTCAGTGAACTGGGTGACTCCTCGAACCAGGATGGTTTCATTCCCGGAACCAGTAAGGTAGAACGGGGTACTACCGTTTTCAACGCTTACTATGACGGTCTTGAGGCCGTTAGTCACGCCATCCCCCAGTGGATCAGTTGGCACCATTATAGAGAACGATCCGTTAGCTGCGGTGACATGCCCTGTGACCAGGGTTTCACTGGGGTCGTTCAGGAAAAAGACCTCCAGCGTCATGGGGCCCGATACTGAACGATTCTGGTCCACCCCATCTAGGACCTGCCCCTGCAGTTGGAAAAATTGCCCGGCGGTGACTTCAGGCAATGGCGCATTGTCAATTCTGATGCTACTCGCGACCTGCACGGTGAGGTTCACTGTGCTCTCATTCCCTATCCACCTGCCTGCATTGGGTGTAGTCAAACTATCAGTTAGGTCATCCGGTGCGTGTAGACGGACATCGTAGTACCCGGGCGGGGCGTCAGCAGGAATGGTCGGAGTGAACCTTGCGACGCCATCGGAACCAGTGACTGTGGAGTTGAGTACCTGCTGCAGTGGCCCTCCCCAATCGAAGTAAATGTCGACGGTGGTGTTCTGCAGCCTGTCATTGCTCTCCACATCGGTGACTGTGGCATTCGTTACCAGTGTCTGTCCTGCAATCACGATGGACTGCAATGGCTCTGCCTCCACTACGTACTCGGTCTGTACGCCTGCTTGCAGCACCACTGCACCGGAAACAAGGTAGTATGCGCCACCTGCGGGGGGGTTCTTCTCGAAATCAAGGATCAGCCTGAGGTCGTAGACGCCGGCACCTACACCGCTAGGCATCTGGAATGTAATGTTGTACTCGCCGGTAGTGTTGTCTATCCACTGCTCCCCCAGCCTGTAGGTGACAGGTGGAGCTTCCAGGCCATCTGGAGTAGGCGGTTGGTCGGATGGCACCTCCATGTTTACGATGATGGAAGAGTTATTTCCTAGAATCGTACTGTTCAGATTGATATCCCTGGCGAAACCAGAAATCCATGATGATTGCCCTCTAGGGGTCCAGTCCGAGCCCAGGGTAAATGAGACGTCGGCTCTGCCTTGGACTCTGACAGTATCTAACACGCTGTTTGGAAGAAGCCATGTGGACCCGCTATAATTCAGCTGCCACGGGTAGTCCCCTGCCTCCACGTCTATAGTGGGCCTCCATGTTACCATCACGCGCGGGAGCTCTGGATCTGACTGATTCCATACCAATTCGCCGTTGAAGTCCAATGTGTAGTCCCCGACGAAGCTCGCAACGGAGTTTCCAGTATGGTCTGACAATGTCACTTCTACCTCGGAGTCTGACCCCACGGGAGCTGGATTCAGAATATAGCTGAAATTTACGTAGCTCTTTACTCCGTGCTCATCGATTACCACAGACTCGTCTTTCGCGAAGAGGCCGTCCGCCTCGAACTGGTAACGAATCTCTACCAGTCCAGCGGGAATGGGTACCTCTGATGCAGAGAAGGACCAATTGACTGCAAATTGCCCGAGGGCCCCCGTCCAATCGGAGTCGTTAAGATACCACGAGTTGAGGGTTGTAAAGGGCCCGTTGGCTGCGGATCTTCGCATCTGCAGTGTCAGAGTGCCATTGAGTGCCTCGGGGATGGCCGACCTACTCAGAACAGTTCCGTTGAGGTATATTGGCTGGTCGATCTCAAGTATGGTGTTGTTGGCCCCGTGACCCTCCAGAATTACGGTAAGGTTAGGCGCCGGTGTTAGGTTTAGGTTGAATCCAACAGACTGGGGGCGTAAGTGGTAGAGGGGAGGTGTTGCATTGTTGAGATCCTCCTCGTGCCAGCCTAGGAAATTCAAGGTTGCTGCTATCAGCCCCTCCTGTTCAGATTCGTCTATTGGGACGGAGAATTCGTAATAGCCGCCAGCCCCGACGCTGGAGATTAGGCTAACCGGGCCATCGGCTGTGGTTGTGTAATTGAGAACCACCTGTAGGCTATCCAGTTGAGTGATGTCATTGTAAGGTTCACTTGAGAGTGAAATCTCGCCTGTCACCGTAGTGTTCACTCCGATCCCTATCTTTGGCTCATCCACCGGCTCTGGTTCGGTAATGGACATGGCTACGTCGTCAGTGATGTTCATCCTCCAGGGGAAGGTGATCCCCTGTGAACCGACGTATCCATCCTCATAAGTTCGAAGAACCAGAGCGCCATATCCTGGATTGATGACCTCTTGGGGCTGCCCTGTGATGTTGAAGGAACCATTCTCGTCGGTAATTGCTGTACCAACGAAATGCTCCTCTAATGCAGCGGAACCGGGGACATTCTCCGTCTGATTGGATTTTACCAAGTACATGTCAATGGTAATATTCGCCACAGAGGTCTGGTTTTCAGTGAACCTCAGTATTCCATCCAGGGAAATATTGCCTGATGAAAGGTCCCTGTCGAACCAGATTGGGCCCCAGCTCTCGTCTACTACTTCGACGGTAGACAGGGATGGACATGCCTCGAAGGGTATCCATCCTAGATCCGCGTTACCTAGATTGGAGTTTGTCTGGAGGTGCACCTCTACCCAAGTTGTGAAGTCCTTGCCGTAGACCTCGAAAGAAGTACCTGTCCACTTCCCACCAGAGAAACCCGTGACCTTGCGGGCGGGGATTCCCGCGGACCTTAGCATCACGGCGAAAAGAGTGCTGAACTGGTCACAGTCGCCCTCAAACGAGTTGTTCAGAATCCAATAGGATAGGTCATCCTCGTCATCGAGGACTCCGACTTCGGTCCCGTTATGGTTTCTCAAGAAAGAGGTAGTTGAGTTGCCATTAATGATGAAGTCCTGAATTGCGGATACCCTGTCCCAAGCGGAGAACGCCCCTGACTCATTGATTACTGTCATTGTGATTGAGTTGACGAAGCTGGCGGCATTGCCCTTTGCCAGATATGAGCTTGGGAGGTCCGTCGCATAGCTGCTATTGGAGAACTCTGTTGTATTTTCCCTAATCGCCTGGGTGATCAGAACTTGCGGGGCGGTAACGAAGAGCGTGTCTATGGTTGCGCCGTCCACTATTGCATCCCTGGTGAAGTTCGAGAAGTTAAGGCCAGCATTAGCATCGGTCCAACCAGTGTAATTTACGGCGTTATGGGGTACGATAATTTCCTCGCCAGGGAATATCAGCGCCCCCGACTCAAGGGATATCTCCCAACCAAGGACCTCGGAACCATCCCAGAACTGCTGATCGGCAACGCCCTGTGTGGTCGAGAAGCCTGGGAACATCTGCGTATTCCCAACGAGACTAGTGTTGACCCCCCAAGAAATCCCGGTATAGAAGTCATAGGTATGCCACCTCCAGTAATGCGTGATATTGGGATCCACCCCCATCGAGGTGTTCATCGCCTCGAAGAACATCATGTTGGGGTCTATATCATCCGTCGGATCCCACGGATTTCCATCGGCATTCAGACAATTGATATCCCAAAACTCGGACGTGCACTCCTGTCCATCGGGAACTCCCCCTCCATCAGTATCCGGATCCCTCCAGTCAGTGCCCGTAGAGTTCTCAATGGTGTCCGGTATCCCATCGCCATCGGTATCCACTGGATTTAGGTCATCGTTAGGATTGTTCTGAGGGTTCGTCCCATCCAGATACTCCTGGAAATCAGTAACTCCCCCGTTGTCAGTGTCAGTTACATTCCACAGTGTGAAGTAGGTATCAGTAGTGCCATTTCCGCCCAATTCTCCGAAGGCAATCAAGCAAACTGTTGTATTCTCAAAGTAGTTGTTTAGACCATCCCCATCTGAATCCAGAAGGTTATCACAGGGATTGCTCGGGTCAGTTAGATTGAGTATCTCATCTAGGTCATTCACCCCGTCCCCATCGGTGTCTGACATGTTCCAATCGGAAAGGAAACCAAAGCTCCCAGTAGATTCCTCCCAATCGGCTAGCCCGTCTCCATCAGTGTCGAAATAGTCATCGTCACAAATTGGATCGTTAGAGAAACCTAGGGATTGATCCCAGCACCAAGAGAAGTTGACAAATGTCACAGATGTGGCATCAGGTGGCTTGTCCGTGTCTATGCCCCTCAATGAATCGCCATTGATGGACGTGAATCTGAATCCTGTGAGGCTGCCATTTGTTGATGACACGTAGTACCCCATGGGTTCACCATTCTGCCTCCAATCCTCGGGTGTTTGATCGAGTGCCGATGTATCATTTAACGTGAGAATCATGTTTGTGGAATCGAAGTCGACTATTGTCAGGTTCAGTGTTTGAAGCGAAGTGCAGGGGTCTGTTCCGTGGGACGGGTCGAGCTCTGAGCCATCGCTAATACCCCCGCCGTCAGTATCTGCAACATTCCAGAGGGTACATGTCATGTTTTCTTCCCAGTTAGGTATGCCGTCGTCATCGAAGTCACCAGAATCCTCGATCCTTGTTGGATCTGTCTCATTTTCATCCACGATGCCGTTCCCGTTGAGGTCCTCCTCTCCGTCGTCAAACTGGTCATCGTCAGTATTGTTGTCCCTTGGGTCGCTTGCCAGGGGAGGGTCCCCATACTGGCCATTTACCTCCACACCGTCACTAATTCCGTCACCATCGGTGTCCGGGGCTGTTGGGTCGGTTAGCAGAACGAGTGCTTCGTGAGAGTCATTGAGTCCGTCGCCATCAGTGTCGTTATTCTGAGGATCCGTAGAAGTAATGCCATCAACCTCTGCTGTGAATATCAGGCACCCCCCTGGTCCAAGTTGCAGTACCGGATTGCAGGGCGATTCGGTGGCAGTCATGGCAAGTGGACCCGGTCTGAAGTACTGTGTGGGCGGGGTAGTAGTTCCATTTCGGGTCCCCCAAGCTGGGTTAATGAACTCCTTCAGGTTCACTAGCCCGTCTCCATCGGGGTCCCCCGATGCTCCGTCTTGGTTGGTACGTGAGGTTGGGTCTAGCCCATTTGCAACTTCCCATCCATCAGGCATGCCGTCACCGTCGGTATCCCAACCATTTGGATCCTCATCGATGAGGCCGTCACCGTCATCGTCATCACTTGTGCAGTTCGCATCACCGTCACCGTCACCGTCGAAATTGTCGACCATACCATCCTTGTCATCATCAAATGTGTTGAAGCAAATGTTTCCCCACGGATCCTCATCAGCACCGTCGGAGCCCAGTCCCTGTATGAGTTGCATGGCGCTTTCCTCGTCCCAGTTACTTACGGGTACCGTGCCATTCCACCAAACGCCGTTGTCCAGCTCATTTGGAGTGTTTGGGTCGTCCCAGTTCGCGGGTATTCCGAACATCAACTCATTCAGGTTTGAAAGTGAGTCTCCGTCTGGATCGCCCGTGGATCCGTTATCTCCTGTAGCAGAGAGTGGATTCAGTCCGTACTGCCATTCCCACCCGTCAGGAAGACCGTCATTGTCCGTGTCCCAGTCCTGAGGCTGGGTATTGATGTAGAACTCGAGACCGTAAGATAGCCCATCGCCGTCCTGATCGGTTGAAGCCAACGCCTCCCAAGCGGCGAACTCCAATGCTGAGTACGAAGAAATGAGCATCAGGGCCGAGAAAATAATGGCCGACCTGACCTTCCTGAGGCCGTCCTTGTCCGACCCTGTAGATTGACTAAATGAGTCCATGCTACGCAACCCCTTGTACTAGGGCGGAAAGTAGGGCACTTAAGAGGAATGGAGCGTCGTTCGGACAATGACTCGCTACTAATCAAACCAGTTCGATGTCGTCATCCTCGTATACATCGTCCTCTTCCTCTTCTATCGACACAACTGGAGCGGGTAAATCATCGTCTTCTTCATCTTCCAAATCCTCGTCTGAATCACTGGAAATTGCATCTAAATATGCCATATGCGCCTTCCACCTTCTCCTGTTCATAGCGCCTTGGATTCCTGCGATGAGTAGCATTGCTGCAACTATTCCCACGATGTAGGTTGAAAGTCGGGGGTGTGTAATCTCGTTTACAAGTCTGTCAATTAGTGACGAAATACCTACCCTCATCACAACGGTCTTCTCTGCCGTAGCATCATCGGGCCAGCTCTGCTGCGTGTCGAATGGGGTTGCCGAAACTAGGACATCTACGGTCTCGCCATTGTTTGCAGAGTCGGGTACGTTAACGTCCAATACGAATGTGACTTCTTCGAATGCACCAAGCACTATCAGAACCGATCCCGATGGGCCATCGATGTCAACGGACCAACCGGTCCCGTCAACTTCAGCCTCCAAGAGAACTGTGAGGGGGCTATTGCCCAAGTTCTTGACCTTCATCTGGATAGGATAAGACTCCCCCGGGACTAGAAGTCTATTGGGCGTTACTTGTACGATTTCCAAGTTGGGGTCATCGGGATCAATCTCAAACACCATTGGCAGATCGAAGTACTTGGCATCGTCATCAGTGGTATCTTCAACTATTCTGAGGTAAACTGTGTGATTGCCAAACTCTACCTGATTTGTCAGAGTGATGGTCACGAATACCTCGGTTTCGTCGCCGGGGGCAAGAGAGACCCTGGGGACGGCATTACCCGACGAGTCCTCGATCCGGAATTGCCACTGCCCGTAGGCGGCGTTTCTATCGGTGTTATCATCCAATGAAGCTGGATTCTGGATCCTCCACCATGTGGCGGATTCCCCGGATGTCATCGTATTGGTGATCTTTGCCCTTAGGGAGACTTCCGCGTTTCCTGGTCCGGGGTCGCAAAGAGAAACCCTGATGTGGCCAAGTGGTGAACCATCGCAGTCATAGGAAACCTCGGCCCTTATTCCAAATGTGCGTTGGATAGTGAATAGTACCGTGGATCTAAGAGAGGCGTTTCCTGAGCTCACCACCTCTATCTCGACCGGGCCGATGTCGGGGTCTTCTCTGTCAGCCGAGGGCTTGATCATCAGCCTCAGCGTTTGAGTGTCGTGTCTATCCAAGAGAGCCGTATGGAAAGTGCCGTCACCTTCGTCCTCCAGAATTCTCTGGCCAGTGTCATTATCGTACACGTGAATGATTGACTTGGATCTTTGTAGTACGTCGATCCTGAATGTGTCAGCATCGAAACCGGTGTTGAAAATCTCAAGAAGGAATGGAGTGAATTGGTCGTAGTCGACATACCTGGGAATGGTTGAGTCAATGTCATCGGGGCGTGAAGAGTTTGCTATTGGGATGTCGTGGTCTTCTGACCATATGGATACTTGAGGAGGTTGGTAAACGTCAATCTTCTCCAAGTCAATCTGAAGGGTGTCCTGGTGAACAACGGTAAGTACGCCGTCGACCTCTGCTTCTGCAACGGCTCTGATGTCTATGGAGCCTGGGGCACCTGTAAGATCCTCGGGTGCGGTAAGAGTGAGTATTGGATTCAGAATATCGCCTCCAGCATTGAGTGTGTATCCGCCTGGTGAGTCGAATTCTAGCAACCAAGAGCTTGGGAAGTTTGTGAGGACCTCTAACTCCACGTCCATCGACTTCGTGGAGTCTCCCCTGTGAACTAGTTGCAGTGGAACCGGGGTTGTTTGGCCGGGGGCTATGTATTCTGTAGTTCGATCCAACCTGTGGTTCAATGCAACTCCCCACTGCTCCATTGTCACGGGTTCGTGCTCGATTATGACGCTATTACCTTGGATGTCAGAAACCTCGAGTTCGACGGAATATTCTCCAGAGGGGATGCCGCTAGGGTATGACCAGAGGTACTCTCCAAAGATGCCTTGGCTTGTGTCCTCTATTTCCTCGTCGTCCTCATCAATTACGTGGTCTATCCGGTACATTCCGTCGGGATCCCGCATCAATAGCCTTACCGAGTCTACGTCATACCTGCCAAAACTGCTCTTGACATCGAAAGAGAACTGCATAACCCTCTCAGACAGGATGTCATTCGGAAACCATTCCAACTCTGGCCCCTCTGCGAGCTCTGCACCCTCCCTCTGTAGGAGAACGAGACTGTTGGATATTGCATTTGCCTCGATCTCCAGGGTGCTGAATCTGTCGTCGCCGTCTATCTCATTCCATGCCACCTCGGCCTCGCAACTAGAGCCGAATGGGCTTCCGCTACTGTCACAACCAGACATATCGGCATCGACGATTAGCTCGAGGCGCTCGTCCTTGTCTATGGTGAATCTCTGGTCGTTCCCTAAGTCGATTTCAAATGTCTCATGGTCGAAACTACAGCTCTGAGTTAGCCCTGGATTGCATGCATCAGTGCTCCAAGAAACCGAACCGACTTGGCTACCTGATGACTTGAGTGTAATTGTCCACTCCACAGAGGAAGTGTCAGGGCCTGTCGCCCTCATGAATAGCCCCAGTGGCAGGTAGTAAGATCCGGAGCCGGAGCCATGATTGGGGCGTCCGGCTACATCTAAAGACGACAGCATCGGACTAGTTCGGAACTCTATGCTGCTGTCTAGGGCGCTCATCGACTCTTGGCCACCTGACTCGGGAACCTGTGTTGTGATGTAACCATCGCCGCCTGCGGAAGAATTCTGGGAAGCGAAATACATTGTATAGAGGTTCAACTGGACATCGGAGCCTGCTTCCATCCTGACTTCTTCTGGAAGCTCTGATTGATGGTTGGAAAGCATGCCAAAGGGCATCAACATCAGCAGGGAAAGTGCCAGAGCCAGCCTGAAACGGCGGGACGCGCTATTCGCTATGCTGCTCGCATACACGTCTTGTCGCCCACAGGAGTGGCGTTAAAGCGTTCGTGCCCTAAGGGCACGTGATATGTCGGTTCTGAGGGTTGCCAAAGCGCTCGATTCAAGGAGTAGAACCCGTGCTCGGGGGGTGCAGAGGTACCCGAGTTGGTCAAAGGGGCCGGACTTAAGCTCCGGTGCAAAGTGCTTCGCAGGTTCGAATCCTGCCCTCTGCACCAATCACCTGATGCGTGTCATCGAGCAACCTAACTCGCCGTCAATTCCGACAACTTCTAGCTTCTTCAGCGATACTGTGGCAGCGACGATTTCTCCTGGTGACATTATCTCATTCAACAGCTCGGATGCAAGCGTCTCCATGAGGGCGCTCCTCCTTCTGGAAACGACTCTATCGATTGAAGAAGAAAGAAACTCATAATCGAGAACCATGTCAATCTGGTCTTCCTTCGGCTTGGAGGCGCCATCCATGACTACGTACAGATCGAAACTTATCTTCTGAGGGTTTCCAATCTCATGCTCGTGAACCCCGATATCGACCTCTCTGACGGAGTTCTCCAGAAACAGAGTGGTGAACTCTTTGGACCCTGATCTTACTAACTCCCTGAGAGCCTCGGTGTGTGAATTCAACCTATCCCTCCGTTTCGAAAAATACGTCTCTCTTTCGGGATAGAAACCTCTCTCCCGAGTCTACGAAAATAGTCTGGCCGGTGATGGACCTTGAGCTCATCAGGAATACAACGGCATCTGCTATGTCATCCGGACTGGGGCCAAATCCAAGCGGGGACTCGGATTGTGCCCTAGAGAAACCCGCCTGGGTCTGCTCAGAACTAGGCAACGTGTGACCCGGTGCCACTGCGTTGACTCGTACTCTCGGTGCCAACCCCCTAGCTAAAGCCTCAGTTACTCCCAGCATCGCAAATCTTGACGCAGTATACGAAAGATGATCTGGATTGGGCTGGGCGACCTTCTGATCGAGTATGTTAACGATGGAGCCGCCATTTCCATCGGGCAATCTTCTAACTAATTCCCCGATAAGCAATATTGGCGAGAGGGCATTGACTTCCATGTGACCTGCCCATGAATCTTCCGAAATGGTAGTAATATCGTCATGGGAAAACATGGATGCATTGTTGATTAGACCGGTGACTGGGCCCAATGAATTCTCGGCAATGGAAATTATCTCAGATGCTGACTTGGGGTTTGACAAATCGCTCTGTATGTGAGTGGCATTTCCACCTGATGATTGTATCTCCGATACTAGTTCCTTAGCTTCATTTTCGGAAGAAAAATAGTGGACTGCTACTGAGAAACCGCTCTTAGCCAGCGCCAAGGAGATATGCTTCCCTATCCTTGCTGCTCCGCCCGTCACAACTACGGTGCCACCAGACATGATGCCCCGAGGAAACACACCCCTATTACGGGTTGTTCTTGGCGGGCTCAAGGAGGCCCTCATGAGAATGGTTAATTTCGTACCTCCATCCGAAGGAACTGATGGCCACTCGCCTGCCACTCGTCAGGGATGCCGCGGATAGTGCTATGGGATGTGGCTCGGTGCCCTCCGAAGAAAGAGAATCCAGGAGATCTAGGGAGAGAAAGAGGCTGCCTAAGTGGTTCAAAACTTCACTCCCGGTTGGCACCTCCCAAGTAAGGTACAATGAGACAAAGAGTCAGGTAGTTGAGAATGGTCTGAATACAGTTTGTGAAGAGGCTAGGTGCCCTAATGTTCACGACTGTTGGGGCAGGGGCACCGCGACATTCATGATTGCTGGAGATATTTGTACTCGTGGTTGCAGGTTCTGTGCCATTGACACGGCTAAGAATCCCCCTCCACTTGATCCTTCAGAGCCAGATTCTCTGGCGGATGCAGTCAGTAGAATGGGCTTGAGCCACGCGGTGATTACTGTTGTGAACAGGGATGACCTGCCAGATGGTGGTGCGAATCATTACGCTGAATGTATCAAAGCCATTAATGAGAAGTCTCCTGATGTCGGGCTGGAATTGCTTTCTTCCGACCTAGATGGGGACTTAGAATCGCTTGCTATGCTACTAGATGGTCTGCCCCTGAAGGTGTTTGCGCACAACGTTGAGTGTGTGCCTAGGCTAGACTCAGTTGTCAGAGACCCCAGGGCTTCATTCGAACAGTCCATTTCCATCCTCATGGAGGCTAAGAGAATTAGGCCGGACATCCTGACAAAGAGCAGCATTATGGTGGGCCTAGGTGAAACGGACGAGGAGATTTCCGAAGCGATGATGAGGCTTCGTTCTGCAGGAGTGGACATGATTACCCTAGGCCAGTACCTTCAGCCTGGCGACAGACACCTCCAGGTGGACAGGTTTCCCGAACCCTCAACATTCGCGAAATGGGACAAGGAAGCTAGGGAAATGGGATTCAGTGCTGTTGCCAGTGGACCTCTAGTTAGGTCCAGTTACAGGGCGGGGCTGCTTTGGGAAGAGGCGAAAGGTGGGGAACCCGTAGTAACAAGGGAGTCGACTGGTTCAGCCGTAAGCTACCTGAAGACAAATCAGATTGGCCAAACCCAAACAATATGAGCAAGGAGAGAGTGATTGAAGCATGGGCGAAGACAATTCTGACATCCCCCTACATATCCCGGATGCGCCGCATAGGCCAGGAGAAGATGCGGAGTTTGCAGACTGGCCTTGGAAGCCGGAAGATCTCGAGATGCTAGAGATCGATTGCTCGGCTGAGGATTCTTCGGGTCATGCGACGGGGCTAGTCAGAGTTCTGGGGGACGACAACAGTGCCTCAGGAAAGTGGAATCCGGAGCTTTCTGCCGAAGAGTTGAGAATGGGCCTTGAGCATATGCTGAGACTACGTATTTTCGACGACAGGATGATGAAAATGCAGCGTACTGGCAAGCTTTCATTCTACATGAGGTCTTTTGGCGAGGAGGCAGTGGCAATTGCACAAACAATGGCCCTGGAGAATCAGGATTGGTTGTTCCCTACGTACCGGCAACCCGGCGCTCAGTTCGTCAGGGGGCGTGACATGGTAAGCATGATTTGCCATTGCATTGGTAACGAGAAGGATAACGTGAAGGGGCGGCAAATGCCGGTCCACTACACCTACAAGGAAGGGAGGTTCATCTCCGTCTCAAGCCCCGTCGGGACTCAGTTCAGCCAGGCAGTAGGTGTTGCTCTGGCCTCTAGGTACAAGGAGCTTGATGAGGTCACAATTACATGGATTGGGGACGGGGCCAGTGCAGAGGGCGACTATCATTACGCACTGAATTTTGCTGGCATATTCAAAGCTCCCGTAATTCTAAACATTGTAAACAATCAATGGGCAATCTCGACCCACAGTAACTTCGCTAGCGGTTTGCAAAATTTCGCCATCCGGGGCATACCTTACGGAATACCAAGCATCAGGGTTGACGGGAATGACTTCCTAGCACTATTTTCAGTAACTAGGTGGGCTAGAGAGAGGGCATCCAGGGGACTGGGCGCTACACACATAGAGGTTCTAACCTACCGAGCAGGGGCCCATAGCAGCAGTGACGACCCATCCAGATACAGGCCCCAGGACGAAAACGAGCATTGGCCGGGAGGAGACCCAATTGAGAGGTTGAAAGACCACCTAATTAGTATCGAGGAATGGTCTGAGGAAGATCACGCGGAATTATCTGAGAGGCTAGACTCGGAGGTCATGAGTGCTTACAAAGAGGCAGTAAAATTCGGCGATCTTGCAAATGGCCCTTACCCCTCATCGGACGCCATCTTCACTGAAGTCTACGAGAGTCCCCCATGGCACCTAGTAGAGCAATGGGACGAGATGAAGAAGTGGAGGGACGAATAATGCCTAACATGAATATGGTTGAGTCGGTGAACAGCGCCCTAGACACCATGCTTTCAAATGATGATGATGTAATCATTTTCGGGGAAGACGTAGGGTACTTCGGAGGGGTATTCAGAACTTCTGATGGCCTTCAGGAGAAGTTCGGCAAGCACCGTGTTTTCGACTCTCCCCTCTCAGAGGGGGGGATTGCGGCTACTGCCTTTGGGATGGGCATCAATGGACTGCGACCAGTTGTGGAAATTCAGTTTGCAGACTACATCTTCCCTGCCTATGATCAGATTGTAAACGAGATGGCAAAGATCAGGCACAGGTCGGGGGGAGAGTTCTGGTGCCCAGTCACCATTAGGACACCAGCAGGAGGGGGAATTAGGGGCGGACATCACCACTCACAGTCCCCGGAAGCGCAATTCACTCACACCCCGGGCCTCAAAGTAGTCTATTGCTCGACACCATACAACGCGAAGGGGCTCCTAATCAGTGCAATTGAAGACAACGACCCTGTAATTTTCTTTGAGCCAAAGAGATGCTACAGAGGGCCGTTCTATGGGGATCCCCACAATGTTCCGACCTGGAGTGGTCATCCGGAGGCCGAGGTTCCTGAGTCTCACTATTCAGTCCCACTTGGGGAAGCGCGTCTGGCGATTGAGGGCGAGGATTGCACAGTCATTGCGTGGGGCGCCATGGTGCATGTTTGCGAGCAGGCGATCAAAGATAGTGGCATTTCCTGCGATCTAATAGACCTTCAAACCCTAGTTCCTTGGGACAGGGAAGCGATTGAGAAGTCAATAACGAAGACTGGGCGTTGTGTAATTGTACACGAGGCTCCAAAAACCAGCGGTTTTGGGGCAGAAATGGCAGCTTCCATACAAGAAAGATGTTTCTGGAGCCTTGAGTCGCCAATTGAAAGAGTGACGGGTTGGGACACACCTTTTCCCCATACTACTGAATGGGATTACATGCCCGGACCGGACAGGATAGCCGCGGCGATCGCGAGGACGCAGGAGGAATGAGCATGGGAAACTACGATTTCAAGCTCCCAGATATTGGAGAGGGAGTAGTTGAGGGAGAAGTTGTAACATGGCATGTTTCCGTGGGCGACAAGGTATCCGAGGACGATCCTCTTGTGGATGTAATGACGGACAAAGCGACAGTGACCATACCGTCCCCCACTGATGGCATAGTTTCCTCGCTGAGTGGTGAAGTAGGGGATATGATAGCAGTTGGAACTACCTTGGTTGAATTCGATTCTGAGGGAAACCAGGTTAAGCCAGAGGAGGTCGAGGAGGAGGTGGCTGAGGAGCCAGTGGAGGTCCCCGTTGCGGAACCAGAGCCCGTGGAAAGGGCCCCTGAGCCGGCACCCCCGGTGATATCCCCTCCAGCTCCAGAGATCAAGGCCCCTGCTGCTACCAAGAAGAAGGGCGGGGCTATTTTGGCTAGTCCTGCGGTGCGTAGGAGGGCCCGGGAGTCGGGAGTGGAGTTGTCTAGCCTCAATGGTAGCGGCCCAGCTGGAAGGATTCGCCATGCTGACATTGATGCATTCCTAGCTGGCGGAGGAGCGGTGATGGGAGCTGCCCCAGCTGCCTATTCAACTAAGAGAACGGATGTAACCGAGGTCAAGGTCGTGGGACTTAGGAGGAAGATTTCAGAGCAGATGGTTAAGAGTGCCTTCTCCATTCCCCATTTCTCGTATTTCGAGGAGGTGGATGTTACTGAGCTTGAAGAGTTACGTCAGATGCTGAATTCGAGCAGGACCCCGGAACAGCCGAAGCTGACATATCTGCCATTCATCATGCTGGCACTATCCAAGATTATGCCCGAACACCCGGAATGCAATGGCCACTTCTACGACGAGTCAGGAGTTGTGCACAGGCATTCAGCGGTCAATCTTGGAATTGCTACTCAGACCGATCGCGGACTGTACGTACCTGTCGTTAAGCATGTTGAGTCCCTAGACATATGGAATGCAGCCAGTGAGCTAATCAGAGTTTCAGGGGCAGCTAGAGACGGCACGGCAAGTCTGGATGACCTGACGGGTTCGACATTCACCATTACGAGTCTTGGAAGGGAGGGTGGCCTTGGTGCCACTCCAATAATCAACCACCCCGAGATGTCGATACTAGGAGTCCACAAAGCAAGGGATATGCCGGTGGCCAGAGGTGGGCAGATAGTTGTCCGGAGAATAATGAATTTGTCAAGCTCGTTCGACCACAGGGTGGTTGATGGGGCTGATGGCGCGAGGCTGATTCAGCACCTAAAGAGGATGCTCGAGCATCCTGCCTTGATCTTCATGTGAGGATTAAACATGGCTGAATTAAGAAAATGTCAGGTTCTCATCGTCGGCGCTGGACCAGGTGGCTATGTTGCTGGAATCAGATCTGGTCAACTGGGACTGGACACGATAGTTGTTGAAGGAGACAAGGCAGGAGGAACTTGTCTGATCAGAGGATGTATCCCCAGTAAGGCAATGATTCACGCTGCTGAGCGTTTCGAGTCCCTGAGTCAGCACGCATCGGAAGGAGGGCATATGGGCATCTCGGTTACTGAAGGGCCGATGCTGGACATGTCAGCCATGGTTTCATGGAAGGATGGAATTGTTGAGCGACTAAACAAAGGTGTTGAGTCGTTATTGAAGGGAGCGGGGGTTGAACTATTGAAGGGCTGGGCTAATTTCACAACACCCAAGAGGTGCTCAGTGGAAACCTCAGAAGGCACCATTGAAATTGAGGCTGAAAATGTCATACTAGCCACTGGGTCGAGTCATATTGACCTGCCTTTCATGCCTTGTGATGAAGAATTCATTCTATCTTCAACCGGGGCGCTGGACCTCAAGAATCTGCCAAAAAAGGTGGCCATTGTCGGGGGTGGATACATCGGCCTAGAGCTGGGTTGCGCACTGGCCAAACTGGGTTCTCAAGTTACTGTCGTGGAGGGCATGGATAGCATACTTGGGATATTTGACAAGGAATTGAGGAGGCCCTTGGAAATTTGGCTAAAGAAGCACGGGGTTGTCGTTCATACTAAGTCCCTCGCCAGAGGGGCTGAAGTTAAGGGCAAGGGAGCCTCGAAAAAGGTCGAGTTGAAGTTCGAAAAGGAAGGTGAGGAACACACCCTGAAGGTCGACAAGATATTGGTAACGGTTGGAAGGAAGCCGAACACGAGTGACTGGGGCCTAGAAAAGACCGGTGTTAGGATGGATGCGTCGGGGCGATTCATCAGGATAGACAGGAAGTGTAGGACTAATGTTCCCGGAGTTTATGCAATAGGGGACGTCTCTGGGGAGCCAATGCTGGCTCACAAGGCTAGCGCACAGGGCGAAATGGTGGCGGAGATCATCTCCGGCCTTGACAGGGAGTTTGACAAAATCTCAATTCCCGCTATCGTCTTCACCGAGCCAGAGGTGGTTTCTGTTGGGCTCCTCCCAGAGGAGGCTGAAGAGAGGGGGGAGTCCGTAATTATCGGCAAGTTCCCATTAGCTGCTAATGGTAGAGCCCTAACTCTCGAGGCGGAAAAGACAGGGGGTTTTGTCAGAGTTGTGGCTAGAGAATCTGATCATGTGATATTAGGAATTCAGGCAGTAGGCAGTCATGTGGCCGAGCTCCATGGGGAATTCGTTCTGGCCTTGGAGATGGGCGCACTATTGGAGGACATTGCAGAAACTGTCCACGCTCACCCGACAATGGCAGAGGCTTTCCACGAGAGCGTATTGAAGACTCTTGGACACGCCATACATTCGGCATGAGGTTTGGCAATGAGGAAGATTAGGGTCCTCAGAGCTGGGATGGTCGAGCATTCCCTTGTTTCAAAGGCCATGAAGGAGCTCCAGAAAGAAAGGATTGAGGATAAAATTCCGGATACACTCATCATTGTAGAGCACCCCGAGGTTGTAACCATAGGGCCAAAGGCCAGGAGGGATGGGGTCGAAGTTGATGGCTACCCTACAACAGAGACTGATAGAGGAGGGGGGATAACCTGGCATGGGCCCGGCCAGTTGGTGGTTTACCCCATCATTAAGTGGGAAGTAGGGGAGCAGAGCGTCAGGAAAATCATCGGAATACTGGAGGACTGGTCCATTGCCGCTATGGGGGAATGCGGTGTTGAGTCCTACAAAGATCCGTCAATGCAAGGAGCCTGGGTAGATGGGTACAAAGTCTGTTCAATCGGTCTGTCATTTTTGCACTGGGTTAGTCGGCATGGCATGTCGATTAATGTCGATACTCCCGGCTCCAGGGTTGAGGATCTGGAAGGTTGTGGGATGACAAGGGGGACCCATACAAGTCTGCACCAGCTTGGATACACGCATGATGAATCTGGAGAGCCCCTGGACATTCTCCGGTTCGAAGAGGCTTTGCTTGAAACCTGCGAGGAATTTCTGAAAAGGGCCCCAATGAAGCCTGAAAATTGGACTCCGGAAGTATTGGCATGATTCCTAAGAAGGGGGACTTATCCAGCCACTGGGGCCTCGATGAAGAAACCGTATTTCTGAACCATGGTTCATTCGGAGCGACACCGATTGCTGTATTGGAGGAACAAAATAGACTCAGAAGACTGATGGAGGACGATCCTGTATTATTCGTCGAGAGGGTAAGCCGCGACCTTTGGTGGGAATCCATAATTGCAATCTCCGAATTCATGAATGCCGATCCCGACGGGATGGCATTTGTCACAAATGCCACCGCCGGCGTCAATACGATTCTGAGATCCTTGGATCTGGAAAGGGGGGACGAAATTATTGTTCCAAATCATGCATACCAAGCGTGTTGGAACGCTGTTGACTACGTTACCTCTAGATCAGGGGCCAAAACAGTGGTTGTTGACATCCCATTCAGGGTGGAAAGCGAAGAAGAGATTGTCAATCTCGTTATGGGTGCCATAACCGATAGGACTGTCCTAGTGATGATAGATACGGTGACTAGCCCCACGGGACTGAGAATGCCATTCGAAAAATTGGTTAAGAAAATTCAGGGAAGGGGTGTTGATGTCCTTCTTGATGCGGCTCACGGTCCCGGCATTGTTGAGATAGACATCTCCGACTTGCAGCCGGCCTACATCACTGGCAACTGTCACAAATGGATTTGTACGCCGAAGGGTTCAGCGTTCCTACACATTAGGGAAGACAGGAAGCACCTGATTAAACCGCTAAATATTGGTCACGGTTATTCTAGCGAAGGTACGGATCAGGAGAAGTTCAGATTCGAATTCGATTGGCCGGGAACACAGGATCCGACTGCTTGGCTTTGTATCCCATTTGCACTGAAATACATGGAGGGTTTAGTCGATGGAGGGTGGCCAGAGATAATGGAAAGAAACAGGAGGCTAGCCCTGAAAGGCAGGAATATTATCTGCGAGGCCTTAGGGACGACTCCTCCGACTCCCGAATCTATGATTTCATCACTAGCTGCTGTTGAGTTCCCATGGAAAGGTGAGGTTGTCGCCCCAGGGATGGATGGGGATCCTATTCACAATTCCCTGTATGACGATTTCAAGATACAGGTTCCCGTGATGGCGTGGACGCATCACGGCACCAAATACATCAGAATCTCTGCTCAACTTTACAATCACGAAGATGAATACATTTACCTTGGAGAAGCATTGAAAGATATCCTTGGAAGGTAGGAAACCATTCAAGTCCATTGGGCGTGGCCCACCATACATGCCGGAGGCGGTAGTGGCGATAACTGGGGCCTCTGGGGCCAGGTATGGAGTGAGGCTAGTAGAGCAACTGAGCAACTATGGGTGGAATGTAGATCTAATTGTTACAGGGGCTGGCGCCATTAATCTCGATCTTGAATGCGGGATGAAACCAGAAGAGCTATCCGAAATCGACGGAGTTACTTTGCATAGTAATGCTAACCTTGCTGCTAAACCGGCTTCTGGATCGGCGAAGTATGATGCATACATCCTCTGTCCCGCCAGTGGAACCACAATAGGGAAGGTAGCGTCAGGAATCTCAGATAACCTGGCCACCAGGAGCGCCCTTGTGGCAATTAAGGAGAGGAGGAAGCTGATCCTGGTCCCGAGGGAGACCCCGATGTCCACGCCTCATCTTGAGGCCATGGCAAGGATGTCATCATGGGGCGTTGTGATACTTCCGGCAAACCCCGGGTTCTATCACGCTCCAACGACAATCGAGGAATTAGTGGACTTTGTTGTTGCTAGGATACTTGACCAGCTAGATGTGGAACATGAGTTGGGAAATAGGTGGACTGGCGAAGAAGTTTCACAGGATTAAACGTCACCTAGGGAATCGTTTTCCAAATGGGTTCAATAGTCAAGAGTGGTCGTAATTTCCCGATGGGAGATGATTCTGATTGGTCGGAGCTTACCGTTTCAGAACTCAAAGAAGCTCTGAAATCGAGGGGTTTGCCAGTTTCTGGTAACAAATCAGAACTCGTGGAGAGGATGCTAGAAAGCGAAGTCATTGATGCGGAAATAGTCGTCGAGGCTGAATCTACGCAAAATGAGGGGATATTGAGGAAGATTCTCTATTACAACTCGCCTGAAAATGTGCGTAAAAGAATAGGGAGAATTCGCGAGATGCCCGTGCAGGTTCTCGCGGTTGCAGCGGTTTTGATGGTTGGCGGTGCCGGAGGGGCTCTCCTCTACGGAGACGATATTATTGAGTGGATCCAGGGAGAGCCAGAATACAGGCTTATTGAATTCGATCAGAGCCAAGTCAGGGAATATGCACAATCTCTTGTTGATCTTGGCCATCCTGAATGGGAGGGGAGAATGTCAGGCACTGTAGAAGAGCTGAATGCTGCTGAATCAATAAAAAATAACTTTACTTCGGCGGGGATACCTACGACAATGGATGAGTTCGAAGTTCCAATGTTTGTTATTGGCGAGGAGCCGATATTGTCTATTTGCGTGCCCGGGGATATTGGGGGGCTGATAGGCGGGCCCACACCCTGTTCGGGAGCGGATGTGAATAGGGAAGTTACATATTTCACTCATAGAGAAGAATTCGTCATCCAAGGATACAGCGGCTCGGCATCGGTGAGTCATGTCGAGAACATGGAAATCATCGACTTGGGCAATGGGAGTTCAGAGGCTGATTGGGGTTCCGCAGCAAGCAAAATAGCAATGGTGTGGCTCGAAGAAGGGACAGATGGGAATACTGCATTACTTCAGCGGGCCATAGAAAATGACGTATACAGTATGATTACAATTAACGCTAAACAGAACTGTGATGATTTGGTCATGGGCGATTGCGTACCATACTTCAAATCGGTAGACAAAAGCCAATTCGATTTCATTCCAGACAGTTTCGGGTTCATCATGGTCTCAAAGAGTGTCGGAGAAACAATTGTTGACATGGTGATAAATGGGGACGGAAGGTTGGGTATGATGACAGATGTTGATAATCAAGGGGTGGCGACCATACGTGTCCCTTGTGGAGTCATCCAAGGCAAGACCGAATCGGCCATAGTGATGGGTGCTCACCATGACACAGTCTACAATGGACCTGGTGCTGTGGACGATACCTCAGGAGTCGCCACACTGCAGGAGATTGCTCGACAGTTTGGGATACTTGAGTCTCAACTTGGAGAGCCAGAGCATACCCTATATTTCTGCACGTGGGGAGGAGAGGAGGAAGGCCTCTGGGGATCCAAAGAGTGGGTGGACAAGTACAGAACTATGCTTGGAGAGAACCTCAGGCTGTATGTGAACCTAGACATGAATCACGTCGATCTTGAGAGGAACACCGGTTTGACCATGTTCGGGAACAGTAAGTCTGATGTCGAGTCATTGAGGGGGATTTCCAAGGCCTTCTCTGAGTCGTTTCCTGAACTTTCATCAAAATATGCCATCAACATCAGAGACATTGATTCAAGCGGGATGCCATATAATTCGGATCATGCGCCATTCGTTTACGAGATTGATAACGAGCCCGACGATGGCATGGAATACGGGAATGCGATTGTGTGCTATGGTTCCGGTTCTACGGAATATCACACATACCTAGATAGGATGGACAGGTTCAATGAGGAGAGTTTGGTTGTTTCGGGGGTAATTTTTGGATCGTTAGTGAGATACCTCTCATATGGCGAGGCCTAGTACTCACATTCTCTCAGGACAATCTATCCCCAGTAGGCCCAATCCCAGAGACAACGCCCTAGCGGTTAAATCACACATCGCTAGCCTACTTGATTTGACTTCGTCGTCTTCATCCAATACAAGGCACACCTCATAGAACGAAGCGAATGAGGAAGCAATCGAGTGCAGGTGCGTACAAAGCCTGTGGGGATAAAGTCCGGCAGCTGAATAATCAACTGCCTCTGAGAAGAGTACCAAGGTTTTCGCCAAATTCACCTCCTCTGGAGTTCCTAAGTTAATCTGGGACTCTTGGACTGATTCCCTTCCAATTCCAGAACGTGAGAATATGCTGCAGATTCTTGCGTGGGCATACTGGAGATAAGGTGCAGTATTGCCCTCGAATGAAAGCATCCTGTCCCAATCGAAGACATAGTCCTTGGTTCTGTCTGAAGACAGGTCGGAATATTTCACAGCGCCAATGCCAATCATCCTAGCTGCAATCTCCCTCTCGTCCCCACTGAGACCGGGATTCTTCTCGGAAATTGATGACTCTGCCCTCGATACTGCCTCTCTGAGAAGATCCACCAGCTTCACAGTCTGGCCCTTCCTACTCTTCAGCATCTGGCCACTAGAATCCAGCACTGAACCAAAGTTCACATGCACGGCACGGTGAGAATGGTCCATGAATCCGGCCTTTGTGGCGACCTCGAAAACCATCTCGAAATGTTGTTTCTGAGGAGTCCCGACAACATACAGAAGTTCGTCGCAACCAATCCTCTCGACTCTGTCGATAATGCATGCGAGATCTGATGTTGAGTAATTGAACCCTCCATCTGCCTTCCTGATCATCACGGGGAATGGTTCACCATCACGGTTGAGCCACTTCCCGCCGAGAAAGACCACGTCTGCCCCTTCGCTATTCTGGAGCATTCCAGTTTCCGACAATCGTTCAACGACGTTTGGCAATAAATGCCTATATGCGGACTCCCCCATGAGGTCGTCATCAGTAAGAAGGACCCCTAACATCGAGTAAACATCATTGAAGTAATTTGTCGATACATCCACGAGAATTCGCCAAAGCCTGAGAGTCTCTTCCTCCTCACTTTGCAACATTACCACCCTGGACCTTGCCCTCTCTGCAAATTCCGAATCTTCATCGAACTTCGTCCTTGCCTCCTTATAGAACAAATCGAAATCTGAAATCCCTTTTTCACCGGCGACATTGCCTTCTCCGATGTCAAGAAGGTGCTCAATTAACATCCCAAAAGGAGTCCCCCAGTCACCAACGTGATTTTCCCTGTGGACAGTGTGCCCCTTGAATTCCAACATCCTCACTATTGCATCACCAATTACTGTTGACCTGAGGTGGCCAACATGCATTTCCTTGGCAACATTTGGAGCCGAATAGTCAACGGCGATTACCCTGGGCTCGTCTAGCGATACGCCCATCCTTGGATCCGTCGTCAAAACCTCGACCCTTGCTGATAGCCATGACTCAGTGGCTGAGAGATTCACGAATCCATTCAGAGAAGAGACCTCGGCAATTCCAATGAGACTGTGAGAAATTGCAGAAGAAATCTCACCGGCTATATCAGCGGGGCTCTTCTTCAGCACGGGAGATAGTGAGTGACAGGGCATGGCGACGTCTGCCAACGAACCGCCAACTGTTGATGGGCCCACTAAACCCTCCCAAGTTCCTTCCTCTAGGCCAAGTGAAAGGAGATGTGGTTCCATGAGGGGAAGTACCTCGCTGATTAGTTGCCTCATTCAATCACCTCAGGATATTGGATACCGTAGAAGAGCTGCTATTCCTCCGAAGGCATCGTACAGTGTGGCTCCCTCCTCAGTATCCATGGAGACGAGTGTGACTGATGCTGATGTATGCCCCGCTAGAAGGGTTAGTTCGTCAATCAAGTCCATTGATCTTTCTTGATCCTCTCTGACATCCTCGGCGGAACAAGAGTTACAATCTGGAACCTCGGAGCGGCTCTTTTGCGTCTGTTCCCACTCATTCCCACAATTCTTGCAAAACCAGAAAACCCTCCTCTTGGTGATATTCTCGGACAGGAGTAGCCTGTCGACGGCTCCTTGTTCCAAGGCCGTTCTGATCATCACCTCGCCGTATGTCGCCTTTGGATGGGCCTGCATAACTTCCCTGAGGAAGGAGTCGACCAGCTTCCTCTCGGTATCCAATTCAATCTGGTCCATCAACCCCCCAGCACGCTGAATAAGCTCCCTTAGGCCACTCTCGTTGGAGTACCCTACATCGAAGAATGGCTCCCTGATGAGCTTCTTTATTTCATGATGAAAGTAGTCGTTCTTGACAACATAATCCTTTGTTGCACCAGGGCCTCCGATGATTATTCCTTTGAGATCCTCGATCATTGGTAGCCAGTAAGCGCTGGCTCTCTCAGCAGACTTCTTGAAGAATTTATCAGCCGCTTCCTCAATTAGCCTCTCGAATCTCTGAGCGGACTGGCCCCCTCTCCCGTGTTTAGAGGGTACTAGGGAAGTCACGTGCTCCTGGCAATGTAATCTCTTCCCACTGGCAAGCCCATATGCTGACTCTGAACGATCTATTACAAACAAACCGTAAGCGGTCCTATCGATCAGCATTTCTTCGAGTTGGCTTACCTCGAATGTGGAACCGCACCTGTATCTGTAAGAGCCGAATGGCTCTGGTGGATCATCGATTACCACATTTACGAGCCTTGTCTTGTTGTTGCCGACTATAACGTACCCAACGAACAACGCCAATCCCCTTTCTCCGGGGGTTTTGTACCTGTTCAGTGAAGCCATTGCAGATTCAATAGCGTCGGAAACGTGCTTCCTGGTCGACTTGGATTTGATATTGGCGGCCTGTCCGGCCTCGTTTCCTAATTGATGGCGGACGTCGCTAATCATTTTATCAGGGGGAATGACCAATGAAACTAGTTCGGTGCCCATACCCTTCATCGAGGACAAGTCTTCTACCGCCTTCTTCAGTCTGAGTCTGCGTTGCTGAAGCTCAAGCTCGTCAGACATACCTTCCCTCCTGCGGAAGGCCGGAGGGGCAGCATTTCAACCCTTAGACGATGGTTGGGCATAGGCATTGAAAGGGGGCGTCCCGGCCCATTAGTCGATGGCGACGGTTATCGCAGCTATCGGAGGCAGCCTCCTTAGGCCCGAAATAGAGGAGCGTCACGCTTGGCTCGAAGGGCTAGTATCTGTGATCAGAGACAGGGTTTCAATGGATGACAGGATCGGGATTGTGGTCGGCGGAGGAGCTCCCGCCAGAGAGGGTATTGAATTAGCTAGGCCACTAATAGACAATGAAGGTCATCTGGACAAGATTGGAATTGCCGCCACTAGGCTGAATGCAACCATTGTAAGAGAGGCCCTTTCAGATGCCGGTGTTTCGGTCTCTGGAACCATTCCTTCCAGAGTCGATGAAGCTGTATTGCTTCTTGAAGAGAGGCCCGTAGTTGTCATGGGAGGGACAACCCCTGGTCACACTACTGACGCAGTAGCGATTCGTTTTGCCGTTGCTTCTGGTGCCGACAGGTGCATAATAGCAACAAATGTCCCCAAGGTCTACGACGATGATCCCCGAACCAATCCTGATGCTGAGCCTCATGACCTGCTCACACTCGGGCAGCTGCAGGAAATTGTCGGTCCCGCCGAGCACTCTAGGGCAGGGGCCTCCCAGATTGTCGATCCAGTGGGAGTCTCTGAGGCTAGAGATGCAGGTATGACTCTGAACATTCTTGATGGAAGAAACGTGGGGCTGATTCGTGCTGCAATTATAGGCGACGATTTTGAAGGGACGTTAGTTGAAGGGGCGTGAATCCTTGAGCAGGACAGACAGGATAGCCAAGGCTGCCAGAAGGACCGCGCAGGAAGCTAGGGATGCTGCCTCGAAGCGTAGGCAAGATGAGAAAAGGAAGAGGGCAAACAGCTCGATGGCTATAGAACCGCATCGCCATTGTGTGGTCTGCTGGTCGCCAATTTCAATGGATAGTGATCCAGCAGTCTGCTCAGAGTCTGCATGTATAGAGAAGAATGAGAAAAGGGAGAGCTCTAGAAAGAGGTTGACGATAATGATGTACCTTTTCCCTGGTATCGCAATCATTCTGCTGATGCTGCAGTTGGCCGGAGGGGCCGTTTGATTTATTCCGGAGTGATGATATGAACATGGTAAGGATCCTATCTGTTCTCCCCGGGGCCGTTGGCTCAGTGTGCGTGTTATTGGTCCTAGGTAGCCTTCTTGGGGTTGGTTTAGATGAGTCTAGGACAGATGTACCAATAGTTCCCTGCACTGACGACTCAGTTGGGTGCCTAGTCGGCATGACAACAGAAAACCTCGATGTTCCAGCGTCATTCTTTCTCCTTGACATCCAACTTGAAATCCAGTGGGACGAACCCGATAGAAGTTGGATTGGGGTTGTTGATGCGAAATATGCAGAAGATTGCCCTCCTGATTCCAATGGCTTAACTTCGTGCACGTCCGAGGACTTCGAGTACGAAGCAGGAGGCCCGAACTCGGACGACGGAGATTTCGAATTCACTTTGAAGCCCGGCAATTATCGCTTTGTTACGGCTGGAAAGGACGGGTCCACCCTCGATGAGCAGATTGTCACGATAAATACTGAAGTTCACCTCTCCTCATTTGTAGAAATTGTCCTTGCAGGCGTGGGCGTCATGTTACTGGCGGGCGCAGGTGAGATGGCTTTTCCAATCAAGAGCCTATGGAAGAAGTTCAGGGACTCCTGACTAATGCACAGTTTCCTTGAATAACTGAATCATAGTGGGACACGCATGGCCGCAGAGAAGTGCCCGGGATGCGGATCCAAGATTGACGTGGGCGGGCTACCTGTTTCCATAGGCGGTTTCAATCTCTATTGCACCGTATGCGGACACAACTGGCACGTAGAGTAGTTACTCCAGAGTATCCTCTCTGGGCCAATTCTCTGGAAGATTTAGTGGGTCTAATACCTCGTCTGCTGCTATCATCTCCACCAGTATGGAGCGTAGTTCCTCGACCCCTTCCCCGCTCTCGGCGCTAACCATCAGAGTGGTCCCCTCCGGTGGCGACTGATAGAGGTCTGACTTGCTGTGAACAACTAGAATTGGCCTCTCGGAAATAAGTCCCCTGACCTCTTGCAGGAGATGTTCCTGTTCCTCAATGGGCGTTGTTGCTGAGTCCGTAGGGTCAATGAGGAAGAGGAGCACATCTCCCACATTCTCCAAGGCCGCAATGGCTTGCATCTCTATGCTGTTTCTTTCTGACATTGGACGGTCGAGAAGACCCGGGGTGTCTACCATCTGGTACTTTCTCCTCCTGTGTGTGAAATGCCCCAAGTGCAACTGCTTAGTCGTAAAGGGGTACGCGGCGACCTCAGGCTCGCCGCTGGACAATGCCGTTATTAGGGCTGATTTTCCGACATTTGGAGAGCCGGCGACCACGATACATGGCTCCATGGAATCGATCGAGGGGAGCGACCTCAATGTGTCGCGCGCAGCTCCAAGCCACTCTATCTCAGGGGAAACCTGGTCTAGAATTGAGGAGAATCTCCCATAAGCAGCCCTTCTGGCTTGATGGAATCCATCAACGTCCCGTAGCCTCAGAATCTTCCTCTGGGTATCTCCAGCAATGGATCTGACTCTTTCGGCCGCCCACTGAATTGTCCCCAAACTCCTCCTATATTCGTCATTACCTACGGCCGCATCCACTAATGCCTGATCAAAGGGCGAGAGGGCATTCAGGCTAGGCCACAATTCCACATATGCAATCAACGTTGAGTCGATAACGGAAGCTGCAGACTGCACCATCTTGTTCATCTGCTTACGGACCCTATGGTACTTGTCTGGATCCTCTACAGTGTCGGGTTGCTTGCTGGCGCGTCTAAACGCCTTATCCAGAATCTCATCGGTCCTGAGGACGGTTGGAATCCTGCGCCACTCTACCGATGCCATGTAACCCCTCGGCCGCTTCGCGGTAACCATCCCTCTTCAAGTGAGCAGTTCGCATTATTATTCGATAATCGAAACACACCCCTTTTCTATGACATACCCTACGGAGGGGCATGCCAGACATTGAGGGAGGAGACATGGAGAGCAGTCTGCCAGATTGGGCTCGAAAAATTCACGAAGCCCACGGTTCGCCTTCTTTGGATGAACTTCAGGATGTTTTCCATGGCCCTCTTTCTGAAAGGAGGGCGGGCCTGAGGAAGGATGATCTCCTAGAGATATTGATTGATTCTCGTGCCCTTCCCAAGGGCTCCGATAACTGGGTCAGAGGAATGTTACTAGGGACAACCAGGAATGCTGTAGAAATTATGGATGAGAGTGGCTCCTTCAGGTCAATAGCCAGAGACGTGATTGTAGAAGTTCGACTACTCGCACACATGAGGCTTCCTTACCTTGAGGACAAGGAGATGATGAAATTCGAGAAGGAAGATATGCGTCGTCGTTCCATGATGCAGGAGAAAGCTGAACAGATGGCTGATGGAAGACGGGACAACAATCTGTGGGGATGACTATGGAAGACCTTGCTGACAAGAGGTGCTTGGCCTGCGAGGGTGGGCAGCCATCCCTCACGGAGGGGCAGATTTCCGAACTTTTGCCGGGACTGAGCCAAGACTGGCGGGTTATCGATAACCACCATCTTCAGAGAGAGTGGGGCTTTCCTGACTTTGCTTCTGCCCTGGTATTCGTAAATCTGGCCGGAGGGATTTGCGAGGACGAAGGGCACCATGCGGACTTTGAAGTCGGCTGGGGGATGGTGAAGGCGAAGATTTGGACTCACAAGATTGATGGCCTAACAGAGTCCGATTTCTATCTGGCTGCAAAGTTCGATAGAATCGAGCGGTGATTTGAATGAGCCATGTCCAGGACACAATTACCTCTAGGAGAACCATATACAGGTACAGCAGTAAGGAAGTCGATCCTGAATTCCTGGAGATGGGTTTTGAGGCGGCGAGGAATGCACCGTGTCACAAGAATACTCATCCATGGAAATTCTACGTTATGGGAGAGGATTCCCGGAAGGCGCTAATCCCTGAAATTGAGAGCCTAGCCGCAAAGAAGTGCAAAGAAGGAGAGGATTCGACTGAAGCAGTAAATAGGGCGATCAGTAAGATTTTGTCTCCACCAGTACTAATTTGCGTTACGACGGCATTGAGCCCTGATGACAGTTTTAGGGAAGAGGAGGACTACGCTGCTACCGTCTGTGCAACACACAATATGATCCTATCACTCTGGGGGAATGGGATAGGTTCCCAATGGAGCACAGGAGCGATTACTCGTTCTGATCTCGCATATTCAACAATAGGAGCCACTAGGGGCGAAGAGAGAATAATTGGGTTCATCAAAATAGGGTACCCAGAGGAAATACCCTCAAAGAGCAAGAAGGTCATTGAAGAAATAAGGTCCTACCTTCCTTAGTCATAAACGGAGAAATTTTGTCGTGGTGAGAGATATGAGAAAGGTTGTCTATCCAAGAACCGGGGGGGTTGACTCTATTGAGATAATTGAGTGTCCAGAACCCGTTCCAGGGCCTAATCAAGTTAGAGTGAGGGTGCATAGGGCTGGCATTAACTTCGCTGACCTAATGATGAGGCAGGGGCTATATGGATCAAATCCGGACCCTCCGTTCACGCCGGGCTATGAGGCCTCAGGCGAGATCTTGGAAATAGGTAGTGAAGTTAGCTCCCTGTCTTGTGGGGACAGGGTTCTCGCTATGACTGGTTTTGGAGGTTACTCGGAGCAGGTAGTTCTTGATTCGAACAGGGTGATCAAACTACCAGACTCGGTGACTTACGATCAAGCGGCTGCAATCCCTGTGACTTACGGTACTGCCTTCCACATGCTTGTACACCTAGGCCGAATTGCCGAAGGAGACACAGTGCTGGTCCACCACGCTGCAGGAGGGGTTGGAACGGCGGTCGCGCAGATTTGCAAATCCTATGGGGCTTCATTGGTGATAGGCACCGCTTCCAAGCCAAAGAAGGAATTTGTGGAATCAATGGGCGTCAAATTTGTTGACAGTGGCTCAGAGGACTTCGTCAGTGTCTGCAAGGAATTGACTGGCGGCAAGGGAGTTCACCACGCTTTGGACCCAGTGGGGGGGAACAATCTGATGAAATCATACAAGGCTCTGAGGAGAGGTGGAAAGTTGTATTTCTTCGGTGCGTCTAATGCCGTAAAGGGCGACAAGCGATCTGTCATTACCGCTCTGAGAATGTGGAGGAATACTCCCAGTTTCGACCCACTAAAGATGATGAGCAGCAACAAGGCGGTTTTCGGAGTCCACATGGGGCTCCTGGATGACGAGTCAATTTTCAAGGGGCATCTATCTACACTGTCCGAAATGTTGCTAAAGCGGCAGATCGATCCAATTATCGACTCGGTTTGGAGATTCGAAGATGTTGCAAAGGCGCAAATGCACATGCATGACCGTAAGAATCGCGGAAAGATTCTCCTAGACTTCTCCCCGAGTTCTAGAGCCTGACTGGCCTAGTGGCACCACATGCTTGGCACTTTAACAGAGTTGTTCGATCCTCTTTGATGAACCTTGTATCTGGTGCTTTGCACTGATTACATATGATGTAGGTCTTGACATAACTGACTAGTTTCTCCTTTATCCTCTTTGGCGGTACCCGGCCCTTGAGCATGATTCGCGATTGCTCCCTAGTGCCAGAAGTTCCTAATTCATTCAGCAGAAACTGGTAGACGTGATTTGAGTCCCTGTCCATGGCATCCACGACATCGGAGAAGTTTCGAAGAATGGTCTGGCTGCCCTCAATCATGATTTCTGGTTCTGGCATTGTCCAACGTGATCTCTGGCTGAGTCCCTCGGGTATTCTGTCTCGCGCCCGGTCCAGAAGCTCCTCGTAGTCGAAACCCGTCATTGGATTGCCGAAGCTTGGGTCCCTTTTCACCTCACCGGAGGGACTCTCGCTCAGGCAAGGTCAAAGTGAGGATGCCTGTTGGGAGTGACATGGGTGGGGCAATGGAGGTCAAAGTAGCTAGGACCGAAGAAGGCGCGAGGCTTCCTACCATGGGTAGCGAACACGCTGCCGGCTGGGATCTTTACGCCCTTGAAGACTCGGTTGTGCCTTTCAGGAAGAGTGTGAAATTGCGGACCGGCCTGAAGGTGGCGATTCCGGTTGGATTCGAGGGGCAAGTCAGAGCACGCTCATCTTTGGGGTCAAAAGGATTGATTCTCCCCCATAGCATAGGCACGATTGATGCGGACTACAGGGGGGAGCTATTCGTACTCATGACATGGATCGGAGAAGGGGACTCCTATACGGTTAGGGCAGGCGAGAGGATTGCTCAATTGCTCATTTCTCCGATTCCGGAGATCACGTTCAGAGAAGTTGAGGAAAGTGGACTCGGTGAGACCGAAAGAGGCGAGGGCGGATTCGGCAGTACCGGTCGTTTCTAATTACAATATAACCAACGTTTTCCCATATTCTATTCTCAATAGGTTCATAGCAACCGTAGTGGGGGAAAGGGCGATGACGAGCAGTGTCGACGAATTACGAGCCAAAGTCGAGCAATATCGCTCGGATGGGCTCAACACCCAACAGATAGCGGATGAGATGTCCCTTTCGCAGACTACAATCAAATGGCTCTCCTCAGGAGGGGTCGGGTCCGACGATCGCCCCGAAGACATCAGAGTTGGATGGAGATCGATAGCCGTTAAGGCTGGAAGAATTGAGGCCATATCATACGTTTTCTGCGATATTATTGAGGAGGAGATAGGCGAAGATGTTGACACCGTAGTTGGAATCAGTATCAACGGTATCGCTTTCGCACAAGCGGTCGGGGGGCAATTAGACCTAGATATCGCGATCAGCCGAAGCATCAGTGACGATGGAGGCGGGCACATCTCAGAGGTGTTTGCGGATGTTGAAGGCAAGCGATGTGTCGTCGTTGACGACGTCCTATCTGGGGGAACAACCATGACCAAGACTGTGAACAACCTTAGGGCGGCAGGAGCTGACGTTAAGCTCTGTTTGGTCCTAGCTAACAAGTCGCACAGGAATGAGATAGAAGGGGTACCTCTCAGAGGCCTTGTCAGAGTGGTGACCGTCTGAGGAAGAGGGATGCACTGGGCGGACTTTGCAGCACGGAAGCTCTCCGAACGAGAGGGCCCACAGGTAGTGGTATCCGGGATTACCCCCTCAGGGGAATTTCACATTGGACACCTCAGGGAGATTCTATCTGCAGAGATGATTCATAGAGCCTGCCTGGACTTTGGTCTCGAATCTAGATATGTTTTCATTGTCGACTCGATGGATCCCCTTCGTAGAGTCTATGACTTCCTTTCCCCCTCCTACGAATCCTACATTGGCGTTCCATTGGCGAATATCCCGGCCCCTGGAGATGATGGTGAGCCCAATCCAGAAGGGGGCAGTTATGCCGAATTCTTCCTTCGCCCTTTCCTTGAAGCACTCAAGCAAATTGGGGTCGAGCCTGAAGTAATAATGAATCATGAGACTTACCAAAACGGCGAATTTGCGGAAATGATTGACCTTGCAATAACGAATAGGGAAGAGATTCACGGAATCATAGAATCGGTCTCTGGCAGGGAGCTTCCCGAGGACTGGTTCCCATACAGTCCAATCGGTTCGAACGGTAGTCTGGACGGAGTCAAAGTGACGGGATACGATAGACCGTTCGTCCATTGGATAGACGGGCAGGGGGTCGAAGGTAAATCAGACATCAGGCTAGCTGAGGGGAAGATGCCCTGGAGGATAGATTGGGCAGCAAGATGGGCGATACATGGCGTAACTTGTGAGCCGGCAGGCAAGGACCATGGCGCTGCTGGAGGTAGCTATGACACAGGAATACCGATTTGCAAACTTCTAGGCGGAAACCCGCCTGAAAAGATGGTCTATGAGTGGATTCAGCTCAAAGGGATGGGGCCAATGTCAAGTTCTGCTGGGGTGACCATAGGCCCGATGGAAGCGCTTTCCATAGTTCCTCCAGAAATTCTTCGATATGTCATTGCTAGAAGCAAAATGAATCGTCATATTGAGTTCGACACTGGGGCAATGATGTTTCTTACGGCCGATGAATACGAACGTCTAGTTTCAAATCCCCCCAATGAAGAAGAGGGAATGAGCAAGAGGAAGAGGATCTCATTAGAGACCCGTAGGGGTGCGATGAGGCTTAGCCAAGTTTCTCGGGACTCGGATCCTTCTGATTCAGTTGGAGGCGTATCATTCAGGCATCTCTCAATGCTAGCCCAGATAAAGTCGGACGACGACAGTGTCTGGAGTTCACTAAGGAGGAGTGGGCATCTTTCAGGTGAGCCGGGTACTTCATTGAGAAGTAGGCTGGAGAAGATGAGGAGCTGGATAGGCGGGGAACATTTTCCCGAAGGGTCAAGGATCGTCATCCAGAGCGAGGTAGGAGAGGAAGCCCGGTCCCAAATCGACGAAGAATCTCGTTCCTTCCTTGAATTACTAGCCCGGAGGCTTGAGTCTTGCAACTGGGACGAGGATGCGATCAGTGAAACAGTCCGTTCATCTGCATCTGATTCGGGGCTTAGTAACAGGCAAGCGTACGTATCGCTATATCTAGTAATACTTGGAAGGGACTATGGCCCGAGAATCAGTTCCCTGATGGCCGAGATGGATAGAGATTCTCTAATTGGGGTCGTTTCTAGCATCTGAAGGGGTGTCTTGATGAGAACTGATCACCTTCCATTCCCAATGCCACCCAGAAGTCATGCACTAATTCAGGAATGGAGGAACCTAAGTTTCCTCCACTGGGAAGTGGATCCTGAGAGGCTTGCCCCCTACATCCCAGAAGGCCTCCAGTTGGATACCTTTGAGGGGAAAGCGTATGTTGGTACGATACCCTTCATGATGACGAACGTAAGACCTAGGCTTACTTTCAGTGTCCCCTGGATTTCTACTTTCCCAGAATTCAATATCAGGACATACGTGACAAAGGGAGGTAGATCTGGTGTTCTTTTTATCACGCTTGACGCGCAGAGCCTAGTAACCTGCAACTATGCCCCATGGGCTTATGGGTTGCCATACAGATATTGCAAAGCCAGATTGGACGTCGATGGATGGACCTACAGTTGGAATAGCGAGAGGAAGGATGGAGGAGTTGGCATACAGGGGACATGCAAGGCAATTGGAGAAGTTAGAGAGGCTGAAAAGGGCACTCTCGAAGAATTTCTATTTGAGAGATATTGCCTCTACACGGTCCACAGGGGAAAGCTCTGCATCGCACATACACAGCATGACCCGTGGAAGTTCAGAGAAGGCCGGGCTTCGATTAATTCAAACTCGCTGACCGGGATTTATGACTTAGGGATCGAGGATTTACTGAAACCTGATTTGGTCCACATGTCAGAGGGAGTTCTGGTTCATACTTGGTCGGCAGAGGAGGTCTGAACTTGCATATTTCAGAGGGTCGAGATGCCCTCCTATTGGATGGAGACTGCGGCCTATGCCACGGGCTGGCTAATTTCATGGATCCCAGATTACACAAGGAGGCAGACATAGCATACAGGGAAATAGCTTCCAAAGAGGGGGAAGAGTTGATTTCAGGGATGGAGATTTGGAAAAGGGAGACAGATACTGTCTATCTTTTCAGAGGGGAGGAAGTTTTCGTGAAATCTTCTGCGGCTATTAGGTGCCTACTGTACCTTAAGTGGCATTGGAAAATTTGGTTCCCAATTCTTTGGTTGGTACCACTTCCAATTAGAGACATGGCCTACGACTTAGTTGCAAGAAACAGGCATCGGTTCTTCGCAAGGCCCGAGGTGTGTACATTCAGGATAGATTGAAAATAATATGGGCGTGGATTAGATGAGGCTTCACCAGTTCCTTTCAAAGTCTGGGGCCTTCAAGTCAAAAAACGATGTGAAGAATGCGATATGGAGTGGCCGTGTTACCGTAAATGGGAAAATTGTCAAGGATATAGCATATGATTTCAACCCGAAGAAGAGGGTTGTTTCGTTCGATGGGGAGCTTATCGAACTTCTCGGCGAGGACAAATATTTCCTACTCAATAAGCCGGCTGGCGTAATCTGCTCAAGACTTAACGAACAAGAGGCTGAGCTTGGCAAGACTTCGGTCTTCGAGATTTTCAGAGACGCCCTCGATCCCAAGACGTTTCATTCACTGGTAACTGTAGGGAGGCTTGATGAGGGAACCACGGGCTTCCTTCTAGTTACAACCGACGGAAAAATTGCCCATAGAATCACCGATCCAAAGGGAGGCGTGGGCAAGACGTACAGAGTCGAAACTCAGTCGGCAATAGACGAAGAACAGGCCATGTCGATCAGGAATGGCGTCAGAATCTCAATTTCAGATGGTGAGAAGAGCGAGAATTATATTTCGAAGAAGGCGAAAATTTCCTTGGAAGGTGAATATAGTGCCTTACTTACCATCGAAGAGGGAAGGAAGAGGGAAGTCAGGAGGATCTTCGAGGCTTTGGGAAATGTGGTGCTTAGCCTACACCGAAAATCCACGGGTGGCATGGAGTTATCTGATTACAATCTTAGAGAGGGGGAATTCTGTGAGGTATCCCTGGAGGAAATCTCATCGAGGGTTTTCATCGATTAAGATTAGCTCAGAGTGGCGATTTCCAGCAGCCTGGGTTCTGGGGTGCCGATCTGCATCTCGGCAATCGCCTCTACCTCCATCCTTGCTCCTGCCATAGTGGTGACGAAGGGGATGTTCAACTCTACAGCTAGTCTTCTCATCATATTCCCGTCCAATACAGCTCCCCCTGTAGAACGAGGGGTGTTAATTACCAACTGAATCATCCCCTTCCTCATCAGGTCAAGAGCGTCGGGGGACATTCTCTCAGCTATCCTATAGCAAGTCTCAACCTCTATTCCGCCTACTTCGCGAAGAACCCTCGCTGTACCTCTGGTGGCATGCAAACGGAATCCCAAATCGTGAAGTCTTCTGGCCAATTCTATCATTTCGTGCTTGTCCTCATCCTTCACGGTGATGTACACGCCACCGGTAGTCGGAACGGGAAGCTCTGTTGCAAGTCTCGCTTTGAGATAAGCTGCTGCTGGTCTGACGTGGGACCCCATGACTTCGCCGGTTGATTTCATCTCTGGTCCCGGGGCCGGATCGAGCCCCCTTAGTTTGATGAATGGGAAAACTGGTGCCTTGACGCAGACTGCTTCCGTCTGAGGTTCGGGGATTTCTAGATCGGAGAGCTTCTCCCCCAATGCTAGCCTGGCTGCAATCCTGGCCAGAGGGACGCCTGTGGCCTTTGCAACAAAGGGGAATGTTCTGGACCCCCTTGGATTGACCTCCAGCACGTAGAGTACTTCATCGCGAATTGCATATTGAATGTTGAAGCATCCCCTAATCCCTAGCCTAATTCCAATTCTCTTGGTCCATTCCTCAACCTCCGATAGGATACTCTGTGAAATGTTCTGTGGAGGTATGAAACAAGTGGAGTCGCCAGAATGGATACCAGCCTCCTCTAGGTGCTCCATGATAGCGCCGACCAATACTTGTTCTCCGTCGCATACGGCATCGACATCCAGCTCCACGGCATTTCCTAGGTACTCGTCAATAAGTAAGGGCCTGTCAGGTGCCAAGTATGCCTCATTCATGTATGCATCCAACTGACTGTTGTCAGAAAGTATCTCCATTCCCCTTCCACCTAGGACATAAGACGGCCTAATCAGTACCGGGTAGCCAATCTCGGCCACCGCCCTTCTAACTCCCTCGGGATCTATTGCGGTGGACCCCCTAGGCATCCTTAGGCCGTTTCTATCTGCGAATTCCTCGAATCTCTCACGGTCACTTGCCTCATCCACGGCTCCTGGGGTAGTTCCCTCAATAACTAGGTCAAGCCCCATTGATGACAAGTGGGGAAGGCTGTCAGCTAGTGGCAAAGCGAGGTTGATTGCTGTCTGGCCACCAAATTGGAGGAGGATTCCGTGGGCCTTCTCACGTAGTAATATCTCTGAGACTGATTCCAATGACAGGGGGTCGAAGTAGAGTCTATCGCTGGTGTCGAAATCTGTAGAGACTGTCTCTGGGTTGTTGTTTACTATGATGGCCTCATGACCCATGTCACGAATGGCCCCTACAGCGTGAACGCACCCATAGTCGAACTCTATTCCCTGTCCGATCCTTATTGGCCCAGAGCCGATGACAACGATTCTCTGTTTAATGAAATCATCTAGACCGGGTACATGATCAATACCAGGGGGTGCCGAGCCGCCCTCGTAAGTAGCGTAGTAGTAAGGAGTGACGGCAGCGAATTCTGCTGCGCAGGAGTCGACCATGCGGAACCTTGGGTGAATCCCTAACTGATGCCTTCTGGAGGTGACTGCTGACTCGTCCCTGCCCGCAGGGAGGTCCTTGAATCCCGATGACGGGAAACCTGCCAGTGCATCCGCGATATGCAAGTCAGTGAATCCCGCCCCCTTCCAGGACCTCAACTGAGACTCGGGAACCTCGGAAGGCCTTACTCCCATTTCTCCAGCTGCCCGGATTTCTGTTTCTATAGCAGCCATATTCTCGAATCTATGCAAGAACCACCTTGTCACGCCTCCTGTGAGATCTCGGACATCCTCTATCGAATACCCTCTCCTGAAGGCTTCCATCAATGCGCCCATCCTCCTGTCAGTAGGAATTCTCAACCAGTCTTCAAGAATGGCCGTAGGTAGTGATTCAGAGGCCCTCTCATCCATCGTTTCGCCACCGGATGCGTCGGCCATAGTAAGGGGTCTTGGGTGTGGCTGACCGTATTCCAGACTAGCCCATGCCTTGAGGAATGCTTCTTCGAAGCACCTCCCTATCGCCATAACCTCGCCAGTTGACTTCATTGAAGTGCCAATTACCCTATCAGCTGTCCTGAATTTGTCAAATGGCCATCTTGGAATTTTCACCACGCAGTAATCTAGTGTGGGCTCAAATGCAGCAGTAGTTCCCTCTCCAGTAATGGGATTTGGAAGCTCATCCAGGGTGTATCCGACAGCTATGAGTGCGGCCATTCTGGCTATTGGATAGCCTGTGGCCTTGGATGCAAGAGCGGAGGATCTCGAAACTCTCGGATTTACCTCGATGACTCTGTACTGCCCGGTTGATTGTTCGACTGCAAATTGAACATTGCACCCGCCCTTGATGTTTAGTCTGCGAATCAACTTGAGTGCTGCGTCCCGAAGCATTTGGTGATCCTGATCCGAGAGGGTCTGCTGAGGTGCTACTACTACTGACTCCCCCGTGTGGACGCCCATTGGGTCTAGATTCTCCATAGTGCAGACAATTATCGCATTGTCCGATGCGTCCCTCATTACCTCGTATTCATGCTCCTGCCAGCCCAATATACTGACCTCGATGAGGACTTGGCCTATCGCGGACTGAAGAAGCCCCTGACTGGCTATCTCGACTAATTCGCCCCTGTTGAATGCAGTTCCGCCGCCTAAGCCGCCAAGCGTGAAGGCGGGACGAATCAAGAGGGGGAACTGCCCGATCTTGTCAGCGGCGGAAAGGACCTCTTCGATGGATGAACATGCTACAGCCTCACAAACAGGAAGGTCAATGCTCTCGCACACCCTCTTGAATAGGTCCCTATCCTCTGCCTCATCAATAGAAGCCAAATCGCAGCCAATCAGCTCCACTCCCAACTCGTTCAAGGTTCCATCCTTGGCCAGTGCTGAGGCGATATTCAAGGCAGTCTGACCGCCCATCCCAGCTAGGAGGGCATCGGGCTTCTCCATCTCTAGAATTCTCCTAACTACCTCAGGAAGAAGGGGTTCGATGTATATCCTGTCAGCCATCTCTGGATCATTCTGGATAGTAGCTGGGTTGGAGTTAATCAGGATGACCTCGTATCCGTCATCGCGTAGTGCTCTGCAAGCCTGGGACCCTGAGAAGTCGAACTCTGCGGCTTGTCCTATCCTGATTGGTCCACTACCAAGGATTACTATTCTACGAAGGTCATCACGACGAGGCATCAGCTACCACCTCCTCCAATTATCGCAGCTTGGGGGTCTCCTGACAGGTGGTCTTCGACAATATCAGCAAATCTATCGAAAAGAGGCGAGGCGTCATGTGGGCCTGGGCATGCCTCTGGATGGAACTGAACTGTGAACGCAGGCTTTCCAACCAGATCGAGTCCCTCTACGGTCCTGTCGTTGGCGTTTACGTGCCTAACCTCAAAGTCGGCTTCGAGAGTATTCTCTCCGGATTCTGAGCATGCACCGCTAGGATGAGGTGCCAGCATTCCTCTTTCGGGGTCTTCGACTGCAAAACCATGATTCTGGCTAGTGATGTCCACCTTGCCAGTTACCAAGTCCAATACTGGCTGATTGGCCCCTCTGTGCCCGTATCTCAATTTGTACGTCCTAAGTCCCGCAGCTAGCCCCATAAGCTGGTGACCTAGGCAAATTCCCATCACCGGCATATCCTCCCTGACTGCTCTGGCGAGAGTATTCCTAGCGGCGGTTGCAGAACCTGGATGTGCGGGGTCTCCAGGGCCATTTGATGCGAAAATTGCGTCAGGCCTCCATTCACTCATTATTTCATCGAAACTGAGAGAGGCAGGGCACCAAATCACCTCAAACCTCTTGGAAAGTTCTCTGAGAATATTATGCTTAATTCCACAATCCAAAACTGCCAGTCTAGGCAGATTCTTCCCATTTCCGTCTTGTGCACCGGGATTTATCAAAACGGGTTTCTCGAGAGTTACCGATTCAACCAAATCATCCAAATCAGGGGGCTTCATTTTCGAAAGGATCGTTTCCATCTCGCCCTCCCTACTTTGGGGGCCGAACACGCAAAGGAGTGTTCCATGCTCCCTGACCCTCCTGGTAATTGCCCTGGTATCCACCCCCTGTATCCCAGGAACTCCGTGGGCGGCCAGAAGGTCGTGGATGCTGCCTATCGAGTCCCTGTGATCCGGGTTCCCCATCATCTGCCTGCAAACAACCCCCCTAGGGTGAACTCCCGATGACTCAGAAATTCCAGGTATTATCCCATAGTTGCCCAACAGAGGCCACGTAAATGTGAGTACCTGCCCGGCGAAGGATGGATCAGTGAGGCTCTCTTGGTAACCACACATCCCAGTAGTGAAAACTAACTCCCCCTGAGCTATGGCATCGGCGCCGAATAGCCTTCCTGTGAACCTAGTTCCATCTGCAAGAATCAGTAAACCGGAGACATCGCTGGGCTGATCAATTCCCGTAGAATCCAATAACAAATCTGCTGCATCTTGGAAGGCCGGTGGATCTTCCACACCCGGGATACCTGCGCCGGGAACGAATCCGCGTCGTGTCCCGGTTGCCGACATCAGCAAACCTGCTCAAGTAAGACTCTTAATCATTGAGAAAGGAAAGAGGTTTTTCTAGGCACTAGTCTTCTTTGGTTACTATCTTCTTGCCGCTATCGCTAGGGACTACCTCAACCTTACCATCGGAGAACCTTTCGGACCCCAATTCACCCCTCCATGTGTCCAGAAATACTGCTAGAGCTGCTACCTCTGAGTGTGGCTGATTGCCGACTGCGACGTTGTAATCGGCAATCCCGAAGAGTTCCCCTGGGACCTTGGTTCCCCCGACCACTACAACTACTGGACTATCGAAAGGAATAGTTTCCGAGATCTCACGCCATGATTTACCGTACATGGTGAGATGAACAATCCTTCCTCCTTCCTTTGAAAAGTTACGCAGCCACCTCATAGGCTTGGGCTCGTACCTGCACTCAAGAGTTCCACCGAACCTCTCGGAAACTTCCTTCCATGTCTCCAGGGGGGTATCGTCTTCTTCCCCTGAGAGAATTATCTCATCGGCCCCGAATGCCCTAGCCGTAAGCCCTAGATGCGATGTAATCCTCTTGTCCCTTTCGATTCTATGGCCTAGTCTAAGGACAGAAAGGCGCGGCTCCTTTTGCTCGCTCACGGATTCACCCCAGAGGGGGAGCCTCATCAGCATGACTGACGAATTCTTCTTGCTCTTCGGAGGGGAATAAGTCCACACCCATGTTCATCATCGTACTTCTCACCCACTGCAATAGGATTGCATCCCAGAAGAACTTGGTTGCTAGGCCGATCATTAGTGCCATAGCAACGAGCCGCCCTGAAGCGAATGCTGCTGACTGTGCATCTATTCCTGAGCCAAGGATGGTGCTCCCAAATGGCTCTGATATGTAGAAAACAACTAACACGATTAATCCCCCTCCTATGTTGTTCAGAATGGCATTTCCAGTTTCCCTTCCTATCGACATAACGAGAGTCGCAAGGAGTGAAAGAGCGGGAACAATCATACTTATCTCTCTGAATGTGAATCCTCCGAAGGCCGACAAGGGGATTTCTGAATCCCCAAGTGACTCGGCGCCTTTGTCGATTGTAATCCACCAAAACACCAAGGTCATTGCAATCATGCCTCCAGATACTTGTGCCCTGTAGCTAATCATGTCCCTGATATCGTGCCTGTCGGAGGGCTGCAATCTTTGGATAATGGACTCCATCAATTCAAGTGACTCACTAGTTGGGCCTTCAGGGACTTCAGGTGCCGAAATTGCCCCAATAGGGGCATTGATGGACTCTTCCAGAGCTTCGTCTCCCATTACCATCGCATTAATCGGCCTCCGTCACATCATAAAGCATGCGACTAATGGCACCCCACACATGGCCGACTGGCGACCTATCCTGAAACGCCGCGACAGCGGTTTTCCCCGCATAATGGGGGTGTTGAATGTGACTCCAGACTCATTCCATGCGGATTCTAGGGTAGAGGGGATAGAAAATGCCGTCGAAAAGGCGACAAGTATGTTTGAGGAAGGTGCAGAATGGATAGACATAGGGGGTGAATCAACTCGTCCGGGAGCCGTGGAGGTTAGTCAGGAGGAGGAGGCTCGTCGTGTTATTCCAATAATTGAGGCTGTCAGGGACGAGTTGCCCGAAGCAGGGATATCCATAGACTCGAGGAGGGAGTTTGTGGCTAGGATGGCTCTGGATGCTGGAGCCGACATGGTGAATGATGTTTCATCGCTCGGGGATTCGAGGATGGCTGATCTAATTGTTGAAGCGGGATGCCCCATATGCCTAATGCACATGAAGGGGCTACCATCCAACATGCAAGAGAACCCCACGTATGGGGATGTTTTGGAGGAAGTTAGGAATGACCTAATTTCCACATCTAGAAGGCTGATTGAGCGAGGGGTGGAGCCATCTAACGTCATTGTAGATCCGGGAATAGGGTTCGGAAAGTTGCTGGAGCACAACATCTCCCTTCTCTCGTCCGGCAGATCGGTGGTTCCATCAGATGAAATGGGCCTGATGTGGGGGGTAAGCAGGAAGAGCATGTTCAAGCAAATGCTTGGAAGGGACTTGTCCGAGGATAGGCTTGCCGGAACTCTCGGGGTTGCTGCTATGGCCAAGGACAAGGGCGTGGACATCATCAGGGTTCACGATGTCAGAGAGCATTCCGATTTATTCTCCATGATGGGCGGAATTGGGTGAAATCATGACAAATAGCTCCAATGTGATTGATTTTGATGAGGGCCTGAGGATTATCGGGACAGCTCATGTGAGTAGTAAGTCAGTGGAACTAGTCAAGGAGCAGATTTCCCAATACTCGCCGGACATAGTTGCCGTGGAACTGTGCGAGTCAAGGATGGCTTCCCTCACAGAACCAGAATCCATTGATTCGGAGGACCTTCTGAAGATCATCAATGAAGGGAAGTCGGCGATGATCATTTTGCAAACTGCTCTGGCTGCCGAACAGCGTCGTATGGGGGTCTCGACCGGTGAAAAACCCGGAGCTGAGCTTCTAGCGGCTGTTTTGGAGGCTAGGGAAGCAGAAATTCCAGTTGAATTGGTGGACAGGGACGTTGTTTCCACTCTCCGAAGAGCATGGGGGAAGATGAGCATCAGGGAGAAATGGAGGGTTCTCGACACGTTACTTTGGGCCGATGAGGAAGACGAGGAGGTCGATCTGGACGAGGTCCTAGAGGATACCGATCTCCTAAGCAATCTGATGGAGGAGGCTCGTTCCGTTGCCCCCGGGGCAGGAGAGGTTCTAATCGACGAGCGAGATGAATACATAGCTGGGAGAATTAAACAAATCAGAGAAAGGAAGGAAGGCAGGATTCTCGCCATAGTTGGAGCTGGACACATCAAAGGAATTGTCCAGCATCTTTCGGATTCCGAAGGATTCGTCGGCAAGAGGATGGAAGAACTTACTGAAAAGCCACGCAAGTCGATCTGGCCAAGGGCGATAATGTGGGGAATCCCGCTGGTGCTAGTGGCGGCTTGCCTATGGATGGTCCAGAATGGCCACTTCGGCGAGTTGAGAGAGACTGCAGAGACGTGGCTTATCCTGAACGCAGCTCTTGCCGGAATCGGCGTGGCAATTGCTAGGGGGCATCCTCTTTCTGTGATTGTAGGGGCCATTGCCTCCCCAATCACGTCGCTCAATCCAACAGTAGCTGCAGGATGGTTTGCTGGCTATACTCAACTGAAGGTCGCTTCCCCGACAGGAAAGGACGCCAGTGATTTTCTAACCCTCGACTCGGTCTCCCTCCTATGGAAAAATCGGGTTGGGAAGGTCCTACTTGTTACGGCACTAGGGAATATCGGTTCCTCACTGGGTGCGATAATAGCGGGTGGCGCAATATTCGGCCATTTGGCCGGACTACTCGGAATTTTCTGAGAGGGGTTCTTCGTCCTGCCCCCAATCCAAGGAGCTCCATCCCCTTTCATGCAGGTAGTACAGGACCATTTTTGTTACGACTTCCAAACCGGCAACAGTACCAGCAAGTGCAAAGGCCTCAGTTGAATCAATCCCCAAATCCTCGGAAAACCATGTTGAGGCTAAAAGAGTCAGAATGAAAGTGTCAGTTGTAGCGATAATCCTCCAAGTGAGGGTCTTGACCAGGCTTCTCTTACGACTAGCACTCATAGTAACGGTTCTTTGGCGCGCATTACCACAGATTAATGCTACGGAGTTAATTTCTAGCGTTCAATGACTCTAGAACAATGGCAATTCCTTGCCCTCCTCCGATACACGCAGTGGCTACGCCATACCTTCCGCCCCTTCTCCTCAATTCCAAAGACAGCGTTAGAAGGAGCCTTGTGCCTGTTGCTGCGAGAGGGTGCCCTAGGCCCACCGCGCCACCATTCACATTCACTTTCTCAGGATCTATCCCAAGGTCCTTGATGCAGGCGACACACTGTCCTGCGAAGGCCTCGTTGATTTCCCACAAATCGATTTCACTGGCCTCTAGCCCGGCTTTCTCCAATGCGAGAATGCTACTCGGAACTGGGCCATGCGCCATTATTGCCGGTTCGAGCCCGACAATCCCCCATGATACTATCCTGGATAACGGGGAGTCGCCGTCAGCGGCTGCCCTAGATGCGGATTTTACGACCAATGCAGCTGCACCATCTACCACTCCTGAGGCATTTCCAGCAGTTACTAGGGATTCAGGTCCGAAATGGGTTCGCAGGCCGGATAATGATTCCTGAGTGGTGCCGATGACCACGTGATCCTCGTCTGAATATCCCACTGTGCCATCGGGCGTCTCGACCTCTACTATCTCTTGCCTCCAAGTACCCTCGGAAATACTACTCTCGGTCTTCTGATGGCTCATTGCCGCAAAGCTGTCCGCCTCCTCCCTTGTGACGCCAACTCTACGGCATAACTCGTCACTTGTTTGGGCCATGAAATATCCGCATACGTCATCCCTGAGATTTGTGAAAAGGTAGTCCTCCATGTCCTTTGGAACCTCGTCGCCCTGCCGGGGGGGCCTTCCAAGCTTGTACGTATCTCGCATATCCCGAAGGACATGGGGTGCCTGACTGAGGTTTTCCATGCCGCCTGCTACAACGACCTCTGCCTCTCCGAGCATTATCATCTGAGCCGCAGTTACGACTGATTGGGCTCCACTGCCGCATAGCCTGTTCAGTGTAAGCATAGGAACCTCGTTGGGGATTCCAGAATTTAGACCGGCTCGACGAGCGCCAAAAATTGCCTGTGAGGATGTCTGAAGGGCGTGACCCATGACCACGTGGTCAATCTCACTTGGGTCTGTACCGGTCTTTTCCATTGCTCCACTTATGGCAATAGAGCCTAGCTCCTCAGCACTGATAGATGAGAGTCTACCACCAGGTCCGCCGTCGCCCCTCTTTCCTCCAAGCCACTCGCAGAAGGGAGTCCTGGCCCCTCCCACTATTACGACGCCTGTATCTTCCATGGCACACCCAGATAGGTTGAGCACATGAGGATGTCTGATGTCCAATCAGGACTCATCTTCTGTCATTGAACCCAAATAGTCGGGTAGTTCGACGCCTGACATCTTGGCTACATCATGGATCGGTGGAAGACTCTGGACCAAGCTGCTAACGAAGTTACTGGTAGCGGAGTTTCCATCAGGAGAGTTTCCGCTGTCCCACACTGTGATCTTGTCAATCTTGAGGTTCCTAATTGCCTCGACCTGTGCGGCAACCATGCTTTCGATCTTCTCAACCATCAGTAGTGTCGCTGCGGCCTTGGGATCGCCTGATGCACTTGAAACAAGGCTCTGGTAACCCTGGGCCTTTGCGTCAAGGACCTTCTGGATACCTTCCGCCTCGGCCTCATACTTGGCTAGAATCGCGTCGGCCTCACCACGTGCAACTCTGCGTTGTCGCTCTGCCTCGGCCTCGGCAGCGATCTCTATCTGCTGCTTTTGGATGTTGATTTGAACAATTTCTGTGGCGCGAAGCCTCTCTTCCTCTTCTGAGTAGAATGCTCGTTGAATCTCTGCCTCAGCTTGAGCAGTGGCGACGTCGGCCCTCTTCTTTGCATGAGCTTCTGCCTCAGCAAGGTCCGCATTTGCTCCCGCGATCTCTGCCTGTGCCGTGTTCTCACCAGCAATTGCCATTGCCTCCTGCTGCTCGACGAAAACCCTCTGCCTCTGCTCGGCTTCCTTTCGACCCATCTCCGCATCTGCGTTTGCGTTGGCGACCTGAATCTCTCTCTCCTTGTTTGCCTCGGCGGCCCCTATTGCACCGTCCCTCTCGGCGTTTGCAACGTCGACGCGGGCATTCTCGACTGCGGTTGCAGCAGCCTTCTTACCGATGCTTTCGATGTAGTCCGACTCGTCAGTGATGTCGACGATGTTGACGTTCAACTGTGTTAGTCCGAACTTTCTTAGCTCCTGATCTACGTTCTGTGTAATCAGGGAAAGGAAGGCGTCTCTGTCTTGGTTTATCTGCTCAATTGTCAGAGAGGCGACTGTGAGACGTAGCTGGCCGAGGATGATTTCCTCGGCGAGCTTCTCTATTTCGGGTATCTTGAATCCCAATAGCCTCTCTGCAGCGTTGGCCATTATGGATGGCTCCTTACTAACGCCAACGGTGAATGTGCTAGGGACGTTAATCCTGATGTTCTGGAGTGAAAGGGCGCCCTTTAGATCAATGTTGATTGGCATCGGCTTCAATGATATGTATGCGTAGTCCTGAATCAGAGGCCATACTAAAGCGGCACCACCATGCACCACCTTGGAAGGCTTTGCCTTGCCATCTGCCTGCTTTGCCGTCCGCCCGTAAATCACCATAACTTGGTCTGGAGGGCATCTCTTGTACCTCTGTGAGAAAAATATCACCACAGCCACTAGTACCAGTATTATCGCAAAAATTCCAATCGTTCCAATTGCTCCTGCTGTTGCCATTCGTAGTCACTCCTGAACCCAAGAGGGAGTTCCTAGTCATGAAGTCTTTGCCGGCAAAGGCGAAAGAAGGGTTTGGTGGAGCAAATACTTCGGAGAATCTCAAATCCTCTTCACCAGAAGGACCTCTCCCAGAGTTCCCACGACCTCAATCATTCTCCCAGTTCCAATCTCCTGCTGATCGGCTGACCTTGCGTTGTATGTAGAAAGGGAGCCGCCCGTCTCAATCTGTACCTGTCCAACGCCCTCATGGGGTATCACCAGGTATACTGTACCCTTGGATCCGACCGCGTCCTCAATCTCCACATTGCCAGTAGATTGCATCGCTAAGAATAGCTCGAATAGCTTGGCGGTCCCGTACATTGATGCCGTACCTGCAATCCCTCCAACGGCCACTGCGACTGGATCGGAGCCGTCAGATTTCAGGACGAACAAACCAGCCAGTCCGAAGAACATCATGAATGCCATGACTCCTTGGAAGGTAAGGGCCTTGAACGAGGCATCCGAACTTAGTACGTCTATCTCTAATCCGAAGAGTCCCTCGAAGACCCCTTCGGCCACCCCTCCAACTGTCATTAGTATGAACCACAAGAGGAACAAAATCCCCCCCAGAAGAGCGGATGCTGCGAAAATGAACTCGAGACCCGTTGCCTCCCCCAGCCCAACCAAATCGAAAATGTTGAAGTCGTCAATGTCTACCATTGAACACCTACGGGAGGGTTAGGCATTTGACCCATTCGGCTAATTTTGTCTGCGTTATATTACTTGTTCTGCTTTCTCATTGCAGTGTACCTCTCCAATGTGAGGATTGGGCCAACACATAGGCCGGTGAGTGCAGAAGTCACTATCAGATTCCAACTACTGCTGAGGTACTCATCCAAAGCGGTGTAGATGAAGAGGGCGATCAATATCAGAACGACTGGGATAGCAAATCTCCTCAGGAACAGCTGATATCCGCCCATCTGGTCGTAGGCCGGATTCTCGATCATCCGGTCAATCATGTCATCTAATGCCATCTTTTCATCCAGTTAGCCAAGCCAAGGCGCCAATCAGGGTCAGTCCGGCTGGGATTACATACCAAACTGCCTTTACGGCTTTAGGCGTGGTATCCTCTAGGTCGATTATGTGGCCTTCTGCATCTCTGAGGAAGGCAGTCTTCTCCATCTTCGAGTACCCATCGGCGAACTCTTTCTCATGCCTTGCCAGGAACATGAGGAAGTATATTCCAAGAATTACCGAGCTGCCTCCAGTTCCCTGCAGGATGATGCCCAGAAGTTCCAGAGTTGGGTCCCCTCCGCCGATGTCGCGGCCGAGTATCAATTGAGCGAAACCTAGCATGAACCATAGCATTGAGTCTACGCGTGCCATGGTGCATAGGGGAGGGCGTCTCCTCATCAAGGTGTTCCCGTCATCACCTGTTTCCGGACCCACCTTGGTCACTTGGAACCCAGATGGCCCATGTCCCCTTGGCTGTGGCTATCAGCCTTCCATTATGATCGATAATTTCCCCCTCCAAGTGAGCCAGATTCTTTCCCCTCTTGACGACCCTCCCCGATGCCCCGAGTGTGTCGCCCTCTACTGCTGGCCGGATGTAAGAAACATCAATTTCCGCTGTTGCACACCACTCTTCCTTGGAGAGGGCCGACACTAGTGCCCCCCCTAGTGCAGTGTCTAGCATTGTGGCATGGAGCCCACCGTGAGCGACCCCTCCTGCGTTTAGGTGCTCTTTCTGGACGGTCGTTCTAACCGTGCATTTCCCGTCACCAATCGATTCTGGCGATATTCCGATCATCTTAGCCAGTTCGGGGAATGTCGGAGGGAATTCGTCATCTGCCAATTCTTCACCCCCTGTGTTCCCCTGGCTCACCTGTCTGGACCGCCCAGAGTCTAGAATACAGCCCTCCCGACTCCAGAAGGGACTCGTGGGTTCCGGTTTCTGTAATGCCGCCGTCGCCCAGAACCGCAATCATGTCCGCATTCCTAACTGTGGATAGCCTGTGCGCGATAATCAAAGTGGTCCTGTCTCTGGAGATCAAGCCTATGGACCTCTTCAGAGCTGCCTCTGTTTCGTTGTCTACATTGCTGGTGGCCTCGTCTAGGACCAATACTTGGGCGTCTTTTAGTACCGCTCTGGCTATTGCAATCCTTTGCCTCTGACCGCCCGAAAGTTTGTGCCCTCCCTCGCCTATGTCGGTATTCCAACCCTCAGGGAGATTTTCAATGAACGAAACCGCCTCTGCTATCCTGGCAGCCTCGAAAACTTCGTCCTCACTGGCCAATGGGCTGCCATACCTCACATTGTCCATTACGGTACCAGGAAATAGTGTGGTGTTCTGACTGACGAGGGATATCGAACCTCTGAGTGAGTCCAGGGTTAGTTCCCTGACATCATGGCCGTCCAACGAAACCGAACCTTGATCGGGATCGTGAAATCTGAGAAGGAGCCTGACCATTGTTGTCTTTCCAGAACCTGTCGAGCCTACCAAGCCAACGGTCTTTCCAGAAGGGACTGTCAGGTTGACGCCCTCCAGGACAGTCTCCCTTCCCGGATAAGAGAAGCTTACGTCACTGAAGGAAATCTCGCCGCTGACTTTGTCGATGGCGGTTTCCCCCTCCACTATACCGACTTCCGTGTCTAGCAGGTCCAGGACCCTCGTGGTAGATGCCATGGCCCTCTGGTATAGGTCAAATGTTTCTCCGAGACGGGTCAGGGGCCAAAGAAGCCTCTGGGTGATGAAGACAATCACGGAGTATGCGCCCAGGCCTATTTTTCCCTCTAGCGCGAACCAACCTCCGACGAGCATGTTTGCAGTGAAGGCGAATAATATGGCCATTCTGATTATCGGAACGAAGGATGCGGAGAGTCTGATTGCCTCGCGATTTGCATCTCTGTATGAGGTGGAAGCGGCCTCGACACGGCTTGCCTCCCTCTTCTCGGCTGTGAATGACTTGATGGTTGTGATTCCCTGGAGATTATTGTTCAACAGGGCATTTAGCTCAGCGACCTTGTTTCTGACTAGGGAGTAGCGAGTCCCGATCCTTCGCTGATACATGAAAGACCCTGTGACTATCACGGGGACGGGGATAATTGCTAGCAGGGCTACTTCCGGTGCGACGGTGAACATTATCCCTCCGACAACGATAATCGTGGTTGCCACGTGAAGGAGGTCGGTGGCCCCTTGATCGAGGAATCTCTCTAGTTGATTGACGTCATCGTTCATTATGGACATCAATCCACCTGTAGACTGCTCCGAGAACCATTGCATCTCCAAGTCTTGAATGTGTGAATAGGCGGACATCCTGAGCTCATGCTGTGCGGTCTGAGCAAGATTCCTCCAAAGAACTGCGTAGAAATACTGGAATAATGATTCGAGAACCCAGATCAAGACTGTCAGTCCCGTTAGTATATACAGCTGTTCGTACACATCCGGATATCCCATCCCAGCTAGGAAAGAGTCCTCTCTAGCAGAGACGACGTCTATTGCCATCCCAATCAGCACTGGTGGGGCGAGGTCCCAGATTTTGTTCAGAATGGAGCATATCGAAGCGAGAATTACCGTTGACCTATGATCTCTGAGATGGACCAGTAGACGTGACAGGGGATGCCTGTCTCCGGACATGTCGGGCCCTTGGCCATGGGCCGTTTGAATATGACTGTGATTCAATCCTGTGACGCGAGAGGGCCCCCGGTCCATGCATCTGCCCACAGGTCATATACTGCAATGCTAAGTTCTCCCGTGGCATTAGTCCTGACGGCATATATGTCGCCACTAGATACGAGTCCGTCTGAATCCTGATCGGACCAGGTGAAATCCCACCAAGTTCCATCTGCCAGGGTTTCATTGTAGGCCCCAGAGTCCAATTTCATCGAGGATGCCGTAGAAGCATTCTCGTCTGAGCCTATTATTCCGTGAATGACCAGTTCGGATGGATTTGCTTCCGTTGCAAAGCCACTCTGAACTGAGCCAGCCCACTGAGTAACCCCGCCCTCGACTAAGGATGTTCCATCCGGGCTAAATCCCAGGGGCGCTCTTTCGATATCCTCCCTCAGGGTCAATTCGACCTCGTCTCCTGTGGAAATAGTAAGTGTGAATTGATCTTCATCTCCTGCATATGTCTCTATGGAAGTGATGATCGGAGGGCTCCCCATCAACTCGAGGACGATTGTGTGTGAGGAATTAGTTGCAGATGCGACTTGCTGCAGTGATGACTCGTCCCCTGTGATCCTCCAGTCCAGTCCAGAAATCTGAGTTGTGTCGAATCCGAAAGGAGGCCAGTCCCCGTCAGGGTCCATGGTTGACAACTGCGCGAATTCCTCGAACGGATCCGAATAATTTGGCGCCTCGTCCCTGCCCTCGAACCAGACATTTCCGATCCTGATGTTGGTGATTTCGCCACCTTCAATTACCTCGTTGTTCATCGAATATGTACCTAGAGTGACCCTAGTGGCGACGGATCTGAGTTGTTTGGAGTCGTCCTTCGCCACGCTCCAGTACACTTCTCCAAATTGACCTTGGACCGTAGAGGAGGCGGTTGTTTCCACCCTCAGTCTGTCGTACATTTGAGAATAGGCGAGGACGTTGAATGAGCTACCATCAGAGAGTATGCCATTCAAGGCATCGGATGTAAGGGGGAAGCAGTTCGAGTCTGGACAGGGGTCTTCCTCGACTTGCAAGCACCCCGAAAGCGGGGCGGAGATGACAAGGAAAATCACCGCCAGTGGCACTCTCACATCATCTCGCGGGAGCTCGATGCTGATGAAGGCATGCAACAGAGGTCACAATAATTCGGAAAATGGAGAGGCGAGTCTCCTATATGGGACGACTTAGAGGGTAGGACGAGGGCGAAGACGTGACCGATGTGCTTGTCGTCTACAAGAAGAACTTCGAGGAGGTTCACGACAAGGCCCTAGAAACCGTCAGGAAGGCATTGGATGAGCTGGAAAGGCAAGGCTCGGTGAGGGTCGACTATACAGCGAGAGAGACGGTCCGTAGGGGGGATTTCGATGACCCAGATCTGGTAGTTGTCCTAGGTGGCGATGGGACTCTGACTTCCATAGCCCACTCCGTGGACGACAAGACCCCGGTAATGGGGGTGAATAGCCATCCACGGGCAGATGACGACGATGGCTCATATGGATTCTACATGGGGAGTGACCCGGATAGCTTTGCGGAAGATGTCAGGACCGCAATAAATGGAGGGGCGATCGTCAATACGCTGCCGCGTCTACAAGCAGAGATTGTTACTACCAGTGGGAACAAGATAGTGACTGACCCTGCCCTGAATGACCTGCTGGTGGCGAACACACACCAGTACCAGCCCTCAAAATATAGGCTCCAGAGGGCATCTGAGGGGATTGATGTCATGCAGCACTCTTCTGGGTGCCTTTTCTCGACATTCCTCGGCCAGGGCGCCTGGTTCAGGCATGTGGCCAACATAGAGGGGACGACGTTTCCTCTCGACGAGATTGACAACAGGTACCTATTCGTGGCTAGAGACCTGCCTAGGGAGGATCGGTCGGAGGATGGTTCATACTGGGCGTGGACAGATGAGCCGACTCTGATGACGAGCGACATGCACAGAGGCTACGTGGTGGCTGATGGCTGGGACGAGTTCCACTTCACAAGAGGTGCTACCGTAACTGTGGACCTGAATGGGCCAACCTTGCAGTTACTTACCTTCCGTAGCACCATACATGACAGGGTCGCCCACTGGATTAGCCAGTAGTCGGTCATCATTCATAGAATCTGCTCAAGGAATAGCTTGGTCCTTTCATGCTGTGGATTGTCGAAGAACTCGTCTGGTGTGTTCTCCTCTATCAGGTGACCCTCGTCGAAGAGGATGACCCTGTCTGCCACTTCCTTGGCGAAGCCCATCTCGTGAGTTACCACGATCATGGTGATGTCCCTCTTTGCCAGGTCGACCATGACGTCCAGAACCTCCTTGATCATCTCGGGGTCGAGAGCTGATGTTGGCTCGTCGAATAGCATAATCTTCGGGTCCATTGCTAGCGCACGTGCTATCGCGACCCTCTGCTGCTGCCCGCCGGATAGTCCGCTTGGGTACTTGTACGCCTGCTCGGGTATGCCGACTCTTTCTAGGAGTTCCTCGGCCTTGGCCTCGGCCTCCCTCTTGCTCATCCCCTTGACTTTCATCGGAGCGAGAGTGATGTTCTCCATGATGGTCAGGTGTGGGAATAGATTGAACTGCTGGAAAACGAAACCGATCTCGGATCTGACGTACTTCAGGTCCTTGACCGTGGTATCGTCGTCGATGGTGATTCCATCTATCTCTATGACCCCCCCGCTGTGTGGCTGAAGCCTGTTCAAGGTCCTGATGAAGGTGGACTTACCCGAACCGGAAGGCCCGAGGATGACAATAATCTCGCCTCTCGCCACCTTGATGTCTATTCCCTTCAATGCCCAGAAGTCTCCAAAGTTTACCTTCACTCCCTCAGTCTCAATAATCATCTCTTCTTTTGCAAATTCACTCATGCTGCCTCTCCCCCTCCTTCTCTAACCAAACCAAGACTCTTCTCGATCCTCATCGAGACTCTTGATAGGTAGAATGCGAAAATCCAGAACACGAAGGCTGTCACGTAAAGGGGCTCTAGGAAGTCCCCTAGGAATCTGAGGTCTGTGTTTGGCAGATCCTTTGCCAGCTTGAAGAAGTCGAGGATGTTTATGATGAAGAGAAGGGTGGTGTCCTTCCATAGACCAATGAAGACGCTGACGATCGATGGGAGTGTCGTCCTAATCGCATTTGGAAGCTCGACCCTCATCTTGGTCTGGAACGGTGAAAGGCCCAGAGCCAGTGCCGCCTCCTTCTGGCCGGAGTCGACGGCTTGGAGGCCCCCTCTGAGGACCTCTGCGATGTAGCAACCACCGAATAGCCCGAAGATGATCAGCATCCTCATGATGTCCTCAGCGTCGTAAAATGGGTCGATGAGGTCCGGCATCAGGAAGACGGCTGCATAGAGCCAGCAGATCAGTGGGCCGGACCTAACGAGCTCGATGACGGCGACGGATGGGACCTTGAAGAACGGAAGTTCGCTCTGCCTGCCAAATGCGAGGACCACTCCAACTCCGAATCCCAGAACGCATCCCGCCGCGGCTATGAGCAGGTTGACGAACAGGCCCCCCCACTGGGACGCCTTGATCCCGCCTTCAGCCATCGACTCGATTCCCAGGAAGCCTGCGACCTTCTGAACGGTCTCGGGCGGATCCATTATGACTATGGTGAAGAAGAATGTGAAGACTGCGAGCATTGCCAGGTACCCTCTGAGGCGATTGGCCTTGTACTCCTCAGAGACTGAGCAGTAGTAGTGGCTGGCCCCGAATGAGGCGTAGCCGAGAGCGGTGGCGAAGAGGAGCCTCGACTGTGGGCCCTCGATGTGGTAGTTGGCGCTCTCTGGCTGGGCTGAGGCGACTCCCAGCATGAAGAGTGCTGCAACGCCGAATCCGCCGACAAACTTCGCCCAATGGTCCCCCGTAGTACCGTATGCGGCTCCCACCATGATGAAGACGAGGTAGAGTATGGGCCAGAACCTCCAGTTCTCGTTAGTTGCATAGCACTCAGCTATGCAGTAATCCGAACCAGGGCTCTGGGTCATGAACTCTGTCATCTGCTGACCGATCAAGACGAGCACCCTGTTTGCCCAGACGACCTCCCACTCTGCCTCGACGAGGACGAAGTGTCCGAATCCTTTGACCACGACGTAGACGATCCAAGCCGTTGCAAGCCCCAGTATCGCTGTCAGGGGGTCCTTGAAGGGAGTTAGTTTCGATGCGGCGATCAGTGTTACCCAAGATGCCAAGGCGAGTGTCAATGCCGAAGAGGCCGCCCATAACGCCGCATACGCGGCACTGGCCCCCTCGTTAGAGGCCTGTTGCTCGAGATCCATGAACTCCCCGACGCCGATGACCAGTGCCAAGGCCATGCAAGCGTATGACATGTACATGTTCATCGATTGCTGCTTAGTCCAAGGAGCCCATGGCTTGCCCGCGACCGACTGCTCGAAATCGATGAGTTTGTCGCTAATCATATCTTCACGCTCGTTACTCTGGCATTGTACCAGTTCATCACCGCCGAAATCATCAGGCTACCTGCCTGGTAGGTGACCAAGAGAAGTAGGAAAAGAGGGATTAGCTTACCGACGTTGTTCATCATTATGACTACGACGTAGAAGATGTCACTGTAGGCGACGACCACAGCAAGGCTCGAGTTCTTCCAGACGTTCATGTACTGATTGTTCAGCAGGGGCACCATGCTCCTGAGCGCCTGTGGAAGTATGACTAAGCGCAATCTCTGGAAGGGTGAGAGTGAGAGTGAGATGGCAGCTTCAACCTGCCCCCTCGGGAGTGACTGAATGCTTCCCCTGACAATCTCGGCGACGGTTGAGGCGGTGAACAGGGTGAGTCCGATTATCATGGCAGCGAAGGCGGGGGTGATCTCGAATCCTGTCCCCTCCGCGATGTCCCAGGTTCCCTTCGCTAGAAGATTGGGCTTGATGTACTCGGGTTTGCTTAGGCCCTGCGAGAGGACGAGCCCCGATGCGATTGCCAGGGCCGAGACCCAGATTGTGAACTTCCTCCTGATCCCATCGTCTGAGTCGTCTATCTCCAGGATGTTCATGCCGTCGTCGTCCATGCATGTGAACACGTAAAGTGAGTAAACCAGTAACAGGAGTCCTGCTGCTGCCCATCTTCCGCCTCCTGCCGTGGTGACGAAGGGGTGGAGGAAGACCACGAAGGTCACTCCCGCAGCTATCACGAATAGCTCGCAGGCCACCGGCTCTAGCCTCCATCCCATGCCTCGGAACGGTCTCCTAATCATCAGGAAAGGGGATGATGCAGATGCGGCCTGCCCCCTCGGCTCGACCCTCTCGCCATACCTTAGCGCGGTCCTCAGAAGCGCAAGGCCGACTATTGCGGTGAAGAGCATCTGATAGGAGGCGACGGTCGTGAACCAGATTCCCTGGTTGCTGTAGTAAATCGCTCCATCGAACAGGTTGGCCTCATCATGGAATCGCGGGAGCTGGTGACCCATTTGGGTGGCCACGAGGAAGAGGAGGACAGCGAGGGGTAGGTTCCTGAATACCTCGACATATACGGTTGCCATCGTCGATGCGAGCCAGTTGGAGGAGAGCCTTGTGACGCCTATGATTATCCCGAGAAACGTGCATAGGACGATGCTCAGAAGGGTCGCGCGGGCGGAGTTGATTATGGCTGCCTTGTAGAACAGCCACCTGCTGTCAAGGGTGGGCTCGACCTCGAAGGGCCAGCTGTTTATCCTGAAGGTGTTGCCGAACTCCATGAATTCCAGATCAACGAGCCACCTGTTGGTCATAACAGGGTCAGGGTGGTGCTGCAGGTACATCACTCGGAGAACGAAGTAGATGATTATCGGGAATAGTGCGAGGAATGCGAGAGCGGCCGTCCTGTGCGCCTGGATGGCCGGTTTGGATGACTCGGAGGAGAGGGCAACGGACCAGAAGAGGACCAACATTACAGTGAGGGCAGAGAGTATCTGGACGCCATCAATGGTCAGCATCGAGAGGTTCAGGGTTAGCCCGATGAATGCGACAATGGAACCCAACGAGATGGCGGCGCCAGTGATGTCGACCTCCTTCTCCCTCCATGCCGTTGGGTCGAGTAATTGATGCATGTTGTTCTGCAGAAGTAGGGTGCCTGCTACAGTCCCCGCCCCAAGGAAGAAGAATGGTGCCTGCGTTCCCGGAGTTAGACCCAGGAAGGGGACAGCCACGAATGCCAGGATGAACATCGCGATGGCGAAGAGCGAGGTCGAGTATCCCCTGACGTCGGATGTCTCCTTGACGAACTTGGAGAAGTCGTTCTGGACGAGCAGGAAGAGGATCAGCTGAGTCCCCCCTATCACCAGGATTAGGGTGTTCATCTCAATGAAGGATGGGTTCATCTGGGCCCCATTCAGGGTAATGTCTCTGGACATCGCCTCGATGTATTCGGCGGACATCCCGAAGAACTTGTTAGTGTAAAACCACAGGAATGCCGAGAGTAAAATGAGGGAAGCTGCGTTGTAGAAACCGACCTTGGTCCCGAGGAGCTTCTCGACAAGAGGGGTGGATGTAGGGCCATCGAGAGCGGCGCCTGTGACCCCCATGCTCCCCGTAGGGGAGCATGAGGTGTAAAAGGGTAGTGAAGAAATTGAGGCGCCCGGGGGAGAAAACCCCCCCGGGCGCTTTCGTAAATCCGGCTACTTTTCGCTAATAGCGATCAGCGCATTGGAGGTGCGTACTGCAGTCCGCCCTCGGAAGCGAGTGCGTTTGCGGTACCGGCCCTCGAGATCAGGCAGCCGGTCATGGCGTCCGATCCTGAGACTCCGTCATATGATCCGTCGCAGAATGCGTCGTCATATGCCTCTCCGTAGTTGCCGACTGCCGCTAGGACAGCCTGCATCCAGGTTCCGGATAGTGGGTTGGCAGATGTGCCCAGACCTAGGTCCGAGGTCAGAAGCCTGCACATCCCTGGGTCAGCGGCGGAGCCTGCCTCGTTCTCGGCGCAGGCAGTGGTGGCCATGTCTGCGTAGTTTGCAGCGGTGACTCCCATCTCCTCAGCGGTAACCATTCCATACCAGACCCATGCGACTACGTCCTTGAAGTCCGAGTCCATGTCACGGGTAGCTGCTCCAAGGGGCTCCTTGGACATAAGCTCCGAGGCGATCCATGTTCCGCCCTCGATGGAGCCATCCGTGTCAAGTGCCCACTTCTTGGCAACCATTGCGGACATGTCGCCAGTGAATGCGTCGCACTCGCCGGAGATCAGCTTGTCAGTCGCCTCGGCTGCGTCAGCAGTTCCGATGGACGTGAAGTCGATCGCACGGGAAGCGAAGAAGTCCTGCAGGTTGCCCTCAGTCGTGGTTCCGATTCCGACACAGATGTTCGCGCCGTCTAGGTTAGCAGCCGAGTTTCCGGCCACGTCCGCTGGGTAAGCGTCCTCGCGAACTAGGATACCCTGTCCGTCGTAGAAGTTCATACCAGCGAAGTCAGCGTTCAGGCCAGCATCACGGCTGGTGGTCCAGGTCGTGGTGCGGATCAGGACGTCGATCGTACCCGATGATAGCTTGTCGAACCTGTCCGATCCTGAAGCTGGGATGTACTCGACGTCAGTCGAGGGGTCCAGCCCTAGGGCGGCGGCAACAGCCATACAGTACGAGATGTCCAGTCCCGAGCGGACGCCAGTAGCCGAGTCTAGGTATCCCATTCCATATTGGGACTCCTTTACACCGCACTTCATGGATCCACGATCTACGATCGTGTCCAGGGTGCTTACGGCGGCAGCGTCTGCCGTTCCGGCAGCGTATCCGTTGTCATACGCGGCATCAACGTCGTCTTGGGTGACGTCGGATCCCGCACAGCCCGCTAGGGCCGCAGTCGTCATTAACAGCATCATTGTCATAGCGAGCATGCGTCGCATGCCCCCGCTACGAGGTATAGATGGTATATACCTTCTCATAGATGCAGGAATTGCACCGGATTCGGCGATAAAACGCTCTATCTCTTCAATCAGCGCTATCGCTGGGACTCTACAAGGGTGGGAGAAGGAGCGGCCGAAGCCGCTCCAACCCCCGGGTTTCCGAGTTTCGTAGGAGGTGATCCATCTGCAGGTTCCCCTACAGATACCTTGTTACGACTTAACCCTCCTTGTCGAAGGCAGGCTCGAATACCCCATGATAAGGTAGCCTCACCCACCCACAACTAAGATGGTTTGACGGGCGGTGTGTGCAAGGAGCAGGGGCATATTCACCGCGCCTTGTTGAGACGCGATTACTACCTAATCCAGCTTCATGGGGGCGGGTTACAGCCCCCAATCCGAACTACGAACGGGTTTCGGGATAGCTTCTTCCTCTCGGAGTAGCAGCCCATTGTCCCGTCCTTTGTATTGCGCGTGTAGCCCATGACATTCGGATCATACTGACCTACCGTTGCCCTCGCCTTCCTCTGACTTCGCGCCAGCGGTCTCCCTATAGTCCCGTGGTCTGCGGACAGACCTTGGCAAATAGGGATGAGGGTCTCGTTCGTTATCTGACTTAACAGAACGCCTTGCGGTACGAACTGACGACGGCCATGCACCACCTCTCGGACAATCCAATAAACTCATTACGTTGATCTTCATTTGTCCGTCGGCCTTGGTGAGTTTTCCGGCGTTGAATCCAATTAAACCGCACGCTCCTCCCGTTGCAGTGCTCCCCCGCCAATTCCTTTAAGTTTCAGCCTTGCGACCGTACTCCCCAGGCAGTGGATTTAACATCTTCACTCCGGCACATGGGGCCCATTGCGGACCCCACACACCAAATCCACAGCGTTTACACCTAGGACTACCCGGGTATCTAATCCGGTTCGTGCCCCTAGGCTTCGTCCCTGACCGTCGGATCCGTTCCAGTATGACGCCTTCGCAACAGGTGGTCCTCTGAGGATGACAGGATTTTACCCCTACCCCCAGAGTACCTCATACCTCTCCCGGTCCCTAGTCTGGCAGTCTCTGCAGAATTCAACGAGTTAAGCTCGTTGATTTACCCACAGATTTACCAAACAGGCTACGGACGTTTTAGGCCCAATAAAAGCGACGACCACTTGAGGTGCCGGTATTACCGCGGCGGCTGGCACCGGTCTTTCCCACCCCTTATTCTGCAACCGATTAAAAGTTACAAAAAGACTAGACTTTGTCTAGCCACTTGGAATTCCCTCATCACAGTTTCCTGCAGTGTGAAGTTTTCGCGCCTGCTGCACCCCGTAGGGTC
>JAYZLP010000011.1:0-7995 GCA_036154155.1 Thermoplasmatota archaeon | reverse complement strand
GTACCGATACTGATCCGGACGAAGACGGCTGGTATCAGGCAGTCTGGGACAAGGGAGTGTTAGGTCAAGGATTGATGTCGCCCAAGTACTACGATGTTGACAACGACAACGATGGAGTTCCAGATGGCGAGGATCCCGATGACGACAATAACGGGATTCTGGACTCAGCCCAGGAGTTACTCTGCTTCGTCGGAGAGGAGCAGAGCCCATGGGACCACGACAACGACGGCGTCCCCGATGGCAAGTCAGAGGATGATTGGGATGCCGACGGGCTGGTCAACGTAATCGAGATGGCAGGTGCTACTCCCTTCATTTCTCCATGGGACCACGACAACGACGGTCTCAGGGACGATATCGATGAGGACGACGACGCCGATGGAATGCTGGACGAGGACGAAGTAATGCTTTGGCCTACCAGATTCGATTCCGAGTCGACCAACCCATGGGACCATGACGACTTCGGGAACGGTTCCGGAATAGCAAACCCATCCGATCCCAGCACTGGCCCGGATGCAATAGACAACGACGACGACGCGGACAACAGGACCGACGTCGATTGGGACCATCTCGAGGAAGACTGGAACCTATCTTCTGACTGGGACTCCGACAACGACGGAATACCGGATGAGGATGACAAGATACCAACGAGAATTACGCTAACCACTGACTCAGTACTGTGGCTAGATGCACTCTACCCTGCGAAGTTCAATGGAACAGTGAACTGGCTGGACCCGGTCCAAGGCGTTTTCACGCCTGCCCCTGACTTACCTGTCCAAGTACACATTGACTGGGCCGCTAATGGGACTAAGGCACTGGAGACAATCAACGTCCTTACCGATGAGAATGGAAACTTCGAGGTTGGACAGTACCTGTTCCCAGAGGACCTGGCCGTAGGTCCCAACACGACTTATGACATCTACGCCGAAGTAACCGAGATGTTCATTCACGACGGCGCAACAACGGAGCCAGTACCTGTGGAGATAAGGGCCAACACGACCATAGATTACGTGGCTTGGACCTACTTCAGAAGCGACGAGCAGCCTCTGTTTGTGGATTACAAGGTACATTACGCCGCCGATTGGGAAAGAGGTATTTTCGACAACAAACTACCACATGCTCCAGTATCCTTCACCGTTTCAGGAGGGCCATTCGGAAACACCACACATCCAACCGTTTTCGACGGCTACGGATACGGTTACAGGGCGGACTCAGGAGGTTGGGTATCTCTGACATTCGTTCAAACAGCTGGAAGCCAGGGAATCTGGAAGCAAGTCCAGTGGAACTCAACCATGGACAACGGCCCAGGCTCCGTACCCGGTGGCTATGAGGAGATTGTTTGGAACGAGTTCTCAAAGTCACACAACGTGGTTGGAAGGTACAATTACACTTCGACAAGCCTGCCGATTGGAGATTATGCGTTCATTGCCTTCTCGAGGCCCGATCTCGGCTCTGAGCTTCCATGGCCATACCTAGAGGGCAGTGACACAGAGACCTTCTACATCCGCTCGATGCATAGAATGTATGTGGAAGCAGACATCATCACACCCTCGACAAGGCCAGTTTACTTCTGGGACTCAACTCAATTTACAGGCTCATCATTCGGAGCATGGAGGGCGCTATTCCACGCACCTTCCCTATCCAATGCTAACCTGGACTACTCTGAAGTGAGCCTAGGGAAACAATACTCCATGCTTTGGGATGGAGATCCACAGACACTGACAGGCGAGGCGGCAAACCTCAGACCATTCCTGTCTTCCAATGGCACACATTGGTTCATTGCAATGCAGAATGGCGGTGACTTCAATGTCCCACCCTGTGGCCCGGTTGACCCTCTGGATCCCCAGAGTGAGGTTCGCTGTGAGATAGTTCCAGAGATGTTCACTGGGGAGACTCTGAGGGTAGTCGGTTCCGTATGGAACCGCACCATGACCCCCTGGCCCTATGACCCCATGGCACTACAAGTCGACGTAGACGGCAATGGAGTGTTCGCCGGATCGACGGAGACAGGGTATGCAAGAGTCCCAGATATGGTAAACGGAGTGGCACAGTTCGATTACAATTGGACATGGTACTCCCAGTACTCAGCCGGAGTTTACGGAATCAGGGCTGACTTCACTAACTCGAACTTCTACTTCACTGGAAACCAGACCACGGTCCTCGCACCTACCGGGGCTTATGTGAACGTCTCTGTCATAGGTACGACAGACTTCCAGTACAACACAATACCCCGTCTGTACAGAGGACAGAACGTCACCATAGAGGCGAGGCTGATAGACAACGCCTACCAGCCTGTAAGGGACGCCCCGATAAACTACACATGGTCCGCCGACAACTCCGCTGGAGTCGCAATCACAGACAACAACGGGGTTTTCAAGGTCAACCTGACCATCGACGAATTCCATGATCTAGGGAATTTCTCCCTTGGTTATACCTACCCCGGCGATCCGTTCAGGCAGGGAAGCACATCAGACACATACCTCTGGGTGGTGTCAAGGACATATGTCAGCCTCCAAAGCACGACGCCCAACATTAGGCAGGCAGGAGACATTTGGGAATTCTCAGGCCAGGTTACTGACGACAATAGAACCGCATTCGAGAAGGACCTAGGACAAGCACTCGACGGCTGTGACGAGAACGGTGGCGAGGTCCTCTTGATAATGGAAGGGACCGACTTCGAGGACAGGACCCATCGTCAGATCATTGACACACTGTGCCCGAATGCAGGCACCATCCATCATGAGATGCTACTCGACCCGCAGCTCTTGCGAGACGATCCCGACTCATTCTTACCAGACGGATTCGGTCCAGTGAACGTCATTTTGAGATTCGCTGAGAACCTACCCCACGAGGGCTGTGAGCCACTCGATCAAGAAATGCTAGCTACCTCTGGGGCATGGGATCCGTGCACTCAAATCGTAAACAGCGATCACTATCGCAAGGTGATGCAGTTCCAGGTGGACGGATTCAGCCTTATTGGAAGAACCGACTTGTCAGTGGACGACCAGATCGTCTACACCTCAGAGATTGACCCGACTACGGGTCAGCCAATTGAGAAGCCAATGATTGTCACTGGACAGCTACAAGACGAACTCGGCGCCAACCTATCCAACAGAGCAATCAGGGTGACATACGAGATGATAGACGCCGGGCTCGGCGTTGTTTCATGCCTCCCAGGCACAACTGACGCCAATGGACTGTTCGACATTATTTGCCCCTTGACTGGAGTTCAGGCAGGACAGGCCAGAGTGAACATCCAGTTCAACTCCTACGAGAACAATGACAGGTTCAGGTACAGCAACGCCACGTCAACCAGAGTATTCCCGGTTTTCTCCAACTCCACCACTCAGATACTCGAAGTTGGCCCATTCAGGTCAGACGTCGACACTTTCACTTTCCAGAACGGGTCAGTATTCCCCGTTCTTTACTTGAAAGAGTCATTCCACGTCGAGGCATTGCTAACTCAGGTCAATGGCAATCCGATAGGTGGAAAGTGCCTCAACATCTACATCAACCCAGAGACAAACACCAGGCCAATCGCCACCATGACCACTGAAGACGGAACTGGTTGGGTGAAGTGGTTCTCCGGAGATCCCGATGACAACCCGAGCCGTCGAGGGGTCGAACCAGACGGAGAGTCATTGGAGGGATTCAGAACGCTGAGAGTAGCGTATGAACCAGAACGAGAGCTACCCGGAGGATGCCGTGCAGAGACCACACCAGTCGTAAACAGCTCATTCATGGACATGGAGGTCCTAGTGAGAAGCAGGGTCGACATCCTTCTCAAGAACCACTGGGCGGACCCAGTCGGATACAGTGTCGGTGACAATATCACAGGCTCCGTAGCCATACTCAGGGATAGATTGGACGTCGCTGTTCTAGGGGAGACTGTAATTTTCAGAATCCAATACTGGAACGGCTCAGGTTATGTGAACACCCAGCCGATTTACGATGTCACAAACGAGCAAGGGGTTGCCGACTTCCAGTTCATGTATACTGGAAACGACATCCCCGGGCAGGTCGAATGCGAACAGGGAGGGCCCTGTGCTGTGAACGGACAATGGAGAGTAACGGTAGAATTCCAGGGGTCATCTTTCTTCCAGGAAGAGACTTTGGAAAATACCCCGTTGATCAGAATGGACACCACAGTGGCTGAAGGTGAGACCAGCTTCTTCACAGCCCAAGTAACAGTGGTTCTTCTGATAGCATTGTCATTCGCCTTACTTATCGGCGCGATAATGTACAGAAACTACGCTGAGAGAAGGAGAATAGAGATCATCCGCGGAATACTGACTGACTCCCTGATGTCCCTAAAGGCATCTAACGACTACATTCAGACAATCTTCAACTGCTACAAGGACCTAGTGAGGTACTTCCGCTCAAGAGGGGCCATGAAGAAGGTGTACGAGACCACAAGGGAGTTCGAGGATGCCCTGAACTCAATGCTGGGAGGAATAGCTCCGCCAGAGGATCTCGACGAGTTCTTCGCTATCTTCGAGGAAGCCAGGTATTCGGACCACGAAATCGGGTCCGACCAGAGGGACCGAGCAATAGCAACTCTGCAGTCAATAATCAGCCACATGACATCATCCCTTGGCGATAGCATGCTCATGAGGACGTCATCAAACGAGTCAGAAATGTACAGCTCGGTCACCAAGGCCGGCGAGTTCATCGACTCAGAGGGCCAAGTAAGGCTTGCTGGAGTAGACGAGGATAACCCCGACGATAACTTCAGAATTTGATTAGTTATTGCGAATTTACCGAACCCGTGCCCTTTGGCCGGCCGCGCACGCCCCTACGGGGCGCCCGTAGCATTCATAACACGGCCTCAGGTGGCGCGGCTACCCGAGTAACGTCGAGGGAGTCATATGAGTAAGCAGAACAGAAAGACCAACCAGTCCCTTGTCGCCTTGATTGGCGACTTGAAGGAGCAGAGCAGGTCCACCGGTTCGGCACTGTGGCGAGACGTAGCGCTTAGGCTGGAAGCCAGCCGAAGCAACTGGGCTGAACCAAACCTAAGCCGACTGTCGAGGCACGCCGCCGACGAGAAAATGATACTCGTCCCCGGCAAGCTACTCGGCAGCGGAGATGTCGAGGGTAAGCCTAGCGTCGCCGCCTACAGTGTAAGTGCCGGAGCTAGGACCAAGATTGAGGGCGCAGGAGGACGCGTCTTGACCATCAGGGAATTGATGAAGGAGAACCCTGAGGGCAAGGAGGTGAGGATCCTTGGATAATTCGAGCACTTTGGTATACGACGCCAGCGATAAGGTGCTTGGCCGATTGGCCAGCCACGTAGCCTCAGAGATGCTGACAGCAAGAAAGAATGGAGGCCAGCAGCGCGTAATCATCCTAAATGCAGAGAAGGCGATAGTTTCGGGGCCAAGGAAGAGAGTCTTAGGGGACTACAGGGCCAAGTACAAGCTGAACCACGCGAGGAAGGGACCATTCTTCCCAAGGATGCCAGATCAGATTCTGAAAAGAACGGTTAGAGGGATGTTGCCCTACCAAAAGAACAGCAGTGGCCGCAACTCTCTCAGAGATTTGAGAGTCATGATAGGGACCCCTTCGAACCTCAGTGGGGAAGAGCTACCAGACGGACACTCGTGGGGAGACACAGCAGGAATCGACCGGCCTCTTCCGCTCAAGTTCGTCCGATTGGGGGAGATCAGCTCTGCCCTAGGGGTGGACTCAACAAGATGGGAGGCTGAGTGATATGGCAAGGAAGAAGTCAAAGAAGGTGGCAGTGAACACCAGTGGCAAGAGGAAGACCGCAGTTGCCAGAGCCACAGTAAGAAAGGGACAGGGTAGAGTCAGAGTCAATGGCGAACCAATTCACATCATGGGACCGAGCCTAGCGCAAAGAAAGGCCCTGGAGCCTGTACAGATCGCCGAGGCGATGAACCGACTAGGGGATGTAGATGTAATCGTGAACGTCGATGGCGGCGGTCAGATGGGACAAGTCGATGCAATCCGAACCGCAATCGCCAGAGGGCTTGTGAAATGGAACGGAGGAGCCGAAGGTGACGACGAGGAACTACGCGATGAGTATCTCAGATTCGACAGAAGTTTGCTGGTAAACGACCCCAGAAGGAAGGAACCCAAGCATCAAATGGGTCGCGGTGCCCGGAAGAAGTGGCAGAAGTCGTACAGGTGAGGTGAAGAAGATGATTATTCCAGTAAGGTGTTGGAGCTGCGGCAAGGTTATCGCACACGCATACGAGGGCTACAAGGACGCCGTTGCGGAGGGGGAAGACCCAAGCAAGGCAATGGACGACGCAGGACTCGAGAGATACTGCTGCAGGAGGATGTTCCTGGGCCATGTCGAGCTCATTGACGAAGTCGCCCCATTCAGCATACCCAGAGAGCAGTGATGTATCGACAGGGCTTTGATGTGCGACTCGTGCGCACAGTTCCCTAATGGGGCCTGTAGGTTAGCTTGGCCTATACTTCGCGGCTGGGGGTCGCGCGACCCAGGTTCAAATCCTGGCAGGCCCACCACTCCTCCATACAGTGGAAAAATCGTGATTTTGCCCCGCTTGTCCCGACTATAACCGCAGGTTCAAGGGGGCACCCCCTCCTCGAAATTCATGGTGGGAGCGCCCTCAGATGGCCCCGGGAACAAGGCGCGTATAGAAGAGCTAGCGAAGCTCATAGCGCACCACTCAAATCTCTACTACAACGAAGCGTCCCCGGAGATTAGCGATGCAGAATTCGACGAAATCTGGGATCAGCTGAAATCTCTGGATCCTGATCACCCACAGTTGGCGAGGGTAGGGTCCGACCCCCCTCCCGGATCAGTAAAGGTGGACCATGAGTTCCCTATGCGAAGCCTCGACAAGGCCAACAAAGAGGAAGAGGTCAGGCACTTCGTTTCCCAGACAACGGCAAATGGCCGCAGGTTTGTCTGCCAACCCAAACTCGATGGCTCCGCCCTTTCTCTCGAATATCGTAGAGGGAGGCTGGTAAGGGCCGCCACCAGGGGCAATGGGACTAGGGGGGAGGACGTCACAGCAAACGCCCGGAGAATCCCAAACGTCCCAGAGTCAGTTGGATGGGGCGGCGACTGCCATGTCCGAGGCGAGGTTGTCATGCCTCTGGATATTTTCAATAGGAAATACTCAGACATAGCCCCCAACCCCCGAAACTTAGCTGCTGGCTCTCTGAGGCAGAAGCATATCGACGCAGGAAAGGGAAGGGCCGAAGACCTAGAATTTCTGGCCTATGGTGTCGAGTTCCCCTCTGAATCAACTAGGCATCCAGATAGTCCTGAGCCCCCAGCTTTCGCATTCGACTCAGAGGTCATCTCATGGCTTGAGTCAATCGGAATTCGAGCTGCTGGAAATGAAGTCGTGTCGGGTGATGACGATCAAGAAACAGCAGACTCAATCCTAAGGGTGACCAGAAGGTGGACCGATGAAAGAGACAATGCAGCATGGGAGCTTGATGGCGTCGTAATAAAACTCGACAGACTGGATAAAAGGAAACTTCTGGGGCGGACCGCGCATCATCCCAGATGGGCCCTGGCTTGGAAATTCCCACCGGAAGAAGCAACAACCGTGCTAATGGGCGTCGAGTGGCAAACTGGCAGGACCGGAAACGTAACCCCTGTCTCCAAAGTCGCTCCAGTGGTTGTCTCAGGAGTTACCGTGGAAAACACCACCCTCCACAATCGCGGTGAAGTAGAACGGTTGGGGATAATGATCGGCGACAAGGTCAGGGTGGTCCGCAGGGGGGACGTCATCCCCAAGATCGTGGAGGTACTCGGTCCCGCTATGGACTCAGACCTATCCGGAAGGAGGCACTCAGACGGCACCCCCTTTGCTCACGCACTCCCCCCAAGGACGAATGTATCAATGCCCACAGAATGCCCTCGATGCCAGACAACCCTGATCGAGGATGGGGCATTCATTAGGTGCATGAATCTGAATTGCCCCTCCAGGCTGGAGAGGACCATCCTCTACTGGTGCCGGAAACTGGAAATGGACGGCATAGGGGAGA
>JAYZLP010000010.1:0-17920 GCA_036154155.1 Thermoplasmatota archaeon | reverse complement strand
TATGTCAAATTCATGGTAGAGAGATTCGGCCTCCTAGTAAGATGCAACCCCAAACACTGGAAATGGTGGGAGAAGATCCCCGCAGATGGCTCTATTGCGGAGATTGAATGGACATGCCGACTAAAGTCTGGTTCTGTGCCTCTGGGTACACCCGTTTTTCTTCTCGGCACAGGAGGCTCTGGATTCATCGCTGTTGGTGAAACCGCATCGGATATCAGAATGACTTCCGGAGATATGGATAATTCTTGGACTCATGGACATGAACATCGCGGAGGAGAGGCGATGAGAATAAAGTTGAAACTACAGAGGAACCAAATGGATGAAAACTCTCTTCGAAAGTCTCCCTTCGCATACTTGATTCGTAGACAGAGTACCTTCAGTTGGCTTAGTGATGAGGAATCTATCGGCTTGGAAGCAATACTGGACTAAGGGGCAGTATATCCGCTTAAGTCGTAACTAACCGTCATTGACTTTGGATGCATAAGATAGTGTTTCCTTGGTCGGCCCATTTTTGTAATCTCGGGGACCCTGCCTCTCCTAACTTATGCAGGCTTCATATCTCCTACCCTACTTTACGGATACATCAAGAAGGGGTACCCTCGGTGACAATCATGGGAATTCTGGATATATTGGTCATTAGACCTTGGAAGCTAAGGTCTTCGAAGAAGTATTTCATGGAGCTATTTGGCCCCGCATTCTTCATGCGGCCAGCTTACTGTGTTGATTGCAATAAGAAACCTATCAAAATAAAAGACGCAGATCTACATGGTGGTTCGGCCGGGATGAACGTCGAAGATCCCATTTGCCCCGAGTGTTATTGGGTAATGAATGTCAGCTCATGGGAACGGTTTAGAGGTGGTTTTTTGGATGGCAGCTTCACAGTCGAAGAGTTTGAGAATATGGAAAGAAAAACCTACATGAATGGAAATTTCGTGAGTGAGACTTTGAATCAAAATAATTGAGGTGGATTAGAAAATGGATTTTGAACCTAATGATTTTCAAGAATTTGTATCATCACGACGTTCGACTAGGGATTTCCTATCCACTCCAGTTTCTGATGAGATAATTGAGGAAATCATTGCCGACGGACTCACATCGCCCAGCTGGAGCAACACCAGGCCTATTCGGGTGGCAGTTGCCAAGGATGACGTGCGTGATCGACTTTCGAAAGAGTTTCTTTCAAGATGGGAGGCAATAAAGGGTGCCCGAGGAGGTTTCCTCGGCAAGGTCAAAGCCGTACTGAAAAGAAAGGGGCTGCCGACTAGTAATTGGATAATTACGAGGCGATATCACAAAGACTTGCTAGAGAGGAGCAAGAAACAAGGGAGGGATTTCTTTTCCCATATGGGTATCGACAAGGACGACAAAGAGGCCCGTGATGAGTCTTGGGCTCGAAATTACGAGTTTTTCGGAGCACCGGTTGAGATGTTTATTTTTACTCACAAATCGTTGGGCAAGTATTCCGCCTCTGATGCCGGCTTGTTCATGCAGAATCTAATACTTTCAGCTCATTCCAAGGGTTTGGGCACATGTCCACAGGGGGCTGTTGCAGTGTGGGAGGATGCGGTTCGGAAGGAGTTCGACATCAGTAATAATTACTCGTTACTATGCGGGATTTGTCTGGGCTATCCGAGCGGCGAGAAAATTAATTCCTTCGAAGCGAATCGTCCAGAACCATCAGAAGTAATATTGCCAAAAAAGGAGTGACCGACAGAACGAAGGAGTCATTTCGCTCCATTTTCGAAGGCATCGGCCGCCTCGGAAATTACAGATAGTATCCTATGTATCTCGTCATCCTTAGGGAGGCCCCTCATTATCACCCTCAGGAGGGTCTCTTCTATGCCTCCCCTCTTGTGTTCCTTGGTTGGCATGGACGATACGAGCCTGGATACCTCGGACCTGAGCCTCTCGCGTAGACCTGGATCCAGTAGCCTCATTCCCTCGGATTCGGCGAACTGCCCCTGCGCGGATGTTGTGAACCACGAATAGCAAACAATCGAGACGGCGTGGCTCAGGTTGAGGATCGGGTACCCCTCCCATGTGGGTATGGTAACTAGCAGGTCGCATTCATGGAGCTCCTCGTTCGTCAAGCCGATATCCTCGGGGCCGAAAACAAACGCGATCCTCCCGGCTATCCCGCCTAGCCTCCTTGGTAGCTCGTCTGGGAGCATGAAATGCCTGAATGATATCCTATCGCCGATCTCCCTCTTTCCGGATGTGCCGATGACAGCAGAGCAATCGGCGGTTGCCTCTTGCAATGTCCCGAACGTCCCGCACGAGTCCAGTATCTCCTGTGCGTGCTTCGCCCTGTTCCGAGTCTCCTCGCTCCAATCTCCATCCCTGCCCACGATACGTAGATCGCTGATTCCAAAGTTTAGCATGGACCTAGCCACTGCACCAATATTTCCATCGAACTTTGGGTTCACAAGAACTATGCAGATTCCCTCGGAATTTCCTGGGAGTTCGACATCAAGGCGCCCGCCCATGTGCTAACGAGTGGGGCTTCACGGATGAGCTATCCGCTTAGTCGACGCGCCTTTGCTTGTAGCGGGTGATGTAGCCAGCTATCCAGTTCCTCATCCTCTTGTTGTCAACGTCCGAGAACTCACTGACAAGGTGCTTGTTGGCATCGAAGTCGTCCGTGAACTGGTCGGGATAGAGCTCGACCAATCTCAAGGCCCTAATCTTGACGAAGGATGGTCTAATGTTGCCCATACTTACTCCTCCATCAGCTTGACTTCCAGCGGGAAGCCCTCCTCGCGCGTGCACACGACCGTGATCTTCCTTGGGGGCTTCTGCATCCCCCTGGACCATATGTAGTGGTTTACTGCCTCATCAATCCAGATGTCCTCGTCCTCACCCATCTTCATGTGACGTGCGACGTGCTTGCGAATCTCCGACATGGCCCTGTTTGCCCTACGGGTCCTTGGTACCGACCATGCAGCCCTTAGTGGGATTGTCATTTCCTTAACCTCGGCCATTGAATCACCTCTGCAGCTTGCTCCTTCTCCACATGTGCCTCTTGGGGTGCGTGTTGACCTTCCTGTTTGTCCTCAGCATAACCCACACAGGGACCCTTCGATTCTGCTTCGTCACCTTCATCAGGCGCCTTTTCTTTGCATAGGGTTTGTTCCTTGCCATAGTTAACGCCTCAATAGTTGGATAGACCCGGATGCCTCTCTATGGCCGCATCGAGAACTGAATTAGCGACGTCATCCAGGAGGGCTTGACCCGCAGGGGTCAGTACCTTCCCGTGATTGACTGTACCTGCGGCATTCATCTTACTTGTGACCAAGCCAGCGGATGATAGCTGCTGGAGGACATTCCTTGCAATACTCCTAGATCCTGAAACAGCCCTGTTTGACTTGACGCCTCGGTCCTTCGGGCCTCCGAATTGCTGGGCCATATGGTTGGCACCGATGGGGCCGAGCTTGCCGACCTTGCGAAGTACGGCGGCGGATCTGATGAACCACCAGTCGTCCTGGACAGGGGTCCTTTCCCTGTGAGTGCCGGTCTTCACGATGTTAGCCCATTCCGGAGCCGATATCTCATCCACCGAGGCCAGCCTCTTCGACAATTCGTCGATTACTAGGTCGGCGGGAACATCGTGAAACGTAGTCATTGGCTCACCAAGCGGCCGCCCGTCTTAGAGTCCCTATTTAACCGTGATGACGGTCATCGAACCACTGCTTGGGTGCAACACAGGTGAATAGGGTCGACAAGGATTCAAATCCACACGTCCTCTCGTTGGACTGTGCGAAAGTCGATGTCGCAGAACCCAAACATGCTCAGGACCATGATAGGTCTTGGTATGACCCTGATAATCATACTGGGGTATGCGGTATATTCGAACACCGTTGATTCCGAGTACTACGGCTATCGGACTACAAACGAACACGTGGAGTTGACTCTATCGCAGGACGATCCTAGCTATGCCGAGTGGTACGTCACAACGAATGAGGGGATTTCATGGATCAATGCTACAGTAATTGGGGCTCCTGTCGATTCGGTGCTTGTGGTTCAGTCTGAGGGGGCATCGTGGTACCACTCACCCTCACTCGGGGAGGATGTTGACTACCCATTCAACTGCAAGGAGATTAGCGGGGATTATTCCGAATACATTGAGGTCTGCGAGTTTTCGACTACCCACGAGCTTGATATTCTGGAAGACAAATCGATAATGAGGGGGATAGTGTCAATATCACTCCCTGTCGAGGGGCTTGGTTATCTACAGGCAGATGACATCACAGAGGCCGAGGAGTTGGCCGTTGAGTTGATCGGCGGGGAGGCAGGGGTCATTACGTGGAGAGTCGGCTTGTACAATGAGGGGGACGCCATCGACTCGTCCGGTGTAGAGGTGTTCCTAAATGCGTCCACACACGAATTTGTATCCATAGAAGAGTTCAGCATAGATCCTGTTCAAGAGTCGGTTTACGGAATGGCCACATTGGTGGGTTGTTTCGGCCTGATGCTGGTCATTCCTCTAGTCATCTATTTCTCAGCGGTTCACAAGGCGAAGAAGGATGAGAAAGTCAGAATGGAAGCGCCTGACCTCAACGATGGATAGACTCCGACGGAGAGACGTCCCATTCTCCATTGATCGGGGTGGTCCTGATTACCACGAGGTTCAGCTCGACGAAGTTTGATATCGATGAGCTGCACCTTTCCCTGGCTGGTGCGATGGACTCATTGTATATTGAGTCCATAATTCCCACGATCTCGCCAAATGTTCGAGAGCCATCCATCAGCTCCCATAATGTAGAATTCATCCTGTCCAGGGGCCTCCTGAGATTTCCCGGTGCACGTAGGAGCCTAGCAATTATGGATTCCATTCTAGTGAAGCTCTTCTCAATCACAATTACCACGGTTCTTTTGTCGTTTTCGCCTTCCATCACGCTCCAATGCACAGGTGCACGGGTCGGGTAGGATTCGAGTGGGGGGGTGATGCTCATTCTATCATAACCCATATCACTAGGCTCACCATTGAGGCTATTCCTGCAAGAGAGAACAATCTGACGAGTTCCCCCCTGTCAGTGAATGTATTGGCATACCAAGAGAGGACACCGCACAGCATGCAGATTAGCAGGAGAAGTTCTGAGCCGGGCGGGAGACTATTCAGATTACCACTATCTCCTGAGCTTTGTTGTGTTTGTAACGATTGATGATGCAAGTGCAGTAACCCTTTCCATGATCTTGTCGTCCGTAAGCGTGCCGTCGTCGTTGAATGCCTCCTTGATGTGGGGTACGGCAACTTGCTCAGGAGCAACCCATCCGTATATCCACCTAGCAGCAATTCTCATATGATTCAAGGTATTGTTGCTGGACTGCCCCCCCAGGGTGCTCATCAGCCCGAACACCTTTCCCGATGTATGCTTGGAGTAAAGCCAATCCAAGCTGTTCTTCATCACACCACTCATGGTGCCATGGTATTCCGGGCTCGATAGGACGAAAGCGTCAGATGAAGTAGCCAGCTCTTGGAATCCCTTCACATTTTCATCGTCCCAACTTCCATCTGCACCGACAAGCGGGAGTGGTTTGGCACCATGATCCCAAACTACCGTCTCGGCCCCTAGCTTACTACATTCTTCGAGCAGGAGCTCGAGCATCCTACCATTGGCCGAATCCAGGTCATATGTTCCGCAAATCCCCATGATGCGGATAGGTTCTGACATGGTGGTTCCTGTCGGGCTCGGAACTTCAACTATGTGTTTCTGTACATGATAAGCCAATGCTTATGTTTCCTTCAATGAGCGAACATGTATGAACGAAGGGGGAGTGGCCGAATTGTTGGATTCGGCTCGTTCGTATGCCGAGGCCGGCAACCTCCTGCTGGCTGCAGAAAAATACAATGAAGCCGTAATATCGGCCCCCTCGAGTGCAACGGCATGGTACGGCCTTGGGGTAGTTCAGGCCAATAGGGGGATGACTAAGGAGGCCATCGAGTCGTTTGAAAAGTCGCATTCAATTAATTCCAAACACGGGGCTACTGCAGCAAATTTAGCTGTCCTGCTAGAGAACACAAATCCCAGGAGGGCATCCGAAATGGCTCGTGTCGCTATTGATGAAGTCGGAGAAGTCGGAGAACTAGTGAGGATATCAATGCTGTATGAGCCGACTGATCGGACGGAGGAGATTCTGGATTCATCGCCCGTCGAGGAGGAGGTCGTCCTGGATTCATCGCCCGTCGAGGAGGAGGTTTTTGTCGAGGCATCCATAGCAATCCCTTTGGATGAGCTTATTGATGCTGCTAGAGGGATGCTGCGAGAAGGCGATGCGCAGGGGGCATTGGATCTAGTAAAACCAAGGCTGCAGGGTGATGGCTCTAATGAGCCTGGGCTATGGTCAATATGCGGCACATGCCTATCCATGGTTGGTAATGAGGTTGAGGCCATACAGGCCTTGGAGTATTCAATTTCTATCGGTGATGATGCAGCAAAGACTCACTACAATCTTGCACAGCTTCTGAGGAGGAATGGCAGGAAGGTAGATGCAATGCAATCACTAGCTAACGCATTACTTTCCGATGCAGAGCATGTCAACAGCCTGATTGCACTCGGTGAAATGAGGCTTGAGGCGGGCAATTCTGACGAGGCCCTATCGATCTGGAGAAGGGCATTGGAGTATGACCCAGAAAACACGATTTCCGATAGAATATCGGATTTGGAGACACAGGATGGGGATGAAGAGTCTGAAATCGAACAACCCGAGGAAGCTCCAGAGGAGGAGATGATTGATGTCGACGAGGACAGTGTTTCCATAGAAGACACGTTGGCAAATAGAATTTCAATTGCAAGAGAGATGTCAGAATCTGGAGAACATGTTAGTGCGGTAAATGCGTGGAAGCTATTGCTCGAGGAGGACAGGAGCTCATCAGAAATTTGGAATGGGATGGCTGACGCCCTTTCAGCGGCAGGGCATGCAGATAGAGCGTTCCAGTGTAGGCAGAGGGCCAACGCGATCGAGGATGCTAAGTCTAGAGATGAAGAGATCGTTATCGAGGAAGGGGCGATAGACCTGATTACTGCAGGGGAGGAAGCTCAAGAACGCCTGGATAATATCGAGCCGACAGAAAATGAAGATGTGAACATCTCAATTGAGTGGTACAATAGAGGTGTCACCCTTCTGGGGGAGGAACAGGCTATCGAGGCTCTGAATTGCTTTGAGAAGGCAATTGGCGGTGCACCTAGGGAAGAAATGTCACTACGAGTAAAGGCACAGGGAGGAAGGGGTCATGCACTTTACCAGCTTGGCAGGTATGGAGACAGTATCAGATCATACCATACTGCAATATCGATGGATCCAAGCGGGGTGACTGCGAGAATGCTATACAATATGGGTTCATCATACGCAGCATTGGAGCTGTTCGAAGATGCAATCAAGTGCTTCTCTCAATCACTTGAAAGGGGATTGGATGCCGATGATAACGACCTATGCAGGAAGCAGATTAGTAGATGCAAAATCCTCGCAAAGGAGCAGTCAAGAAGGGATTCTAATCAGTAGATATCCTGCTTGGAGAGCTGTATATTGTCAATGATCCCCTCCTGGCGAATCCGACAAGAGTCAGTCCGTGCTCCCTCGACATCTCAACAGCCAGTGAGCTGGGTGCTCCGACAGCAACCATGATCGAAAAACCGGCCCTTATCGCCTTGTGAACGAGTTCGAATGAAGCCCTTCCGGAAACAATGAGGATCATTCCCCTGGCCGGCAGTTGATTTGAGCTGATAAGGTGGCCAACTAGCTTGTCCAGAGCGTTGTGCCTACCAACGTCCTCTTCGAGGTGCAATATTTCTCCATGTTCTGATGCTACTGCTGATGCGTGAGATCCTCCTGTGGACTTGAATAGGGGCTGGACGCTCCTTAGTTGATTCAGAGATTGCTCAATTTCAGACAACGAGATCATAGGGCCGTCCTCTAGCCTTGGCCCGTGAATGTGAAGCATGTTAGAAATGGAGTCCTTTCCGCATACTCCGCATGATGATGTAATAGTGGAAATCCTCTGGTAGTCGTTTAGAAGTCCGTGATCCACGTTACTGCACACGACATCGACCGAATCGGATGAAACCCTGATGTCGGTTACATCTGAAATTCCGTTGATGAGGCCTTCTGAGTATAGGAAGCCTAGAGCCAGTTCCCTATCCCTTCCAGGAGTGCGCATTGTAATGCCGAGAGATCTAGATTCGTCATCACAGAACATGTTGATGCTCATTGGAGACTCTACGGCTACGACGTCGTCTGTTCTTTCAGATCCCTGATGGTTCAGCTTGGAAACATCGAACTCCTTCTCTGTGCTGACCATGGCCTGACATTGTGTCTGAGTATTCATACATGGCGGATAAGCAGTCGAAACTATTCAAATACCACCTGCCATAGGGTGTATCATGGCACATGACGGATGTGAGGGGGTTTCTCTTCCAGTTGTTTCGTCCCTAAAGCGTGAAAATATCGATGATATCGAAATTAACCTCTCTGATGCAGCAATTTCGGCCCTTAAGGTGTCGATGAAGGGAGATGAGGATTCTCATGTACTCGTTGTTAGCGCTCAGGATGGCGGATGCTCGGGGTACATGTATGATATGGCCATCATAGAGGACCCGGATGATGAGGGTTATCTGAGAGTCGAGGTTAGCGACATGACGATTTTGGTGCACAACAGGGATAGCTCTCTGCTAAATGGCATAAATATTGACTTTAAGGACTCCCTGATGGGTGGTGGTTTCCAGATTGAGAATCCTAACGCAGACAGATCGTGTGGATGCGGGCAGTCATTCGGCTAGACTACATCGTCTGATCCGATCCTTGGGTGAATTCTATCTCTTCCCCGTTCTCGACCCATTCCTCCAGCTTCATCAGTGGGGATATCCTGAGAGTACCTAGGTGCCTAGTGAATAAGTAAACCATGGGGTCGTACTCCCCGACAACCTGGTTCTGGAATGTTTTCCTAACTACGTCGCTCCTCGATACAAAGAAAGCGTACTCCACGGCTACGCCGATTATGGTGGCAGTGTAGAGTACTAGGAGGACGCTCGTGGAGAATACCACTGGGTCACCGAGCAGATCCCCCGACCTCAGCTTACTTCCATAAATTAGCTGACGAGAAAGTAGGAAAATCAGTCCTATTCCAACTGATGGCCCTAGGGCGTCATCGACTAGAGAGTGCATTGGGATTAGCCTTCTTTTGGTGGGATCAGCGAAAACTAGCGAGTTGAGTGTGGCTGCTCGAATCACCGAGATTACCGAAACGAGGAATATGTAAAACCCGGCACTTACCAGAAGGACCTCTGATGGGCTCAATGGTAAATATAGGACAATTAGGTAGGCGAAGATTCCAAGGAAAACAGTGATTGGCATTCTGTGGGCAGACTCTAGTACCTTGTTCAATGTCCCAGCTCCATCGTCCAGTGGCGGGATTCCAATAATCTCCCAGCGGGTTACCCTGCGAATGAGGCCGGCCACCTTGAGGAGGATCTTCTTGTCGATAAGAATCCATTCAATGGGCCTGAATAGCAATGACAAGATGACAGAAACGGGAAGCGCGAAAAGGCCCAACAGGGGAGAAAATACCAACGCCGGCAAGAGAAGAAAGTGCTGAGCACCTAGTGGCCTCAAAAGATCTGACTCAATTCTAGACTTTCGTTCGTCGTCAATAAGCAATCTTCTTGCCTCTGAGTCTAGCTCTGTCCTATATCTCCTAATTGGGATGCCCGAGTCTAGAACCCTCCTTACCTTCTCACGATAGTGTTCATGCTCAGGCTCCATCCCGACCCACCACTTCCACCCGAATCTCAGGGGCAAGGAAAGTAGAAGTGGCAGAAATAGGATCAGCACCCCAGTTGCCATTCCCTCAATGGGTTCAGTCACAACCGTTGCTTATGCACGGAGGATTAGAATGAACCGGTCGAAGTTGGTATGGGGTGGTATAACTTGGGGGTAAACACTAGTTTGCAGAGGCGCTATGGTAGTTAGCAGAAACCTGTGGCCAATCTACTACATTCCACCATGAGGCGATATAATCGCCCCTCCCTGGTCCGAACTTCTTGTAATAGGCGTGCTCCCAAACATCGATACCCAATATTGGATGTCCGCTAGAGTCCATCAATGGATTGTCCTGATTGGGAGATGAGCAAATGCATAGGCCCCCTTCATTATCCACGCATAGCCAAGCCCAGCCACTGCCAAACCTAGTCATTGCAGCGTTAGCAAACTCATTCTGGAATGATTCGAAAGAGCCGAATTTTTCGTCAATGGCCGATGCAAGCTCGCCATCGGGCTGTCCTCCTCCACCGGGGCTCATAATACTCCAGAAAAGCCTGTGATTCCAGAAACCACCACCATTATTCCTAACTGCATTATTATCCGAGTGGTTAGTGAGTAATTCCTCTATGCTGAGGCCGTCCATACTTGTCCCCTCTATAGCAGCATTGAGTTTTGATGTGTATCCAGCATGATGCTTGCTGTGATGTATCTCCATTGTCAAGGCGTCCAAGTGTGGTTCAAGTGCGTCATATTCGTAATCTAGTTCAGGTAATTCGAATGGCATATTCATCCTCATGCTTACGGAGATGTGCAAGGGATATCAATTCTGCCATTGAAAATACGGAAAATCTTCATCGTATTCCTCACAATAGAGGGTTCATGGCGAGAATCGCTGTAACTGACGGTATAGACGAAAATGCTGCTGAATCACTTAGGAAGTTAGGCCATGATGTTGTACTTGGGCACCATGAGCCCGCCTCCCTGGCATCCGGCTCTTTGGCCAATTTTGACATTGTTGTAATTAGAAGTGCTACTAAGATGAGTGAGGATGCAATTTCTGCGAATTCTGGCGACGGTGGTTCACTCAGGATGATCATTAGAGCGGGAGTGGGTGTAGACAATATCGACATAGGTGCAGCTACGTCCAACGGAGTGACTGTCTGCAATACTCCTGGCGCTTCGACAAATGCGGTAGTTGAGCTGACCATTGGCCATCTACTGTCTTCTGTGAGGAATATCGTACGTTCTGACAGGATGCTGAGAGGTGGCGTATGGGCGAAGAAGCAGATGAGAGGCAGTGAGCTTAGGGGGAAGAAGTTGGGTTTGATCGGCTATGGGAGGATAGCTAGGGGCGTTGCGGACATAGCAAGGGGACTCGGGATGCAGATTCATGCATATGATCCTTACATTAGTGCCGCGAGCCAGGAAGATGACTACGTTTTGCATGACGATGTCGACTCATTATTCATGGAGTGTACCCATATTTCCGTTCATTGTTTCCTATCCGATGAAACAAAGCACATGGTGAATTTGAGGAGAGTCTCTATGATGCCCAAGATTGGGGCGGATGGCATAGAATGCGGGAATCACATTGTCAATTGTGCCAGAGGGGGGATTATCCATGAAAGTGACATAAGGGAGGCTCTTGAAACCGGATTGTTGACCTCTGCAGCGCTTGATGTATTCGAAAGTGAGCCAGCTACAGGAAACGTGTTATTGGACCAAGATAGTTTCACATCCACGCCTCACATAGGAGCATCGACTAAGGAGGCCCAAGCAAGAATAGGCAGTGAAATCATCTCGATAGTGGACGATTTTGAGTCAGGCAATATTCCGCCCTCAAAATTGAACTAACTACTCCAATCTATGCATGCTAGAAAGTGCCTCGGACATTAGGCTGAGATCTGTTGGAACTGCGACTCCCGAGATTGGTGCCTTTAGGGAAAGCCCCCCTTCCTTCTTTGCCTTCCATACCATGGAGTTGAATTCCATGATTTTCGAGGTCAAACCCGTCAGATCCCCGTAATCACTTGGAGTCTCGAATTCGACTGGGGCTGGGAAGTCTCTGACGTCAACAGCGCTTGTTCCGTAAATCTGTGTTGAGAGGTAGTGTGTGAAGAAGGGACAGATTGGAGAGAAGACCGTGAGCAAGTCCCTCACCATCCTATGAAGGGTCCACTCAGCAGACAGATCCCCGTCATATAGCCTAGATTTTGACATCTCCAGCCAATGTCCCGGGAAGACCCCGGTCCAGAAGCCCTTGATGGCCTGGGCAGCATTATAGATATCCAACTCGGACCACGCACCTGAAACCCTAGCCATTACCTTGTTGAACTCGGACAATATCCAAAGGTCCTCGGTATTCAATCCATCTGGAGTAGTCTCTAGGTCCTCAGGGAGTCCAAATTGGCTGGCAAACCTAGCCACATTGAACATCTTGGTCAGAACTCCGTAGTACTTGGACTCAATTTCTTCGGGGTTGATGTGGAAATCGTCTCCGACCTGAGCATCACATGCCTTCCATAGCCGGAAGCATTCACTGCCGATCTTGTTGGCCTTCAGACTAACCTGCTTACCCTCAGGCCCCCTAATCTTCCATGAGCCAGTCCTCCCACCAGCACCACATTCCAGAACGGAGTCTGCATCAATACCATTCCCGAGAGACTTGGACATCTTCCTGCCCCAGGGGTCCATGCCGAGGCCATCTACCCAGATATTCTCAAAACCTGGCTTATCGAGAAGTAAGGCGCTCTTCAACAGGGTGTAGTAAAGCCACGTTCTTACGATTTCTTTGCCCTGGGGCCTAATTGATGTTGGGAACGCTCTCTGGAACATTTCTGGGTCACTAATGTAGCCCGACACGTACAGGTTTGAGTTTGAAGAGTCCATCCAGGTATCGAAGACCTTCTCTTCGCCGTGAATGGCCCCTAGTGATTCGACTAGCTCATCATAGCTTCCCAATAGCTCCCTAGTGGATCTATCCAGAACTTCGGATCCGGGAGGCGGGGAGTCCCTCCATGGCTGTACGTACGTGCCGTGTGGAGGTACGACGACCTTCGTGCCATCATCAGAATACCAAATGGGGACCTCGGTGTGGTACCACCTCCTCCTGCTTATGGGCCAGTCGATCGAAATTCCGTCCATCCAATCGTGCAGGAACTGCCTGTTTCTCTCGGGTATGAAAACGGATTTGTCTGACAGCTCCCTCAATCTCCCTAGGATGTGCGTCTGCCTGACATACCACTCCTTCAGGAGGATGATTTCCACCGGGTTCCCGCCCCTCTCGCTTACTGGTACCTCCTGCATCCTCTTGCTCGCAGATTCTAGGCGTCCGGTGTCTGATAGAATTTGTATCGCCTCGTTCCTCGCATCTTCGGCCAACATTCCCTCGAGTGGTCCTGCAATATCCGTTAGTTTTCCCTCAAGATCTATTGCGACGAAAGGCTTTAGCCCCAGTTCCCTGAATACAGAAACATCGTTTTGGTCGCCAAATGAGCACACCATGAGCACACCACTGCCGAAGTCGGATTTCACTGAAGGGTGCGTCATTATCTGGACTTTGCTCTCACGCCCCTTAACAGGCAGGGGCAGGGCTACTTTCTTCCCCACTAGGTGCTTGTACCTCTCGTCATCGGGGTGAACAACAACGACTCCGCAGGCGCAGATTAATTCGGGCCTGGTAGTTGAAATTATCACCTCATCTCCATCATCTGTTGACCACCTGACATCGCATAGAAGTGTCTCCCTGGTGACCCTCTGCACCTCGGCATCTGCAATGGTGGTTCCCTCGACAGGGTCGTAAATATTCGGCCTCAGATCCTCGACAATGTCCCCCCTCCTGAAAAGATCCACGAATATGGACTGGGTCACTGCACGGTAGTCAGGGGCATCTGTGAGGTACTCATTTGAGTAGTCGCATGAAAGGCCCACTCTCTTCGCGGTTCTCCTCATAGCTTGAGTATACTCTTCGATTGTTTCGGAGCATAGCTCGAGGAACTCTCCCCTCTCATATGTCCTCATCTTCCTTCCTGTTTTTTTCTCGACTGTGAATTCAATATTGATGCCGTTCCTATCGACACCCCATGGGAAGTACACCTCCTTCCCCATGAGCCTCTGGCTCCTCGCAATGACGTCAATCATGCTATACTGAGCAACTGCACCTATATGCCAAGTCCCGCTTGGATATGGTGGTGGAGTATCTATTACGAATAGCTCTCTGTCACTCTTGGGATCAAATGTGTACCTGTCATTGAATGACGGCCCGAAATGGTCCTCTTGGATCCTCTTCTCGAGGTCAATTGTCCACCTCTTGTCCCGTATAGTTGGGTCCCCCACTAAAACTCCTCGCGAACATTCCTGAGTACTCCCGTTCTTGACTGTTCCCGCCTACGGCGGGCATGTTCTAACCGCATTCATTGCGATAAGAGTGGCGAGGGGTTGAAGTCCCCTCGTCTGTCAGCAAACTCCGAATAAGATGGACGAAGGAAGTGAAGGAGGTAGATTCAGCGCCTCCGTAATAGCTGAAAGTGTCTCGAAAAGGGTCCGAGAAAAGACCGATTCTTTTCGATCGGCAGTTTCGGATATCGACTCCGAATCAGTTTCAAAGGCCATCAGGAGGGCTCCTGTTACAATAAAGCGGAATCTTCTAGATTCTACAGTTACGGACATCATAACGAAGGTTCCTGCTGTCACCGTAGTTTTGTGCTTGGCCGTTACAGGATTTTTCTCCATCCATTCAGGAATCAATGACTGTAGAGATGGGTACAACCCGGACTGGTGTAGTGATGAGGGCGCTCTCAATGTGAATGGAGACATGGCAATATATCTCCCACAGGGTTCAGAGGTACAAGCACAGATAGAGGATGTAGAGCAGGATTGGACAACTAATGTGATGGTCGTATATGTGGAATCCAATACCACAGGAGTGGATAAGCTTCCAATTCTATCGCAGTTGGACCTAGTTGAAAATACGCTAAACACTCATAGGAACGACAATGGAGAAGATGATTTCGTTATCTACGTACTTTCTGTTTCCACTGTCGTAAAGGAAGTGAATTCCAGTGGCGGGAGGGTAATCAAAGCGTTCTTCTCTGGTATTGCAGAGGCGACTGGGAATAGCGATGTGTCCCAATTAGTCAACGAAACAGTAGACGAGCAGGCTAATTTGATAGGAGACTACTCAATTCCCGACGAGCAAGAACGAGTAGATCAAATCCTTGATGAAATGCCACAAAACGCACTGGACAAACTTGTTAGAGACGTGGGTAAGAACCAGAATGAAACTGCTGGGTACTGGAATAGAGCTGTAATAATCATTGGAATAACTAGCCTGGTTGATATGGATGGGGATGGCGAGGACGACACAGGAGATTACATCGAGTTTGTTTCAAACGAAATCAACAGGATATCGATTGAGAACAATTGGGTGTGTAGGGACGAGAGTGGAAGGGAGCTAAACCCCGAGAAAAAGGAAAATGAAGATTATTGTGAAGATCAAAATTACCTAGACCTGCGGATGACACTAACGGGACCTGTCCCACTAACCAATGCAATTACAGAGGAGTCGTTCAAACTATTCTGGGGCGTTTTCCCAGTAGGAGTAATCCTCGTAGCATTCGGCCTTTTCATATTCCATTGCGATCTCCTACAGACTGGAAGGATCCGTCTAGTTCAGGGTATCAAGGTAGTTATTATCTCGGGATTGCCGACATTATGCTCCGTTTGGATAACTCTGGGCATGATTGGGTTAACCGATTATGAGGTTACAATGACAGTGATAATTGTTGGACCCATCGTTCTTGCTCTGGGCGTCTCATATGGCCTGCATATTACAAACAGATATGCAGAGTCCAAAGGTTCCCCCAGAGAAAAGATGGCAGAGGCGCTGAGCTCAACAGGGAGGGCAGTATTACTTTCCGCGCTAACGACTATCATTGGATTCATATCGCTGACACTAGTTCCAATGAAGCCCATTCAAACCATTGGATGGGCCCTATCTGGCGGAATAGTAGTTGTCTACCTGATGACTATGTTGATGGTTCCGAATCTGACAATGATGTTAGATCTGAAGAAGCCTTCTCATCCACCGCCGAAAATTTTCCAGGTCGCTGTAGAGACTCCAATCAAGTGGACGAGGGTGACTCTAGCTATCTTCACCATAGCAATGCTAGTCTCTGCAGGAATTAACAGGCCGAATGTTGAAGAGAACATTGACCTGCTGGAAATGGCACCTGGTGGCGTCGATGCTGTGGACAAGATGGGTGTATACTCGGACGAGTTCAATGCGGGCCAGCCTGGTTTCCTATTGATCACAGGCGATATCTCTGCAGACCCAAATCCCTTACCTAACGCAGAGGCTGAGCAGAGTGACCCTTATGCAAATCTTGAGGGGATTTCGCAGCTTGAAACGAAATGCAACTCCGTCGAAAATACGACTGCTGTATCGATTGTTTTCCTGATGAAGGCGATAGGGGTCGGGGTAAATGTCACCGGGACCCCGATATATGACCTGATCAACGGTACTGTTGGGGACGTCCTTCCAGAGCCAATTAGGGAGGTGTCCGAGCTAATTTTTGACAACGAGCAATCTGGAAACGTTTCATTCTGGAGTGCTATGAACTATCTCGACCTGCAGGACACCGGAGGGGTACAGGCTCAGAATTTCCTAATCTACGTATTCTACAATAGCATGACAGATGAAATGAGGGGTCTTTTCATGTCGTCAGACTACAAGAGGAGCCTTATTTACATCGATATGCCATTCATGGATGTCAAGGCGACATCTGAAGCCGTCGAGTTAGTTGACGAGTATGCCTCGCAGGAAACGGACGGGGCAATAGATTCCACCCCACTGATCGGCGTTGCTTCGATAACTATCGAAGTCAACAATCTGATAGTAGGATCTCAATGGTCCTCCCTAGGGTTCGCACTCCTGTTCACGGTTCTGACCCTGGCCCTAGTATTCAGAGATGTACGATACGCGATGCTAACTACTATGCCAGTAGGATTTACAGTAATGATGCAATGGTTGGCAATGGATGGATTGGATGTCCCACTATCCCTAGTTACTGTGATGATTGGTTCGATTCTCGTCGGTGTGGGCGTTGACTTCTCCATCCATATTGCGAATAGGATAAAGGAGCAAGGTGGGACAATAGAGGCGATACAGACCGCCTGCGCGAGCACGGGGATGAGCTTGTTTGAGGCAGTAACCGTAACCGCTTTTGGAATGACTTGCGCGTACCTTATTCCAATAGCTGCAATCAAGCCATTCGTAACTACAATAATCATACTTCTTCTCGTTGCAGCCATTTCTGCCTTGATATTACTCCCTGCAATTTTCACGGCAATGATCAAGGCAAACATTGGTCTGACTGGTGGAGTAAATACAATGGTCAGGACTGCGGGGCTTCGCCGGGCGATAGCTAGGGACGAGGCTGATGTAATCGATGCTGCGATGGTCTTCGGCTCCTCTGATGACGCTTGGTGAAACGACACGTTGATTCACCTAGCGAATAGTCGAGAGGCATGACAGGGCTATGGCTGATGAAGAGTGAGCCCCACGTATATCCATGGGAACAGCTAGTAGAGGACAAGAAGACGCATTGGGATGGGGTGAGAAATTATCAAGCCCGCAATACTATGAGAGACTTGATGAAAAACGGGGACTTGGTATTGTTCTACCACTCTAATTGCAAACCGCCGCATGTTGCTGGTGTAGCTAGGGTTTGTAGAGAGGGTTATCCTGACTTTACAGCTCAAGACCCTGCTTCAAAATATTTCGATCCGAAAGCAACGCCGGACAACCCAAGATGGATGATGGTAGACATAGAGGCAGTAGCTGCGATGGGGGAAATCGTCACCCTTCCCGAGATGAGGGGGAACCCAGCGCTGGAAGGCATGCCACTGTTAATGAAGGGGCAGAGGCTTTCAGTTCAGCCTGTCCCACAGAACTGCTTCGAGATTATTTGCAAAATGGGCGGATTAGACGGTATCCCATGATAGTGGGCGTGTCCTCGGTGGACGTTCGTCACTGCTGGCGATAAGTCACCGATCTCCTCAGCCCCGTTATCCCAAGGCATCCAGCATCCCCGGTCGGGCTGCTCGCTTCCGCGCCTGACCTGGTTCCCGGGCATAGGATGGTCATAACTCCCCTCCGGGAGCCAAT
>JAYZLP010000009.1:0-10523 GCA_036154155.1 Thermoplasmatota archaeon | reverse complement strand
TCGGCGCGCGCAGGATCAAGGATCTCCCGAAATGCACGACTTTCATCAGAGTCACACAGACGACCAATGAGGTCTACCAGAGATTCAATGTCGAGGAGTAGGCTCACACGTCAAGAACTACTTGGGCCACCCAACCAGGACCCTCGAAAGAGGGGATGTCGTTATCCACGCCGGATAACAACTCCCCCTCTTCGACCTTCCTGAGCAGAAGCTCATGCATTGTGATCGCCTTGACCTCTATCTCCCTCTCTACTGAATCCGAGTCCACCCATGAAACCTGAGCCGAAATGCTTCCATCGCCAATCGAGATGGAGTTTTCGACGAGCCACTTACCTTCCCCGTCGCACCTGTAGAGGACCTCCTCCATCCACCTCACCATGCCCCTCTGGAGGTCATTGCCCTCGATATTGACCGTCCATGTGCCAGTATTCCTGACTAGGGAGTTCACGGATTCGGCCCCAGACTCGGAAATCTGAATGGACTGCATGCCCAGAGTAGCCTCCTCTATAGCCCCCTCGGGGCTGCTGGAAAATGCCCTGACGCCTATGTCAGCTGTCGTTGGGAGAATCCACCATGACATTCTATCGTTACTCCCAATGGGCCATATGGCATGAACAGAGCGGTCAGGAGAATGAGTCGCATAACTCGCCCTGTGATGGGAAGCTGGTTGGGTCCTTGGGGTGCGTGTTCCACTTATTCTCGCACTTGTTGATGAATCCGTCCCCGTCTGAGTCGACATTTGCATCTGCAGGATCGAACGGATCGAATCCGAAGTAATACTCCCATCCTGCCCACATAGAGTCATCGTCTTGGTCCTGGTGATAGACCTCTGAGCCATCCTCCCAGATGTCGCCATCTGTGTCCGGATTAACGGGATTTGTCCCATTCTGGAACTCCTCGAAGTTTGTGTAATTCTCCAGGTCGTTGTAGAACCTCTCTCCCTCCTCTGTCTGGGGGTCGATGTGGCACTCGGAGTTCTGTGGGTTGTTCCAGCCAGGGCAATAACGATTCATCAGGTGGGTCCGGTTGAGGCCGTCGCCATCGAAGTCCTGTTGCCCGTCATCTATCCCATCGAGGTCGGAGTCGGGCATCCGGGGGTCCATAGGGCCTCTCGCGCCAAGCGCGCTTAGGGTGTAGTTGTCCACGAGCCCGCTCATCAGCGCCTCCTCGGAGTATGTCACCTCCCAGCCGTCGGGAAGCTTGTCGCCGTCGGTATCGTCATCGACAGGATTGGTGTCCCACCTGTCAGGGGCCTCCATCGCATTCAGGAGAGTATCGTTGTCGATGTCAAAGGCCGAGTCGGGCATTGATCCATAGGCTGGGTCGAGAGCCCACCTTCCGTTTGCTGGGATGCTGAACCCGGAGATGTTCATTTCCCAGAGGAAATACTTTGGATCCATCTGGCCATCACCGTCCCTGTCTCCAGATGTCGAGAAGCCAGTAAGGTAGTTACTCCAAACCCATCCCCCTGGGCCCAGTCCGCATTCCACAATGGACTCGCAGCCCGGAGGCAGCCACCAATCAGTAACTACCCAGAGGCTGTGGCTCTTCGTGTTCTGCTGTACTGAGAAAACCTGCATCTCCCACCCGTCTGGCTGCATGTCACCATCGGTGTCATTGTTCAGCGGGTTTGTTGGTTGCTGCCAAGGTCGAGGGACATAGAGGACCTCACCGCCATCATTCAGTCCATCACCATCACTGTCTGCGTTGTTGGCGTGAGTGATGTACTGATCCTCCCCATCAATTACCTCCTCACCATCCTGCAGGCCGTCGTTATCTGTATCGAAGGCCGAAGCATTGGTGAAATATACCGTGCCATTCCACACGAATCCGTCCATCGCCTCGGTGAAGTCCTCCAGTCCGTCTGAGTCGGTGTCGCTGTCCGTTGCATTGGTGAAAGTGGTGTAGTACTCAACGGAGTCTGATAGGCCGTCCCTATCCGTGTCATAAGCGCCGGGGTCGCTCCTCACTGTAACATCCCTTACTCCATGGTCAACAATTCTGATTGTCCATCCTATGACCTCTATTCCATCGATAAGGCCGTCATTGTCTGTATCGGGGTCTAATGGGTCCGTTGAACGCCCGTCAACTAATCCGTCACCATCACGGTCGCGTGCATTGTACTCGTCTAGATTGGTGAACCTCTCGGACTCTTCGACCACGATGATCAGGTCCTGAAGCCTGCTAGTTACCTCTTGGCCCACTGAGACCTCAATGTGGTAAACCCAGCCTGCTGTCTGAGTCTTGATTGGGATGTTAACGTACTCGCTGTCCTGTACTGTCCTTACCCAAAGAACCGTCCTGTTAACCTGGACGAAGTCTCCTATTTCGACGGTAATTGACTGGACTGTAGAGACGCCTACCATTTCGTCGTACCTGACAGCACCATCTCCATCTGCGTCATAGCCATCGAAGTCGGGGTCCTCATCGGCGTTGCTTCCATCATTGGGGTGAATGCCGCTGAGGTATTCCCAGCCATCTGGCATCTGATCATTATCGGTGTCAGCATCTAATGGGCTAGTGAAGTTGGATGGGCCCCAAGTGTATGCGACCTCGTACTCCTCCACGTTGTTCAGTCCGTCTTCATCGTTGTCGCCGTAAGCGTCGGTGGCATTAGCTGGGTCTAGCAGGCTCCCGTAGCAGTACTCGAATCCGTCCGGCATGCCATCTCCATCGGTATCCCAGTCGCCCGGGCCGTTCAGCCTTCCATCATTGTCCATATCCTGCTCGAACCAAGTCAAGTCTCCCGGCTCGCTCATGAATTCTGTGTAGGGAGCCTGTAGACTCAGGGTCCCGAAAACCGGGACCCCACAGTGGACACCCAGCTCTATGTAGCCAAATGCGATCTCATGCCTGTCAGCTATGAGGTCTCCATCGCTGTCCTCCTCGAGAGGGTTTGTGCCATATCTCTCCTCTATGAAGTTCCTCAGGCCATCTGGAGTTGGCTGCTCAAGGTCGAGAGCAGCATCGCATGAGATCTCGTCATCAGCATTGGATACCATGGCGTACTCGGCGTTTGTGAGCTCGTTCCTGATTTGCTCCCTCATTTCCGGGCCCTGGCTGTTGATCGTGCCATCGGGCGTTAGGAAGTAGCAGTCCCTGTTTGCATTCAGGGGGTCTAGGAGCCTGAGTACACCCGCAGGAGTGTCGATTTCGTGAACGTACAATGATTCCCACTTATCGTTTAGTCCGTCGTCATCGGAGTCGCTATCCATTGGTTTCGTACCTAGGGCAGCCTCCTCGGTGTTGGTTAGTCCGTCCCTATCTGGGTCTCCATGTGGGCCATTGTCGGGATTGGGGAATGTCTCGTTCTGCTCCCCGGTGTCATCCTCGTTGTCCGTAGAGTCGAATGGTATCTCTGAATCGGCAGGTTGCCCGTTGTCGAGAGGGTCGAGCCCGTTCCTAACCTCCCAACCATCACTCAATCCGTCATCATCGGTATCAGGAGTCCTCCAATCTGTGCCATAGAGAGTCATCTCCATCCTATCGGAAATGCCATCCCCGTCGGTGTCAAGGCCGCCTTCGCCGGAGTTTCCTGACATGTCAATATCAGAACCCGCTGGGTTGAAACCCCCGGATTCAGTGGTGGAAAGACCAGCTCCAATGATGGTGTAAATCCCTGCAAGGCATAGTGTAGCTACAATGGCCGTAACCGCGTACTGGTTGTGATTCATAGCCATTCGGACACCTCGGCCCCTAAGGGGGCCGACCCTTTGACATTGAGGACGGATATAACGTTTCACCGAAGGGGTGCGAGATGCACATCAGCTAATTTCCCTAGAAGGGCGTATCTCGATGGACACTTTGGAGTCATCAAATTCTGCAATAATCCTACCATTTCTCCCAAATGCCCTCTCCCAGCAGCCAAGAATGACCCCTCCTGAAATAGCGGGATGGAAGATTGAAGAGAAAATCAATCTGATGTCGCCGTTATCGCCTACTGGCACAGCGGAGTCGACTTCTCCCAGTCCGTTCCTAGACAGGTGTCTGCGTGCAATCTGGATCCAGTCTGAGTCGTTTCTGACCAGAACGTGATGTCCATCCGAGACGAACCTCTCTCTCGCCGAGTCTGCTGCGGCTGACCACCATGTAGAGCGAGCAGGCTCTATTCCCCTCCAACTGAAGGCGCCGCTTCTTCCCTCATGAATTCCGTCAACGTAGGGCAGGCAATATTCCTCGAATCGCAGCAACAGATCGAGATGGACGAACATCCTCCTCTCTCCCATGATCGACCATTGTCCAGGGGAGTCTACCCTAAGGTCGAGCCAATCGTCATGATTGTCTGGACCCTGTTTAGAGGGTTCGCTAGGGAGGAGGGGCCAATTCCTATTTTTGGCCTCGGGACGCGGGAAGTTCGCGTCGTCTTGTGTAAGTGTGACCACTAGTCCGTCCCCTGTGCCCTCGTTCCAGAGGAATCGGTGCCTCTTCCCTGTAGCAGCCTCCCAAGAGGCGGTGATAAGTCCGGAGCAAATCGGGCCGGAGGAGGGATTGTCAACAAGTAGTTTTGATTCGGCTTCGTCTTCCAGCAGGCCAAACATACCTAGGCCACTAGTTTCCCAAAGAAGGCTTGTTTGCGACCAAGACCCGGGGTCCCTGCCCGCAGGAGGAGGTGAAAAACCGAGTCCGATCATGTACTCTTCATGTTCCAGGGATGCGTGGGCTAGGCGTCTACCTAGGCTCTGCGCAGTCCTTCTCTCTAGGCCCTGAAACCACAATTCGAACCATCCGGTTCCAACCATCCATGCTATCTCATCCCTACTTCTGAGATTGTCCCTGAAGGTGCCATTTTCCAAAGACCAACGATTGATAATTTCTGATTCTGAGGATTCGGCCTTTCTTGGCTTGGCCCTTAGGAAGTCAAAGAAGCCCATGTTCAGACTCCCAGGAAAGTCTCCATTCGGTCGAAGGCCTCGGCCAGGGTCTCGATCGGAGGCAAACATACCATCCTGAAGTGCCCCGCACCGTATTCGGGAGAGAATCCCGAACCGTGAACTACCAGGACATGGTGTTGGTGCAGTAGATCGAGAACCCATTGCTTGTCCGAAGCGGCGCTTTCGCCTGTAATGCGAACGAACAGGTAGAACGCTCCGCCGGGAGCCTCGCACTCGAGGCCATCAATATCATCGATACGCCTCAAACAATAGTCGAGCCTCTCCTTGACTCGAGCGCGATGCCCCTCGAGCCAGCCATGATCATTGGTAAGTCCTGCTAGGTAGCCGTACTGAGCGGGAGTGGATGCGCACAGCCTGCTTCGCAACAGTCGTTCGACGCCGTCCCTGACTAGGGAAAGTCTGCCCTCTGGATCATGCCAAGCCATGTAGCCAATGCGCCAGCCCGGTGCGAAGTACACCTTTGACACGCCATTCAGGGCGATTACCGGAACGCTGTGGGACCTAGATGCTGCAGAGCACATCTGCCCCGTGAAATCGAGTCCGTCGTATATTTCGTCGGAGATGATTGTGCATTGGGGGTAATCGCGGGCTATGTCGATCAATGCATCGATCTCAGCTGGTGTTGCCACATTTCCGGTCGGATTGTTCGGGTTGATCAGAACGAGGAGTCGGACGCTATCATCCATCTTCGATGCAATGTCTTCGAAATCGATTCGCCAGTTGTCATCCGGGTCGAGGCGGTACTCCACGGTGGTAGCCCCGTACATCTGAGGGTATGCCATGTAGGGGGGGTAGTGAGGCCCGGGAGCCAGTACTTTGCTCCCCTCTTCGAGGAATGCGGCGAAGATTATCTGAAGTGCCTCGGTGACTCCATGGGTAACATAGACGTCATCCTCGGAGCACGGCCATCCCTTGCGAGTCTCCTCTTCAGCGATCGCTTGACGCAGTTCTGGCAGGCCGTATGATGGGCCGTAACCGTTGTCCTGGGAGTCTAGTGCAAGCTTGTACGCTGAGATCATGTGTTCAGGGGTCGGCAGCCCATCATATGCTAGCGGGTCTCCGATGTTGAGCCTGATTATCTCATGGCCTTCCTTCTCTAGTTCGATTGCAGGGACGACTACATCGCGAATTGCATACTCAATTGAAGCGGCGCGCGCGGAGACATCGACCTTCTCGACCATGCACTCACAACCCAAGTAGCTCGCGAGCTGCATCTAGGGCTGCAGGGATTCCATCAGGATTCGACCCCCCTCCCTGGGCCATAGTTGGACGGCCCCCTCCTCCGCCTTCTATGTGGCCCGCTATAGCTTGAAGGATCTCTGTGGCGTCATGTTTTTCGGATGCTATGGTACCTTCAGTGCAGGCGACAATTAGTTTTCCTCCTCCGCCCCGTGTTCCGAGAATAGCCAGAGTTGGTTTCGCTTTATCCAGTGTCAGATTCTTGAGCATTGACATGGGATTTGCATCGGGATCTATCTCCATTACCACATAGGAGATGCCGTCCTTGAGGACGGCTTCATCGCCACCTCCGCTGGTCCTCAGACGGATAATCTCGGCCTCCAGTGAATCTATCTTTTTCTTCTGAGACTTCCACTCCTCGAAGAAGCGTGCAACGGCTACCGGGAGGTCCTCGGGTGAGACTCCCAGAACTTCGCTTGATTCGCTCAATAGGCGCTCTTGCGCCCTTGCATGCTCGCGCGCCGTCTCCCCCGCCACGACTTGCAGACGCTCCACCCCGTCTTGTACCTGACTGGACCTGATGATACGTAACTCGCCAACCTCGCCTGCTTGGTCGTGATGCGTTCCCCCGCAGGCTTGGGTGTCGAAGTCGCCTATCTTGATGATTCTAATCTCCTGATGCTTCGGTGGTCCTCCTTGGTATATCTCGAACCCGAATCTCGAGTCTGCATCTGACCTATCCAGCACAATCTTCTCTATGGCGGGGTTAGACAACACGACGTCATTGGCCTTGTCTTCAATTTGGTCGAGTTGCTCTCTCGACAATCTCGAATGATGAGTGATATCGAGCCTTGCATACTTGGCCCCTTTGCTAGAGCCGGCTTGCCACACATGTGGGCCTAGAAGCTGCCTAGAAGCTCCGCCCACGATGTGGATTGCAGTGTGGTGATCCATGAGTTGCTTCCTTCTGGACCAGTCGAGTTCGCCCTCTATTGGGCCATTTCTCAGTTCCTTATCCGTGAGGTGTACAACGACCCCGTTCTGTGATCTAGTGTCCAGGACGCTTGCTTGAAGCCCCTCTTGGGAAAGTATCCCTTGGTCGCCCAGTTGGCCCCCTCCTTCCGGATAGAAAAGCGTCCTGTCGAGGATTACGGCATGGGTAGGAGAGCCGTTGACCTCGGCAGCAAGGGAGAGTGAGTCGAGCTGGTCCGATGAAATCTCGATGCACCTGAGGACCACCGCCGAGAAACTGGTTAAGCTGGTGTCAGCATAATAATCTGCAGTCGTGGCGCCCAATCCGTCGAGGTCGAAAATATCGGCCTGCTTCCGTGCCTTTGCTGCTGCCTTGGTCATACTGGCGTTCCTAGCTGCCATGTCAGCGGCAAACCCAACTCTGACCGAGAGATTGTCCCAGCCCATTTCCCTAGCTATTGAAACAACCATTTCGGGATTGAGGCCCCTCTCCTCTGAGAGCCTGAATAGGATCTTGTCGTCGACTTCTGGGGACTCCTTTGGAACCTCCCTTAGTGACGTCCTAACTGCTGCCTCCCCCTTTCTTAGCATCTCGTGATACCTCGACTCCTCCAATTCCAGTATTCTCAGAATGCCTGACCTGCTTTGAGGGAATGGAGAAATATCCATGTTCTTATCCATGTGGTGTGCAGCTAGTTCGGCCAGACTTATGTTCAATGAAAGGGAGTCCCTCATCCTACAGACCCTTCTAGCCAACATTCTGGAGAGGTACCCGGCTTTCGAATTACTTGGGACTAGGCCATCCCCAAGCATGTTGCATATTGCATGCATATGATCGGGTATCGCATAAATGGAGGAAAGGGGCTCTGTGACCCTTTTCAACTCCTTTACCGATACTGAGATTCCGCTTTCGGAAAGTCGTTTTGAGAGATTGACATAGAGTCCCTCGGCATCCGTTCCAACATCGATGTTGAGAATCCCGGCCAATCTCGATAATTCGCCGAGTAGTGAATCCATATTGACGTCTATTCCGGCAGATGAGAGGATGTTCTCAAATCCCGACAAGTCCTTCAACCAATCCACAGAATCTGGGTAGATAGCCTCATAGATTGTTGATGTTCCAGCGGCGGCCCAACAGAATCTCTCGAGGCCATACCCCGTATCGATAATCTGTAGGTCCATTTCACTATACTTCTGACCCTTGATTTCGATGTCCCCTGAATCGTCTTCCTCTAGGTTCATGAAGACCAGGGTAGCCAATTCCAAACCCCCCACAATGACTTCCAATGCAGGTCCTGCATTGCCCCCTCCTGACCATGGATTCTCAACATAGGTTATTGAGATGGGATCGATTCCAAGAGTTTCGACCAATAACTCGTCGCAGTACCTTACGCACTGATCAATCCAATAAACCACATCACCATCCTTGGGCCTATTGAATGCGTGGTGTGCCATCATCTCGAAGGTTGAAAGGTGCCTTCCTGATCGGCCCACGGCAGCAACGTCGGTAAGTCTGATGCAAGGCTGACTGATGGTCAGCGGATTCTCGGGAGGAGGCACCTGGCCACTGGTGACATGGGGCTGGAAGTCGGCGATACTCGCTATGGTCAGATGGATGTCATCCCTCCATCTAGCAATCACTGGATAGGGGTCTATTCTGGAATGCCCCCTCTTCTCGAAGAAGGAGAGGAAGACCTCCCTCATTTCGTCCTTTAGTTGCTTGCCCCTTGACTCAAAACCATCGATTATTGGACTTCCGATGAATGTATAAGGGTCTTCGGAAGTGTCGCCACAAGTATCCCTGCTCGGGTCCCTAGTCCAGAATCTCAGACCTGAAACCCTGCAAATTTGGAGGGCGTGGCCGGACTCTTCCCAGAAGGGAATCACAATTTCTCCGAAGGTCACAGTGCGCCGCTCCTCGTTTCCGCATTGAAGGGGTCGACTTGAATTCGATTGTCGTCAGACGTGCGTCGCGTTGAAAGCCAGCGGTAGTCAGGGTGTCCCATGACGTCCTCTTGGAGGGACCATATCGAAAGTGACGGCCCGGGTAGAATTCGTATCCGAAGGCATGGCCAAATGCTCACTGACGCAATTCTTGTTGCGGATGAGTCCCAAATTGGAGAGGGCATTGACGACAGGTCTCCCTCTCAGCTGGTTAACACGGCTGCTATGCCTGGAATCGTTGGTGATGCATGGGCTATGGCTGATTGGCACTTCGGCTATGGCTTTCCCATCGGGGGTGTGGTCGCCACTGACGTCGATTTTGGTGAAAACGGCGGTTCCATCTCCCCAGGAGGGGTTGGATTCGACATCAATTGCGGGGTTAGGCTGTGTTCGACGGAGTTGTCAATAGATCAGATTGACCCGAAGTCACTAGCGGCTGAGCTTTCTGAAAGAATACCTTCAGGGGCTTCGAGTAAGGGAGGGTTCGTCCTGAATTCTAATGAGATGGATTCGGTACTTTCCCGGGGCGCTTCAGCTGCTGTCGATATTGGGCTGGGAGATTCAGATGATCTTGCGGCAATAGAGTCCAATGGCGTTCTTGAAAGCGAAGAGCGCTCAGTTGGAGAAAGGGCCCGGAAGAGGGGGACTAAGTCACTGGGCACATTGGGCTCTGGCAACCACTTCCTAGAGTTGCAGGTAGTCGACAGGATTGTTGACGAGCGCGCGGCTTCGGCATATGGTCTGCATGAAGGTCTTGTTACCGCAATGATACACACTGGCTCACGTGGCCTCGGCCATCAAGTCTGTTCGGAACATGTTGCCAACATTGAGTCTAAGTACAGACAACAAGGAAAAATGTGGCATTCGGATGAGTGGGGGATAACTCTCCCTGACAGGCAGTTAGCGGCTGCACCTATCCACAGTCGCGAGGGGTCTTCTTATCTCGACGCGATGAGCGCCGCGGGAAACTTCGCCTTTGCCAATAGATCGGCTCTAACTCAAAGGCTCAGAGATGTTCTGAGAGTAAGGTTTGGGAGGGACGGCGATCTTGACGTAGTCTACGACGTTAGCCACAATATTGCAAAAATCGAGGAGCACAGGGTGCATGGCGTCTCATGCACATGCTGTGTACACAGGAAGGGTGCAACCAGAGCATTGGGTGGTGACCATCCAGAGCTTGCAGCGCGTTTTACCGGGGTTGGTCAGCCAGTACTGGTTCCAGGGGACATGGGAACTGCGTCATGGGTACTAGCAGGGCCAAAGAGTGGTTCGAATGCGGCTTTCTCCTCATCCTGCCACGGTGCGGGAAGAAAAATGTCGAGGACGGCCGCAAGGAAGTCGATAGACTCCGGGAAGCTACTCAAGAGGTTGGAGGAAAGCGGCGTTCATGTTCGTGCAAAGACTCCGAATGTGCTTTCCGAAGAGGCTCCGGAGGCATACAAGGATGTTGATGACGTAATTGGTCTAACTTCCAAAGCCAACTTGGCTAGGCCGGTGGCAAGGCTGAGGCCATTTGCAGTGATCAAAGGGTAGTCA
>JAYZLP010000008.1:0-2595 GCA_036154155.1 Thermoplasmatota archaeon | reverse complement strand
CCTTGAACTCGTAGTTCCTCAGTACGTAAGCGAGAACCCCTGCTGCTATCACTGCGATGATGAATGCGAGGATTATGCTGTTGATTGGGAACCAAGCGTTCTCGACAAAGGGGTCCCAAGAGCCGTTCTCCTTCACGGGGAGCCAGTCGTACTTGTCGTCTATCCAGCCATTGGTCTCCGCCCTTGCGAAGAAACCCTTCAGAGCCTTGAACTGAAGGGCGATACCGAGCACGAAGAATGTGGGGATAGCCATGATCGGGGCGAGCCACCTCGACCTCTCCTCAGGGTTGCTCGATTCGAGGATGGTCTCGCGGACTATCCAGAATGTTCCGAATGCCAGTAGTCCTCCCATCAGTGGGCTGGCGACCCATGACATGACTACCTCCTGGGTCTTCTCCCAGTTGATCAGTTCAGTGTCGTGCTGGACCTCTAGAACAAGCCCCACTCCGATGATCCCGCCGATTATGCTGTGAGTGGTGGATACCGGTAGGCCCAGCCTGGTAGCCGTGGTCAGCCATATGGCAGCTGCCATCATGGCCGCGATGAAACCGTACATCAGGTCATTGGCGAATTCATTGGTGACTGTTTCGAAGTCAACGACGAGGATCCCCTTTCGAACGGTGTCTGTGACCGCATCTCCTGCGAAGAAGGCCCCGCAGAACTCGAAGACGGCTGCAATAATGACCGCTTGCTTCAGAGTCAGGGCCCTCGAGCCCACGGATGTCCCCATAGCATTGGCAACATCGTTTGCTCCGATGTTCCAAGCCATGTAGGCACAGACAATCAATGACAGAATCAGTACTAGCCACATCACTCCTTCCATGGACGTCCCGGACACAGGATGGTATATCATAGAGAAGTAGCGTAATCTATATATTAATAATTAGATACACGAATTCATGCCCATCGGCCCAGGCGAACAAGACGTCCGAAGATTGCAACTAACCGGAGGCGCAACATACACCCTCTCCCTGCCAAAACCATGGGTTTCTGCAAACAACCTCGGTTCTCGTGACAGCATCAGAATCGACTGGAGGTCCAGCGGAGAACTGATGCTCTCCCCCCTCGAAGACTCAGAAGAACAAAGGACGGAGATCACGATTGATTTGGACGGACTTCCCCCAGGCGCTCTATACGATCATCTCATGGGGGCCTATATCTCAGGGGTCCAGGAGATTGTGATCAAAAGCAAGTCAGATATGAAAAGAAAAACACGAAACGAAATCCGACGCTTCCTGAGATCCACTAGGGGTTTTGAGATAGGAGAAGAGGGCGATTCACATTCTCGATTGATTAGCTTGCTAAATGCCGGAGAATTGCCACTGAGCGCCAGCCTAAATCGCATGTATCTTCTCCTTTCCTCTCTAGTTAGAGACATCATAGAGGCACTCCAAGGAGCAGATACCGATCTGATATCAGATCACGATGAGAGGGAAAGGGAGGTGGATGGTCTGCAGTATCTGATTGAGAGGCAAGTAGGCTCGATGCTCTCATCTTCGCAGATTGTAAAATCACTGGGAATTAGTAGGAAGCAGGGTGTCGAGTACGCAAACCTTGCACGGTCCCTTGAGAGGATGATGGACCATGCAGACCAAATGGCAAGACTAACGTTGGACTCAGACTCAATTCCAAAACTAAAAATCCAGAAGATGCCCCTATCCGCCCTCCCTATTTGGCTGGATTCGATCAAGACGCTAATGATTAACCTGAGAGAAAGAGACGCATACCAAATTGAGGAGGCTCGAAACTCACTGAAGTCGGCCCAACTGAAACTGGAGGAACACGAGGAGAGCCTCTGGTCCGGCAAGCGCAAAGCAGCACCCCTACTATTCGAAGACAGGTTGTCTGAATCGATTAGGAGGCTATGTGCCTATGCGAGAGATTTCGGCGAGATTTTGCTAAACATGCTTGCCTATGACTCAATCAAAAGAAACTGATGAACTCACTACGCCATTGACTCATAGATGTAGAATGCCCCGCTTCCCACTATACCTGCCATCACCAGCTTGTGGATCCATTCTGACTTCATGGCCTCCAACCACCTCTTCCCGGCCCTTACGCCGAGCAAAGCGGCCACCACCAGTAGCAAGGTGACCTGTAGGTGCTCGCCTATCTCCTCCGGTCGGAAGTATAGGTAGACCGGGACTCTCGATAGGTCCACGCAGAGCGCGAGTACGCTGGCAGTAGCGGCATACGCCATCTTGTCCGGAAGACGACGAGTGAGGAACATCGCCCTCAAGGCACCTTGGTGCCCGGAAAGTCCACCCATGAAGCCGGACCCGAATCCACCTATCCGGTCGTTTGCCTCCGGGATCCTAATCCCCGTCCACGACTCGCTTAGGGTCAGCAGGGGTAGGAGGATGAGGAAGGCACCTATCAGGGCGAGGAGGGGGTCCTGTGGGACCTTGCTCTGCAAAGCGGCCCCAATGACCGCACCCACCACGAGCCAGATGCCGTAGTGCCTGAACGCGGAGAAGTCGACGCTGTCCCTCAGAGCCAGGAACTTCCCTGCATTGTGCGCCCCATGCACCACTGCGACAACTGCCACTGCCTCGTGAGGCCCCATCATCTGGAGAACTACCGGAGTGAGCATGG
>JAYZLP010000007.1:0-7037 GCA_036154155.1 Thermoplasmatota archaeon | reverse complement strand
TTTTTTTTGTTATTTAATCTGGTACCCAGAATAGGTATTAGAGTTTTTTTATACTGAAACGCTGTGGGGGGGCCCCGGCCCGCCGCACTGCCCCAACAATTATTTCGCATGATGGACCGGTTAGTGTAGTAGCATGCTGCACGAAGCCCGGAAACAATTCTCTGATCTCCCCAGGGGCACTCAGAGACTGATTATCGCAGCGGCGCTTTTCATCGACGCAAACTACCTGGGCACTCTCAATGGACTGGGATCTCTCAACATACTGGACAAGGTACTGGGAGGGGGCCTCCCCAATGACATGGTATGGCTTCTTCAACTGGTCGAGTCGATAGCTGCGGGCTTCGTGGTAGTCAAGGTCCTCTTCGACGACGTCCCCAGCGGCATCCCTAGGACAGCCGCAATTCTGCTCTCCCCCTTCTTCATGGTCGCTATCACGTTCTTCTCATTGGACATCCTATTGCAGGGCCTCGGTGAAGACGCCTCATTCACCCTCGACCTCGTCTCAATTTCAACAGGAACTCTGACATGGTCCTCCACATACCTAGCAATAGCGATAGGACTGACTCTCACATACAAGGTCCAGAGATACGGAAACTTCGCCCAATCTGAGCTTTTCATGATAGGAATGTACCTCTCAATGATCATGATCTGGACGGATTACTTCTTCCCCATGTCGAACCTCTCCACTACCAAGGACGGGGTACTGACGTGGTCCGTTCTCCTATTCACGCTGATAGCGGCCTTCGTTCTAACGGGCATAGCCGGGATAATCATTGACAGGCTCGTTTACAAGGGATTCCGGAAGACCAACACAAGTCCCCAGGTGATGATGATAGCATCACTGGGGGTCGCCCTCATACTTCGCGCACTAACCTACCTGAGGTTCGGGGCTAGTAGGAACATGTTCGAGCCAGAGGGCGACTGGAGGATGCCAAACCTCAGGTGGGAGATTCCGACCACCAAGCTACGCTTCAACCTAGGAGAGAGGACGCTAGAGGACGACAGGACGTACACGCACTTCAACTGCGAGCAAACCGGTGTCGACGAGGTGACAGGGGAGCCGATCCTATCCAGGATCGTCAGCGATACCTCGAAACCAGCTTTCGAGATATATGACACTACGACAGATTGCGTCACCCAAGCTACCACCAACTACGCATACTACAAGGGAGCAGTCCCAGTAGTCATCTTCTCAGCGGTCCTTCTACTACTGCTCCTACTGAACAAGACCAGGCTGGGAAGGAGGATGAGGGCCGTTGCCGACAACCCAGAGCTAGCTGCCAGCAGCGGAATCAATGTCGAGAGGGTCCATCTGACCAGTGCCTTCCTGTCTGCAGGACTTTCTGGGATGGGCGGGGCGATTTTCGCATTGACCCTCAGGTTCAACCCCGAAACCGCATTCACCCTGCTTCTCCCCTCGTTTGCCATAATCGTCCTAGGCACCATAGGCTCCGTTCCGGGGGCGATAGTAGGCTCTCTTATTGTGGGGTTCGTAAGGGCGCTGTCCTCTCCTGTCCTGATAGGGATAGGGATGCCCCTAGGAAGGTCAAACTACTCCGCTCTTGATGGTGTGATGCCATACATTTTCCTTGTCGCTATCCTGATGATTATGCCAGAGGGAATAGGCGATGCATATGAGAAATGGAAGATTGAGAGGCTCAGAAAGCGAAAGGAAGAGGACTCTGACAAGACGCAGAAGATAGCGGCAGCTCTAGCCATTATGCCCACTGGGATATTCGGACTGCATCATTGGTGGTCGAACCGAACCCATCGAATGCAGAGCTTCTCCGCCGCCGCCATCGCCGCCTACGTTTTCCACAGGCTCAGTGACTTCGTTGGAAGGAACTCCTTCGCGGACGGCGCTTGCGCGGACTCCTGCGCGTCCAGCGAATTCTCGGAAACCAACCTAGCCGTTCTGACAGGGAGGAACGATGGAACCCTCCTCCTAGAGGACTCGCCCCTGACTGAGGAAGATCTGCTGGGCCAAAGAAGCCCCCCAAGCGAACTCTCCCCATTCGAGGCAGAGCAATGGGTTGCTGACACTGTTGCATCTATGCATGAGTCATGGTTCAGCATGATGAACTTCGAGATAGGCCTAGTCAACTTCATAGTAGATCTGGGCGACTTGATTTGGCCCGGCGCGATTATCGCTCTGTGGGTTTATTCGATCTACGAGGGCATAGGCATCCTCTCAGATTCAGAATCCGGCAATAAGCACGCACAAATCGCATCGAAGAAACTCCAATCACTCCACTCCTCTTTATCCGATTCGATATCCTCAGCAAAGCTACACATACTGAGTAAATGGTCAGACTTCGACAGAAGCCACAGTATGATGGTGAACAGGGTCGCAGAACAACTCCGAGGGGCATCAGCAGCTTCCAGAGAAAAGGTATCCTCGGTGACATCCTCCGCTTCGTCCAGTGTTCTATCCGTAATCACAAGAGGATCTCCCGATAGGAAGAGGAAGCTGGAGATGTATGGCAGAGAGAGCCCGATGGGATCGTGGATTTTCTTCACAGTGATTATGGCCATACTACTGCTCTTCCTTCTATGGCTCCCAATAGCTGAGTCTGACGACTTCAGGTGGAAGAAGGTACTACAGGTGTCCAACGTTCTAGTGTCACTGGCTATCTTCATATTGATGGCATTCTCCCTGAACCTGCATACAGGATACACAGGAATGGTCAACTTCGGAGTCATCTTCTTCGTTGGAATAGGGACCATCACCGTGGGGATACTAACTGCTCCCGAGGAACTGCACGGCTATGGGTGGGGCATACTCCCAGCCACCATCATGGGAGTGGCACTAGCAGCGTTTTTGGGCTGGGCATTGGCATATCCGACGGCACGACTCAGGACAGACTACTTCGCAATCGTCACAATCTCCCTGGGCGAGATAGTAAGGGTCCTCCTCGCTGGAGAGCCCCTGCTAAGGGTCGGTGCTGTGGGCTCAGCTATCGGAATCTCGGCCTACCCACTACCATTGGAGAATTGGTGGTTCTGCGGCTCTGAGGAGTCTGGACCCGACTCCCAATGGGCCAGCCCCGATGCCTGCAGGGACGACATATCACTAATCGACACCCCAGCAAATCAGGTCGCAGAACTGCTGAACCTCGGTGAACCAGCGCCTTATCTGTTCATCCTGATGGTAATTTCACTTATCGCGGTCGCCATAGTCTGGAAGTTGCTTTCTAACCTCCTTTCATCTCCATGGGGCAGGGTCCTGAAGGCCATCAGAGAGGACGAGGAAGTTGCTCAGCACCATGGTCACGATATCCTAACTCACAAGGCAGCAAGCCTCGCCCTGGGAGCAGGGATTGCAGCTCTTGCAGGAGCCATCTGGGCTTGGAAGCTAACAGGTTTCGAACCCACATTCATGTCTCCCGCCCGATCCACCTTCCTTGTCTGGGCGGCATTCATCATAGGCGGCACTTCCAACAACAGGGGAATGGTGGTGGGAGCGTTCATCATTGTCCTGATGGAGTTCGTCTTCAACGTACTGGTGGCTGGCCAGGGCTCTCCAGACCTCCCTCTACACACAACTGCATCGAGGATCGACTCTCTCTTCGAATGGATATTTACGAATCAGTGGGAGGCAGCCAAGATTTCCGCTTTAGTGATGGCAGCCGGATTCATCATACGCTCCGAGAGGCTTCTTGACCTCGGGGCCTCGGGCGCAGCAATTTTCTCGTTCGGCGCAATAGCGCTCGGAGAGAGGTCCATCGAAGAGTCATTCTTCAGCGGGGTTGTGAGCGCTGACATGCTCTACGTCAAACTGATGCTAATCGGCTGCTTGATGCTGTTCTCTCTCAAGTTCAACTCCAAGGGACTCCTCCCAGAGGTCCCCGTCCGGCCCGAGAGACCAACAGGAGGTGCCACCAGTGACTGAACCAGTACTCAAGGTCGACGAGCTCCGGAAGGAGTTCGGCGGGCTAGTCGCCGTCAAGGACGTCTCCTTCACGGTGGGAGAAGGGGAGTTCGTGGGCCTAATCGGCCCAAACGGGTGCGGCAAGTCAACGACCTTCAACTGCATCAGCGGCCTTCTCGACCAGACATCGGGACGTATCGAGATGTTCGGAAACGACATCTCAGAGCTAAGGCCCGACCAGATCCAGAATCTGGGGATGACCAGGACATTCCAGCACACAAATCTCTGGCGTCAGATGACCGTAATCGAGAACCTCATGGTCCCTCCGAGAAAGCAATTCGGATCATCGTTCACGGAACTCATGAGGTCCTTGCTTATTCCATCCAATCCGGCCGAAGAGGAGAGGCTGTCAAATGCATACGACGTCCTCGACCAGCTAGAGGTGCCTCACATGGCACACAACCTCACCAGCGAGCTGTCAGGGGGCCAGAGCAAGCTGGTCGACATAGGGAGGTCCATGATGGGAGACCCAAAGCTCCTCCTCCTCGACGAGCCTGTAGCGGGAGTCGCCGGCCCACTGGCGATGAAGATTTTCAACAACCTCAGGAATATCGTAGACGAGACAGGAATTTCAGTATTGATCATAGAGCATAACATGGACTTCATTCTCAGGCAGGGAGTTGACAGAATAGTCGTCATGAACGAAGGGGAGGTCCTGATGCAAGGGACCCCTGATGAGGTCCGTGCAAACAAGGAAGTAATCGAGGCGTATCTTGGAGCAGCGGGCACACCGTCGGAGGGTGAGGAATGACCAGAGTTCTCGAGATAAGCGGCCTAGAGGGTGGCTATGGCTCGGTCCAGATTCTCTATGGAATAGACATGCATGTAGATGAGGGGGAGTTTGTCACGATAATTGGCCCAAATGGGTGCGGCAAGTCAACTCTGATCAAGACAATCTTCGGAATCGCCACATACTACTCGGGAGAGGTCTCGTACAGAGGCACCAATGTCTCGGGATGGAGGACAGATCAATTGGTGAACCAGGGCATAGCCTATGTTCCCCAGGTGGACAACGTGTTCCCGTCCCTCTCTGTACAGGAGAACCTGCAGATGGGGGGGAACAGCCTCTCGAGCGCAGTACTCAATGAAAGGATCGAAAGGGCATTGGAAATGTTCCCAGACCTCAAGGACAGGGTGCACGACCTAGCAGCCTCATTGTCAGGTGGTGAGAGGCAGATGCTGGCAATCTCCAGAGCCCTAATTTCGGACCCCAAGTTCCTGCTTCTGGATGAGCCCACTGCGGCCCTCTCGCCTCTGTACCAACAGCAGATAATAGAACGCATCGACTCACTGAGGGAACAAGGAATTACGGTGCTAATCGTGGAGCAGAACGCTAGGCTTTCACTAGCCAGATCGGACAGGGGATACATCGTTTCAAATGGCAAGATTGTGCATACCGGGGACGCTAAGACGATTCTGACCGATCCAGAGATCGGCGAGTACTTCCTAGGATCCACGGGACATTAACTCTGAAGCTAGATCCGCGAGCAGTGGCAAGCATCCCTTCATCCTGTGACCATCATCGATCTCCACCAATTCAACAAGACCGCTGCCCCCGGCAACCCTCCTGGAAACATCAATCGAAACGACGTCATCCAGCTTGCCGTGAATGATAGTCGTCATGTGCCTCGGTTCTGGCCACGACATCACTTCTGCAGCCTCCATGAAACCCCACTCCAGGTCTATGTCCAATTCAAAGCCGCGATACTCCCTAGTGCCAGAAACCTTCCATTCAGACAGCTCTTGCTCAGTCAGCCCCTCCCAGCTCTCAGAAAGCCCGAAAGCGGGAGCGATGAGGAGGAGCCTGAAATCAGAATCGCTCCTCATTGAAGATGCATTCGCCGCAGCCAGTCCTCCCATTGAAGAACCGACTATCAGGTCATACTCAGCCGCATCAATCATCCTGAGAAGAACCTCAGTCTGCTTCTCTATGTCCCATCCTAGCTCTGACATTACTGGCGCCGTCACTTCCCATCCCAGTACGTCTCTCATGTATGTCGGCTTAGATCCAGAAGGACCTCCTTCGAATCCGTGGGCGAACAATACTCTCATCATCAATCGGCCCTTCGCACTACTTCAGTCAAATTCCAGACCCAACAGCTCAAACTCAGCTAGGGGGCAACGCGTCATCGATGCATGATCCATTACCCGGATGTGAATTTCAGCCACAACATGAACGGTCGCTTGAAACAAATGACCAGCATGGACGTTGTTGTCATCATCAGACCAGCAGCAGTGGATATGGGTGAATGCTTCCCCCTTCTCCGTACGAGCAATATTGCCGGACAGGCTTACCAATTCTGAGGGAGGGTCCAAAGGCCTTCTTTGGTAAACCCCTTCTTCATTCATGTAACCATACTGATTGTCACGAGTCCGACCAATCCCGCTTGTGATAGCCGCTGCATCAAATCCAAGCTCATCTGCCAGCTCCCTTAGCGCCGCGTGTATTTCTTCCCCTGGGTCAATTCTGACGAGGATGTCACTGCCAGATCGTGTGTGTTCCATAGCCCGGCCTATCGACTCATCAATTTCAACCTCTCTCTAAGCATCCATGATTCCGGCAAATAACAGAAAATAATTCAGTGGAAGCATCAAACCACCCTAAATCACGCTTCTCCAGTCATTTTTCTCCATCGGAAGCAAGGGGGTGCTTGCATTCTTCCATTTTGGTTATAGACCGTGACATCACGGCAGCAAAGCCCGACGGTGAAAAACATGACAATGGCTGTGCACGACGCCTCTTCTAGATGGAGGACATTCCTCAATCAGGCCAAGGAGAAGGAGATCACCTTACTTCTTTCGAAGCAGACACAGACCCCTGTCATTGAGGTGTCCTTCCACGACCTCACTGGATTCGATCCAGACTTCGCTGAGGACATACTGAACGAGCCAAGGCAAATTCTCGGAAGCGGGAGCGCAACCCTTAGTGACATATGCAAAGAGAGGGGAGTCGACCTAGATGCGATGGTTAGAGTCACCGACCTTCCAAGAGACAGTCGTAGGCCACTTAGGGAAATCGGTAGTTCCGATATTGAGAAACTAAGGAGCGTGGAGGTTTCAGTAACCAAGGTCTCAGAATTGAAACCTAGGATCCACAGAGCCGTTT
>JAYZLP010000006.1:0-8757 GCA_036154155.1 Thermoplasmatota archaeon | reverse complement strand
TATCAAAAAACCGATATCCATCATTCCAATAGCACTCATTGGGTTCAAGTCAACATACTCCCGGCACCAGCCATGGGCGAGGCGATAATCGTCAACTCATGCAGTCGCTGCAAGTCACCAGCGATAGTCCACCAAGCCTATAGCGGCCAGCACCTATGTGCTAAGCACCTGCATTCCTCGATCCGAAAGAGGACGTCCAAGGAACTCAGAAGGCAACTTAAACTACCTCGCGATGCAAGGCATGAGGATGGAAGGCCATACGTAATCCTAGTCGCAGTTTCCGGAGGCAAGGACTCAGCCGTATTGCTTACCATGATCAATGACATCATAGGAAATAGACGTGACATAGAGATTATTTCAGGCTGCGTTGACGAGGGAATTGATGGCTATCGATCTCCCTCGATGGAAAGAGCGAGGGAGCTCTCCGAGAGTCTCGGAGTCAAGTTCGTAACGATGAGCTATGAAGAAATGGGCTTCCAGAGGATGGATGAGGTTGTGAAGAAGATACCAGCTATGGGGGAGTTGCATGATGAGGCTGATGGATTGATGCCATGTTCATACTGCGGCGTTTTCAGGAGGCAGAGTCTAAACGCGCTGGCAGAAAAGGCGAATGCCGACGTGATGGCCCTTGGTCACAACCTCGATGACATGGCTCAGTCAATACTGATGAATCTCCAGAAGGGAGAGATCGAGAGATCAGTGCGCCTCGCCCCTCACACTTCTACACCAATAGAAGGAATAGTCCCAAGGATAGTCCCACTTCGTTGGATACCCGAGCAAGAGATTCACGCCCAGGCGATTTCCAGAGGGCTCCCTATTCACCATGGAGAATGTCCGCATGCCCCCGGCGCACAGAGGCAACAGAGCAGGTCGGTAATCGCACAGCTCGAGTCGTTGACGCCTGGTGCTAGGCATGGCCTGCTGCATTCCCTAGACCACATACGCGATTTGCATCGCGATGCTTATCCAGATTCCAAACAGGAAGTAGTAGAATGTTCGGAGTGCGGAGAGATAACATCTAGGGAGGTGTGCCAGTCGTGCACAATGAAGAAATGGCTCTCAGAAGCCTCGTGAGGACCGAGTATGTTTGTCAATATAGCCGGGTACAGGTTCGTTGACCTCCCAGACAGGGACTCATTGAGAAATCCAATTAGGGAGAAATGCATAGGTTTGGGACTCAAGGGGACAGTACTTCTGAGTCACAATGGGATTAACTTCTTCCTTGCTGGCAATGAGGGGGAAATCGATGAATTCGTCTCGTTTTTGGAAGAAGATGAGAGGTTTCAGGGAATCCCTCTCCAGATATCCCATAGCGACTATCAGCCATTCAGAAGGATGCTAGTGAGGCTCAAGAAAGAGATCATCTCACTTGGCATGGACGAGATCAAGCCAGCTGAAACCCCTGGAAACTTCATCGAGCCAAATGAGTTCAAGAGATGGCTCGACGAGGAACGTGAGGTGATTATCCTGGACACGAGGAACGACTACGAGCTAAGGGTGGGCACCTTCCAAAACGCCATTGATTTGGACATCAAGTCATTTCGGGAGTTTCCCGAGGCCATCAAGAAACTGGAACAAGACAAGTCTACACCTGTAGTGATGTTCTGCACTGGCGGAATAAGGTGTGAGAAGGCCTCCATCGTGATGGAAAACCAGGGATGGAAGAACGTCCAACAGATCAAAGGAGGGGTCCTTGGATACTTCAAGGAGACAGGCGGGGCGCACTGGAACGGCGACTGCTTCGTCTTTGACCAGCGCGTTTCTCTAGACAAGAATTTACGCGAGGCAAGTCATGAGATGTGCTTCAAGTGTCGCGAGCCACTTTCTCCAGACGAGATGGAATCAGAGAAGTACATGTTAGAAGGCTATTGCCCGTATTGCTATGCCAGGAATTCAGAGCCAGCCGCTACTCTTCCTGCGTGACCCCTCCTCTCGAGGGGGGCTCGCCGCTGAGACTTAGTGTGAATTGCAGGACTAATGCCATCAGGAAAACCACACCAGATGCCCTGAAGCATGTGTGATATGTCCAGACCCCAGTCCCTTCCACTGTTACCGACCACAAGTATGCAGCCAGAAGGGGGCCAATAATACGTGCAAGCGCCCCATACCCCTCCTGTGCCCCCATGACCATCCCAAGCTCGTGCCTGCCCACTTGAGCTTCGAAGGTCAGAAGGGCCGACTGAGTGGGTGAGAACAGCCCGTTTCCTATTGCCAGACCGGCAGATGAGCCGAGAATCAGCCACGATGCATCAGATGGCACGTATGGAAGGCTCGAAATCCCCAGCCCGCATAGAATGGTTCCGAGAAGCATTAGCCTCTTCATGCCGAAGCGATCACTGAGCGGACCTATCAGGCCCCCCTGTACTATCGCCCCCAGTAGGCCAATGAAAGCGAATACCCACCCATTGTCCATTTCACTCCATCCGAGTCCCCCGTTCTCCGGGGACATAGCGGTGAACAGTATGAACGTCCCATGCATCATGCTGAAACCCATCAGGAAAAGGAAGTTTACGAGCACCAACGTAGAAACTGTTGGCAACCTGAGTATGCCAACGATACTCGACATGGTACTGGAAAGCTGCTTGATTGGCGACCCCTGCCCCTCACTACTTCTCCTATCCATAGGAAGGCTCTCCTCGAGCCAGAAATATGCGAGCACAAGCGACAGAAGGGAAAGCATGCTGGAGAAAATACATGGGAGGAGATATTCATTTGCTGACCAGAAAGCCGTATCGAACGGCCCTCCAATTCCAGAGGCAGGATCCGAGAGAACCCCTCCTATGAATGGGCCGATCATGAAACCAAGCCCGAAGGCAGCACCAATCATCCCCATCCTTCTGGCAACCATGGCTCTCTCACTGATGTCTCCAATGTACGCTCTGGCCACGGCAATGTTGCCATTGCCTGCACCAGCTAGGAACCTAGCCGCAATTGCCATTTCCAGACTATTCGATAGTCCGAAGACAATGAAGAAAATCGAATTAGAGACCAATCCAAACATGAGGATCGGCCTCCTTCCAAGCCTATCACTCATGGATCCAAGAACAGGGGTGAAGAGGAATTGGGCAAGGGAGTAAACGGCGATTACGACGCCCACCCAGAAGTCCCTACTCCCCACATCAGTGATGCCTTGACCAGAAGCAAGGTCCTGAATGAAGTAGGTAAGAAATGGAATCACTATCGTGAAACCAAGCATGTCCACTAGTACGACAAGAAACAGTACTGCCATCGGTGACTTACCGCTACTCGAGTCACTCAACTTCATCACTTCCCGGGACTAGTGAGAGACTTCTATCCCGGGTAGTAATCTCGGCAAAAATACTAGCAACGAAATCGAAAAGAGGAACTCCCTTCTTCTGGTCTCCGCTCCTGGATCTGATTGACACAGTCCCGGAATCAGTTTCTTCGTCCCCGATGATTACCATGTAAGCAGGCTTCATTTTCCGGTGATTCCTGATTTTCTTGCCGATAGTATTGTCAGAATCGTCCACCCTCACCCTAACTCCTGACTCGTAAAGGGCGGAAGCAACCGTGGCCGCATGCACCTTGTGCTTCTCGGATATCGTGATTACTTGAACCTGAATAGGGGACAACCAGGTTGGAAAGTTCCCGGCCCAGTGCTCAGTCAGGAAAGCGACAAACCTCTCGTGCGTGGATAGGGGCGCTCTGTGGATTACGAAAACCTCCCCATTATCGGCCCCAGTCTCGTCAGTATAGGACAATTCGAACCTCTCTTTCGCAGCAAAGTCCAGTTGGATTGTTGACATAGACTCCTCCCTTCCAAGCAATGTCCTGAATTGTATGTCTATCTTGGGACCGTAGAATGCTGCCTCTCCGATAGCCTCCACATAGTCGACCTCCAACTCGTCCAGAATGTTCCTCAGGTGATTCTGAGTCGACTCCCAGTTTTCTGGCTGATCGATGTATTTCTCCGTATTCTCTGGATCCCACAGAGAGAGTCGGAAATGATAGTCATCAAATCCGAACGCAGAGTAGTAGTCCTGAACCATCCTGATATTGTCTGCGACCTCGGAAGCAACCTGGTCGAGAGTGCAGTAGATGTGGGCGTCATTCATCGAAAGCATCCTCACTCTGAGGAGCCCGGCCAGAGTTCCCGACAACTCGTTCCTGTACACTGTGCCATACTCCGCTATCCTCATCGGCAACTCACGGTAAGACCTCTTCTTGTTCCCAAACACGAGATGGTGGAAGGGGCAATTCATTGCCTTCAGGTAGTATTCCCCATCGTCCATTTCCATTGGTGGGTACATTCCATCTGCATAGTGGGGAAGGTGACCGCTCGTCTCGAAGAGCTCCTTCTTTCCAAGAACCGGTGTCGTGACTCTCACATACCCGTAAGCCTCTTCCGTTTCAACCGCGAATTTCTCAATTTCGCCCTTCAGAATCTCGCCATTTGGCAACCATACAGGAAGCCCCTTGCCGATCATCTCGTCAATCATGTATAGCTCCATTTCCTTGCCTATTTTTTTGTGGTCACGCTTGGCAGCCTCTTCCAGCTGGCGGACCCTCTCCTTGAGCCCGTCCTTGGTCGAGTAGCACATCCCGTAGATCCGGACCAGGGACTCCCTGTTCTTGTCGGCCCTCCAGTATGCCTGACTAGTGCTGGTTAGCTTGAACCACCTTAGATGCGAGGTGCTAGGGACATGTGGGCCCCTGCATAGGTCGATGAAATCCCCCTGCCTGTAAGCTGAAGAGCCGACGTCGTCTCCTATCTTGTCATCCATTATCTCAATCTTGAATTGATTGTCCGAGAACAAAGAGCGTAGAGATTCGTTGTCGTGCTCCTCTCTGGAAATTGGAAGGTTCTTCTTGACGAGTTCCTTCATCCTCTTTCCTATGGCCTTCAAGTCGTCTTCCGAAATTGAATCCATGTGGAAGTCGTAGTAGAAGCCGTGCTCTATTGGCGGCCCTATTGTGGGCTTAGCATCTGGGAACAACTCAGTGACCGCTTGGGCCAAAAGGTGGGCGCAGGAGTGCCTGAGTATGTAGGAACCCTCTTCAGACTCACCCGTTATCGGCTCCACCGAGCAATCAGAATCGAGAACATGGGACATGTCCCTCTCCATGCCATCGACAAAGGCTGCTACGGCCCCCGACTTCCTGCCATGGACGTTCTCTATGACCTCGCCCGCCGTTATTCCCGAGGAATACTCGTGCTGTTCGCCGTTCCCGATGTCCACACTGATCATCGCCATCGATGCACGCTCCGTCTTAGCCGCTGACACACTCCCGTTTGAAAGCGTCTATTCCTTCATCGGCCCAAAGGGCCGATTTGCCACATTCAAATCCGAAGCGATAAGACCACACGCCCCTAGGCTCACACATGCCCCGGCTAGGCTTGCTGGTCAACCCCGACGCGGGCCTCGGTGGTCGCCTGGGTCTGAAGGGCTCTGATGGCCAAGCCGAATATGCGAGGTCACAGGGCGCTGAGGATCGCTCAGGCCCGAGGATGGAGGCAATGCTGGAGCATTTCATGGCAATATCCGGCGAAAAGTCGGAAGATTGCCAATGGATAACTAGCGAAGGCAGGATGGGGACCGACTGGATTCCAGAAGGTGTCTCTGATGTCACTTGCGTACACTCCTCGGTTGGAACCACTTCTGCAGACGACACATCGGCCGCCATATCCTCTCTCCTCGACTCCGACATAGACTTGCTCCTCTATGCTGGAGGGGACGGGACGACCAGGGACATAGTCTCAGCATTGGAGGAACTCGAAGCCTCGAAACTTCCCGTGATCGGGGTCCCAACCGGGGTCAAGATGCACTCTGGTTGCTTCGCCTCATCGCCCAAGGCAGCGGCCGAGGTTCTGGCGGCGTGGATCGCTGGAGACCTCCTGGTTGCCACGACCGAAGTACTGGACCTAGACGAGGAACTCTACCGGCAGGGAAGATGGGTCGTCAGGATTTATGCCGAGGTGATGACCCCCTCGAGCCCGCGCTGGATGCAGGGAGCTAAGATGCGAGTCGAGGCCTCGGGAGAGGACGAAATAGTCGAGGGAATCGCCGAGCACATCGAAGAGACCCTAGTTGAGGACGAAAGACTGGTCCTTTGGGGATCTGGAGGTACACTGAGATCAATCGGGGAGATGATCGGCTTCGAACTCACCACTCTCGGAATCGATGCAACAAGGGGCTCAAAGCAGATTGGAACTGACATCAACGAGAAAGAGATACTCGAGATTCTAGGCTCGCATGAAGGGCCCATAACGCTCCTCCTGTCGCCGATGGGTGGTCAGGGATTCCTGATCGGCCGAGGGAACCTCCAACTATCTCCCAGCGTGCTCCGGAAGGTCGGGGTGGACGGGATTCTGGGAATCGTGACTCCCGCCAAACTGCTTACCCTCAGAAGCCTGCGGATAGAGACTGGGGACGAAGAACTAGACGGGGACTTCTCAGAAAAGAAGTACCTCAAGGTGCTTCAGGGATACAGGACAACCAGGGTTCTACCTGTCTCCGTTGACTGAATCGACGCTATGAATAAGTCCCGAATTGTTTGTGGACTCATCGTGGATACAGACCACTGTGCCGATTTGACATGTGGATGCGGCTACAGGGGAAGTGCAATTCCACGGAAGCAACACATGGAATGTCCAAGATGTCACAGAGTCGTCGAAGCGTGCTGCGAAGGCGTTCCAATCTATGATTAATAAGTCAGGTTCGCCCTCACAATCCCATGAAGCCTTTCCTCGAGCACCTCAACATGACGTCAACAGATGTGGACGAGACGGTCAGGTTCCTGCTGACCGCAATGCCGGAGTTCAGAATCCGAGGAGCAGGAGGGGGAGAGAAGGCACAGCGTTGGGTCCATGTCGGAACGGATGACTCCTACCTATGCATAGAGGACCGCGGAGCCACCGAAAGGGGCCCGCACAGGCCGTATGTCCACCCTGGTATGAACCACATCGGATTCGTCGTCAGTGATTCAGCTGCGCTGGCCAAGCGAATGCAGGGGGCCGGTTACAAGCAGGGTGCCACATATCTGGACCACCCCCATAGGCACCGCTACTACTTCTTCGATCACGATGGCAACGAGTACGAGTTCGTCGAGTACTTCAGTGAAGATCCAAGTGAGAGGAACAAGTACGAATCATAGGGTAGGGAAGATGATGCCCACGAGTACAACGGTTACAGTGTTCTATAGGTCTAGTACAAAATGCAAACTTCTGTCCTCGAGTCCCTCACGACGGTAGAATCGATGGGCGTCCAAGCGGTGATTGCTACAATCCAAGTGAAGACTCGAGCACCCCAATTCACGTGCGTGATCAGAGAGCCAAGAAAGTAGAATTGTCCCCACTCCATGACTACGGCTTCCTTCATCAATCACTAGATCGTCAACATACATGTAGCTTCCACGAGATAGCATTTCAGAGAACACAAATCCAGCAATGCCTAGAAGTAGTCCATCGGAATCGAATGCCCCCACGAGATTGTATCCCGTGTTCTGTTGTTGCCTCTCCACTTGCTTAACATAACCCATCTCATCAGACAGATATGGACGTAATTGTCGCATCAACGGCCAACTCGCTCGGATATCTTCCGAGTCAAGTAGATGTCTGACATTAATGCCGTCTTTTTCCATGTCCACCTCAAAGGGCACCCCTATATGATGCATGTGTAATATTGGGTACCCATAATGACGCATAGGTCATAGGGGGGTGCTTCCCCCAGGTTGCATGGAAACAGGTAGGCCCGAATGGTGGGAAGATGCGGTCACACATCTTTCGTTAGACCCACTTCTCGGAAGAATGGTCGAACTGCATGGAGAGGAGGGGTTATCTGGTCGTGGCGAAATCTTCCAGACTCTAGTCAGAAGCATAGTTGGGCAGCAGATTTCGGTAAAAGCTGCAGATACCATTCACAGCCGATTAGAGGAATTGTGTGGTGAAATCAACAGGAAGTCGGTTGGTTCCTGTACATTTGATGAGTTGTCATCTTGTGGCTTATCACATCAAAAGAGCCTATACATTCACGGAATCGCAACCAGCGATACCCCTCTCCTTCCAGAAGGCTATGGAGAAATGGATGATTATTCGATCCTCAGTCATCTCGTGCAATTCAAGGGAGTCGGGCCTTGGACAGCCGAGATGATGCTCATATTCTCACTAATGCGCCCGGATGTTCTCAGCCTAGGAGATCTTGGGGTTGTGAAGGGCATACAACGTCTCGTTCCCGAGGCGCGAACCAAGAAGGAGATGAGGGCTGTGGCAGAAGCTTGGCGGCCATATCGCAGTGCTGCATGCTGGTTCCTTTGGCGGTCACTAGATCCAGTTCCTGTTGAATACTAATGGGTACCCAGTATGATGAACAAATCATTTTGTTAAGATTCTGTTTCAGTGTTTTTCGATTGTGAGTATTGGGCGAGTCTGTATACTCCAATCAGGATAGTACCAACAAGCAATCCCATAATCAGACCAGCAATAGCTGAGACTGTCCCCACATGCGCTTCCATCATTACTCGGGGGATTTCATACGTTCCGGTGGCGATAGCTAACTGGCATACATCGCTTACTCCGCAGGCTTCATTGACTCCCTCACTTGATCCGTCCAAACCAAGATATCCTCCGATCGCAGTTGTGAGCAATATGAACAATGACTCATTTTCCATGGTCCTCGAAAGGGGGGGATGGGTTTGAACGTTCGCAAGTTCATGCCCCTCTATGATACATGCGTAATATTGGTCCCGTTGTACGGGGGCATCACACTCCCTAGGGAAGATGATGCCCACGAGTACAAC
>JAYZLP010000005.1:0-36118 GCA_036154155.1 Thermoplasmatota archaeon | reverse complement strand
GAGTTGGTCATCCAGGTTCCAGCTAGAATTGAGGCGATGGCTAGGGCACTGAGAATCCTAACTGTCCAGACTCCTTCCATCATACTTCGCACCCCATATCCACCTATGACTGCCTTGGTGAGAAGATTTGACAATTCGCAGTGTCCTTGAATAACGACCTGCTCCGAGGGGCGGGGGAAGGCTATGCCGGAGGAGCCAGAAACGATTGAGGATGCTTCCGATGAACTATCTGAGGCTATGCTGACTGCCGCTAGGTCGGTAGTAAGGACCTGTATGCAGATAAGGCCTTCAGAACATGTCCTAGTGGTTACAGACCCAGAGACCTCGGAAGTTGGACGTGCCCTGTATGAGGCAACTGCAGAGGTCACCGATAGAATCCTGCTGATGATGATGCCGCCTAGCCACAAGAAGGGAATGGAGCCCCCTTCCCCTGTTGCTGAGCTGATGAGGCAGCAGGACGTTGTTCTCCTCGCTACCAAGACGTCTCTGACACATACGAGGGCTCGTCGAAATGCCACTAGGGAGAATGTAAGAATAGCCTCTATGCCCGGAATTACGACGGACATTCTTTCCAAAGGGGGGATGACAGCTGACTATGGGGCGATGAAGAAGGAGATTTCTGGACTCAATCCCCTGCTTAGGAAGAGGACGGGCGTTGTCGTTAAATCGGCTGCTGGAACAAATCTGAGTTTCCGAACCGGAGCAAGGTGGGTTCTGGAGGATAGCGGCATATGCAATCGCCCAGGCCAAATTACTAATCTTCCTGCAGGGAAGGTTTTCGTTCTACCCAAGGAAGGTTCTGCAAATGGGAAGATAGTGATTGACGGCTCCTGGGAGGGACGCAGGCTGGAAGAGCCGCTCACCCTCCTGGTGGAGGATGGTGTCGTGATAGGAACTTCCGGAGGGGAGGAGTCGGAGGACGTGACCAGGGCGATGGACCGGGCCAGGGGAAGAGTTAGATCGTCGTTGATTGAGAAGGTTGGGACGATAGCAGAGTTTGGCTTTGGGATGAATCCCAGATCTCACATCTCAGGAAATCAAATTGAGGATCAGGTAGTTAGAGGTTCAGCATACATTGCGATTGGCGACAATACCGCACTCGGGGGGTCGACGGGCGTTGGCTTCCAACTTAGAGGAGTGATGAGCAAGGCCAGCGTAGAGTTGGAAGACGTCGACCTTGTTGTAGATGGGAAGGTCACTGCTCGAAAACGGTGATTAAATGAGAGCGGTTCTCTGGTGCAACGGTGACATTCCCAGTACGGTGGTGATCGAAAGAGTCACGCTGGGCAATGCGGTGCTTTTCGGCGTTGATGGTGGGGCGGATAAGGCAAGATCCTTGGGCTATACAGTCAGCGAGGTGATTGGTGATTTGGATTCGGTTGATACTGACTCGTGGAGTGGTTCTATGAACAATATTTCAGATGAAGACAACAGCGATCTCTCCAAATCCCTAGAAGTTGTGATTGGAAGGGGATTCGATGAAATCGACGTCATTGGAGTCGAGGGCGGATCATTTGGGCATCAGCTAGGGGTGATTGGTTCTCTGGCTGAGACATCGGGGGGGAGCAAGGTGAGGCTGCACCACGAGTCTGGAGTAACTCACAGATATCACCCTTCGATGGGGACCATGGAAATGATGGTCGATCGAGGCGTGTCATTTTCTGTTTTCGCTTTGACGGGGTGCGAAAGTGTTAGTCTTGGAGGTTCAAAGTGGGAGCTTGATTGCGTTCCGTTGGATTTGTCTACTCGTGGCCTCAGTAATGAGGGAACAGGAGAAGTGGTCAATATTTCCGCAGATGGGACGCTCGCTTTGTTCGTAGAGGCATGAATTCTACCAACTAATCTGTTGAAGGCTCTCTGGATAGCATCAGGGCTATTGGACGGGTCCTCTCGTCACTCTCCAGGCCTATCTTCATGATTACAGCCAATGGGACTCCCAGAACCATTCCCATTATGCCCCATGCCCAGCCCCAGAATGCAACTAGTAGGAGTAGCACTATTGGAGACATGTCCAGCCTCTGCCCGGCAAGTTGTGGCTCAATAATTCCGCCCCAGACCTGCTGATTGGCCACTAGAAGGGCTATCAGGAGAATGGAGGATGTAGAAGGGAGGACAATGAGCCCCAGGAGTATTGGAGGAATTATTGACAGGAGGGCCCCCACATATGGTATGAAGTCCATCAGGAAAGTAATCGAGGCCCACAGGAAAACGAACGGGATGTCCATCGCAGAGAGAACGATAGCTGCGACTACTGCCTGTCCGAAGGCTACTGTAGCCCTAGTGACGACGTACGTGTTAATTCCCTCGCCCGATCCAGCGGCAACCGACATGATCCTATCCACATCATCCGGGTAGGCAGCCTTGATCCTCTTCGGCAATGTCTCGGCCTCGAGGATGATGAAGAGTAGGAAGATGAGGACTGTCACCAGTCCAGTAGTGAAGCCTGCAAGGGTCCCTACGAAGCCAGTGGCATACGAATTGATTGTGTCTATCGTGATTAAGTCGGTCAGGGCGGTCGTGTCTAGGTGGTATCCAAAGATGGAAAGATCCTCGAGCCATGCAACCTTTACTTGCAGCGACTCCTCGAGCTCGGGTGCCTCATTGGTGAAATTCTGCATGTTCTCATACATCGAGTTGGACGCCAAGAAAAGGAAGCCCATCACCATAGCAACAAGTACTCCATATGCAAGAAGGGGATGGCCACCTATCCTCTCCTCAAGCCACTGAGCTGGAGGTCTTATCAGGAAGAAAATCAGCGTGGCTACAACTAGGGGCTGTATAACTGCCTTCAAGTGCACGATTGCGAGTACTCCCACTAGTAAAATGATGGAAATGTTGGCCAGCGTGCTTGAACTCACGCCTTTGAATCCGGCATTCTGTGACATGTCTCTCTGTGTGTGCGAGGTGGCTACAGCGCATCAATGGTTCGCCGGCGAGGTTTTCTGGGAACTGCCAGAAAATCTGCAATAAATCACGAAATGGCACGTTTATACACGCTCTCGAATGACTCGGCATTGCCATCGTATGTGAACGACTCAATCACCCTCTCACGTCCGGATTCGCCCTTTTCCCTCCGTTTAGAATCGTTATTCAACTCGGATGCTATTGAGTCAGACATTGATTCTATGTCGCCCATTGAGAAAAGCGAGCCCACCGATGAGTCAACCATCTCTGGAAGTGGCCCATCATCCACGGTGACTACTGGAGTTCCAGATGCCATTGCCTCCAGAGGAATTAGCCCCTGGCCCTCATAGAATGATGGGTAGACGACCAAATCTGCCGATCTGAATAGAGCAGCTAGACTCTCGAATGGCATTCCCGACTCTATAGCAACCTTTCCTCCAACGCCTAGTCTGGAAGCCTGCCTCTGGAGACGGCCCTTGAGATGGCCCCTGCCGACAATTACTAGTCTTGACTTGGGGACCTTGTCCTGTAGTTTCGCGAAACCTCTGATCAGAGTGCCGAACCCCTTCCTAGCTGCTAATCTGCCTACTGCAAGAACCAGTCTCGTGCCATCCTCGTTGGCGCCATATCTGGCCCTAATCTCATTGTACTCAGCGATATCGTCTTCAGAGTCGGCGTCCAATGGACGGAACATACTCGTATCAACTCCCCAGTGAATCACTTCGCAATCCCAATTCTCGGGAGCGCCGTACCTTGTTTCGAAGTCTGCCTTTGTAGCATGGGAGTTTGCTATGCATATGCTGGACCCCTTTATTGCGGATCTCTCGAACCTGGCATATCTTCTCGCAGTGAGCAATATTGCCAGATCGTTTGGATTTGCCCATACTGCTGCTTCCTTGGCCTTTCCAGCCGCGACGAGCCCGTCACGCTCCCCTAACCACGAGCCGTGCAATGAGGACACCACCGGTGCGATTTTCTGAGAGCATCTTAGAAACTGGGAATCGGACCATGAAATCATTGGACAATGTAGGTGCACTACGTCTACTGGGTCATTCCGATTCAATTCCTCCAATGCACTCAGTGCCCTTCTGCCATACGATCTGGTGAACTCCATGGGTATTTTGGCCCACCCGACGGTAATCACTCTGACACCGTCTTGGGGGGGTGGGTCGCCGCTTCCCGATCTTGTGATTACAGTCACCCTGTGGCCCCTCTCAACGAGAGATGATGAAAGGTGGAACACGGTGGACCCCATTCCACCCCATCTGGGCGGGAATTCGGCCGACAGCATGGCTATGTGCATGGTTTTCGATATTCCGGGTTCAGCGACCACATTTCAAGAGCGCGTACACAGGGCAGGGGTTCGCATTGTTCAAAACGGGTTGGTGGGTGGGCGTTTCGATAATATGTCCGAAACGCTGCCTGTACACGTAACGGTCGTAATACCAACTAGAAACGAAGAGGAAGCCATCGTGGACACGATTCGTTCCGTGCCAAGTGATGGTTGGTGCGAGAAAATCGACTTCCTAATCGTTGATGGAAACTCAACGGACCGGACCAGGGAGCTCGCCGAGGGAGAGGGTGCAACGGTGTACGTGGAGCCTCGCAAGGGCTATGGTAGGGCGTACAAGACTGGTTTCGCAATGGCGCCAGGTGACGTGATAGTCACAATGGACGCGGACTGCACATACCCTGGAGAGGAAGTACCCGGACTGGTCAGGAAGCTTCTGGAGGAAGATCTGGAGTGGATTACATGCGACAGGCTTCGGAAGGCCGAGGAGGGTGCGATGCCGGGGCTTCATGGCTTCGGCAACTGGGTCCTTTCCACGACAGCCACCATGCTATACTGGTACGGGGTCCACGATTCTCAGAGTGGCATGTGGGTATTCCGCAAGTCGATATTCGAGGACGAGCGGGTTCGTCCGAAACACGATGGGATGCCATTGTCACAGGAGTTCAAGATAAGGGCGAGGAGATACCTAGGCAAGAAGAAGACCGCTGAGGTCAGCGTCCCATACCGACCGAGGGTTGGAGAGGCCGAGATCAACACATGGGGGGACGGGCTGCTCAACCTGAGGTTCCTGTTCACGCACAGGCTAGGACTTACGCGCCAAGTCACTCCTTGGGGTCCTGAGTAGTCAATTGGCGATTTTCGGTTTCTTCCTCTAGTTCCCTGGAGTCGAAGGCTGACCACGACTCGATCATGTCAAGATCGTCCTGGAGCATCCTGCGTCTATTGGCAGAGTAGAACATGCCCCAAATTACTACAATCGTTATTGCCGCAAAGAGAAACGGCAAGCCACTTCCCAACATCCAGTCCAAGAAGCTCGTGGACTCCTCTGACGTCACTGGCACTATGAAGACCATGACAGGGCTTACTGAGTCGCCATCGAGGGCCCATGCTTCGATTCTCGCTGAGCTCGACCCGGAGACCTCCCAAATGGTCTCGTAAGTCCATATTCCATCATTGGCGACCGTGTCTCCAAGCAGACCGTCGTCCCTCATCTGGAATCCCTTGGAAATTCCGCCTGCGAGCATTTCTCCGCCAACCGAGGAGGTCGTGCCGTCTGGGTCTACGAGCTCTACAGTGATCCTCATTGGGGTCGCCTCTCCGTCGATCAGGACTCCTGGAACTACGTTCAGGTCGTTGAGCTGTGGAGAGGAAGACCCGACCGTGAGGTTGATCGAAGCATAGGATTGCTCGCCCCTTGAGTCTCTGACCATGAGTTCTATCTTCACGGGCCCGGGAATCAGGTTGATCGAAATTGTCTCCTTGTCGCCGACCAGAGAACCGTCGATCATCCACTGGTACAGGGTTATGTCTCCGTCATAGTCGTATGATTCAGATCCATCAAGCGTTATTTCGCCTCCCGGTGGAATGTACTGGCCCTCGGAGATTCCGGAAATTATCGCCACCGGGCCGGTCTCTAGCACCGTAATCTGCTGAATGTGGGTCCTTACCATGCCCTGGTTGTCTGTGAGCTGGAATGTGAGATTGTGCAAACCAGCTGGGAGGTAGTCATTGTACCAGAAGTCAGTAGTCTTCGACTCCAATATCGGTTCAGGCAATAGGTCGGAGAAGACCGAGACGGTGAAATCATCTCCATCTGGGTCAAATGACTGCCTAAAGTCAAACAATATCGGTAGATTGGATAGAACCACGGCATCGGGAACAGGGGAGTCAAGAATCAGTATTGGAGCAGATTCGTCGACCCTTACCATTATCTCGTCTGAAACAGGTGGTGAGGAGCCGTCGTCGACTGTCAGTGTCACTTGGTGTACCCCTTCTGGGAGCATTGCCTCTATCGACCAACCGCTCCCCAAAGGCTCGCTCATTATGTCACTCTCCCATAGAACGCTCACGAGGTCCGAGCTAATCGATGCGAAGGGATTGCAGACTAGACCACTGCCATTCTCAGGGAGGGTTTCGCAAGCAAGGTCCCAGTCTCCCGACCCTACGGCCTGGAACTGAACCATGGTCCCTGAGTCGGTCAGAATTCCATCCTGAGGAGACGCAATCACTGCCACGGGCGGTGAGTTGCTGACATGGAGATCCTCCTCGTCGATAGTCCACTGCCCTGAGTGCCCAGGTAGAACGTCGCTTGCGTACATCGTGATCGTGTGCTCGCCCTTTGATAGAGTGCCAGTCCACTCAATCCCTATAGCTGGCGACACCCCTGAGTGGAGCAGTCCGTCTCGATCGCTCCAGAACTCGAACTTGATGTCGTCTCCCTCTGGGTCGAAAGTCAAGGAGCCGTCAATCAGAACTGAGTCGGATGAGGTGTTGCCAGACCTCGTGACCACCATGTTTGCGGTTGGGAGTTCGTTGAATAGTTCGACATCGAAGATCCATGAAACTGCGGGGTTGATTGAATCAGATGCGTAAACGGTGACTGAGAACTGGTTTGGTGCACCCGGGAAGGAGCGGATGATCTGATCAGGGCACCCAGGAGAGGGGTCTGGAGGAGTCCCATTCCCCCCTTCGTAGGAGGTCTCTACCCAGCAAGTCAATTCATCCCCCTCTGGGTCATAGGTACCCGCTAGGGATATTGTCACGTTCGCGGTCTTCCCGAGGTACAGGGTTCCCCATGAGGAGATGCTTGGGGAGGTCCCAACGGACATGACCGGGGGTAAATTGGTTAGCTCAATCTGACGAGACTCCGTGGAGCAATGGCCCTCTGAATCACAGACCCGAAGTGTGATTTGGTGGGTTCCATCAGAGAGGCATCCCTCATTGGAGTACAATGGATCGTTAACCGATAACCAGGAGTTGTTTGTCTGGCTGCTTCCTCCGAGACATGAAGCGACTATGTCTCCATCAATACTGCTGGTCCAGCTGAAAGAAAGGGGGTCGTCATCCAGGTCCCACGACCTGGTGGCATTGAGTACAACCGCTGAACCACTTGCATATATTCCTCCTTCTTCAGGCGAGTCCCAGATGATGAAGGGTGGCTGGTTGGGTATTTCCAAGAGGCACTCCACGCTGAAGTCTGAGACCATTACGACAGGGGCTGAGTCGTTGTGAACTCCATCATAGTCACATCCGGTGTATGCGGTGTTGTTTGCGGACCATCCTTGCAATGGGGTCCATCGCTGACCGACGAACGGCCCTAGTACCTCACGACCAGAATACGGGAGAGTGTCGAGGTGTTCTGGATTGTAGTTGTCAAATGTGATATTGACATCAGCGAATGGTATGTTTCTGTGGTTCTGGTTTACCACGCTTACTTCCGCCCTCCACATCACATCAACAATGTTGCTTGATTGGGATGAGGTCGGAGTTCCCATCTGTGATGACGAAATCCAGCGAACGTGGCTGTTCTCGACTACGTGAAATGTGTCTGCCATTCCGCTGCCTGAGAAGAAATTAGAGTCAGTGAAGTTAACGATGCTGTCAGTGACCGCAGGAGCAGCTCCTGGACAGGCCATAGAAACATTGCTAACAATGAGTTCAGGGTGGTTGTAGATTTCCAAACAATGATTCTGCCCGCCCCTGATTACGCTGAAATTTAGGAATGAGGGGTAGTCTCCAGCAGCACTCCAAGAAATGCCCTCGTTGTCGCCATTCAGATCCATGTACTCTATCGCCGCATCAGCGCTTTCTATCTCTACTGCGGCCGTGGTGGAGTTGGAGTTTATTGCGATGTCATTCACGAGTATGTTTCCTTCATGGGTGAGTCCACTATTGTCTATGTCCAAAGCTGGACCATTCACCGGATCCCTGATCTCGATCGCGGAAAGTTGCAGGTCCACACTATTCCTGACCACTAGGCCGAACTGATCCTCTGTGGACGAGCATGTGTCGCAACTGACGTTCTTGCCTGAGCTGGTAACGTCATTCGACTCGTGGAAGTAAATTCCAGAGCCCAAGGACCCGGAAATTGCTCCGAGTCCGTTTCTGTATGTGTGCACCTGCTCAAGCTCGACATTGCTAGAGTCTCTGATTGAAACCCCATGTCCCGTGTTGTTCTTACTCAGGATCAAGAAGAGGTCGGGGTGGAACTCCCTGATGTCAACCCCATTGGCCCCATTGCCCTCTATTTCCCAATAGCTTCCCTGAACCCCTCCCTTCCAGAGAAGAACGCCCGGTCCTGTAGAGTTCTTTACTACAAGATCGTTGATAGTGGGGGCCCAATTTGCACTTCTTAGGAACAATCCGGCCTTATCGTTGAAGGGCGAAATAGCCGTTGTCTTGCCGTTGCGCAGGAGTGTGACATGATTCATGATGGTGGAGGAGTCGATCATGTATCCCCTAATCCCCACGGCAGCATTGTCCTCGATCAGCGCTCCATCGATGTGGACCCCACTGGTGTTGATGTCGAAGGCCGCCACTGCAAGGCCCTGGGCCTTGGCGCCCGGGCCACCGGTTCCCCTGACCTCTAGGTCATTGAATACCGCATTCAATGGGAGGTTCGAGTATTGGCTATGGTTGTACTGCTCGACCATGACGCCCCTGTACATGCTGTTCTCGACCACTGTTCCTTCTATCGTCGGCCTTGTGGTCCAACCCTGAGTTATGTGCCTTACATAGATTCCATTGTCGCATCTATTTATCGAGGAGTCTGAGATGAGGGGGAATGAATCCTCTATCCAGATGCCAGCGCCGATGGCAAGAGTGGATCCACTGATGTTAGAAATATTCAGATCTGAGAGAAGCCCTCCTGAGCTTCCCCACTGGTTCAGCCCTCTTGTAATCAATCCGTCAATATTCGCCCCCTCAACGACTGGCGCTGAATATGCGCCAATGGAAAGGCCAATTCCGTATCTCCATGTCGTGGAGGTTCCGTGCACGTCTTGTCCGCCTCCGTCTATGACAAGGTCCCTGATTGTTGGAGAGGCGCTGCTGAACAGGTCAACTGCGACATTGTCGGCGTTGAGGACGGTTAGGTTGGAAACTACGGGGTCGCTGCCATAGATGGTTAATCCATACTTAGAATTCGTAATGGTCAGATTGTCGATCTTCGATCCGAGTCCGTTGCTCGAATAGTTGAAGACCAATCCTTCGTGATTTCCAGCCACTGAATCTAGGAGTACGGGGGAGGTTGAGGTCCCCTCTACCGATATCCTTCCATCCACGTCAATCGTGTAGCCGGCCCCGAGCTTTATCGTGGTACCTGGGGAGACGGTTAGGACGTCTCCAGACTCGACGGTGTGTCCTTCTGGGAGGAGGACGGTGCCGGACCATACGGTCGTTGTCCTGGAGTCAGCGGTAGCGGGCCCTAGAGGAGTTATGGACATTAGGAGTAAGGCCACTATTACGAAGGCCCTCGTTGACCGTTGCGAACGTCCTCCCATATGACTTGGGCCGACTAGTTCCATGTTATCCCTTCGTACACTTGAGCAATAGGTAATGTAACAATCGGAGAGGTCATAAACGGGCAGTATTGGGAGGATGACGGGAGAGCAAAATGAGTACTGCATTCGTTCTCATCAAGACTGCCCCCCAGAGGGAGCTTGACGTATACCTGACCTTGCTCAATCTGGATTCTGTGACTGAAACTCACGTGTCCTACGGAGAATATGATCTGGTGGCTAGAATCGACTTCGAGGATGAGAAGGAAATGGCTAGGACCTTGATAGGGCAAATGCGCTCCATTGAGGGAGTTATTCGCACGGAGACACTGATTGCGGTGGAGGTCTGAAGATGGCTGTCGGTTTTGTTCTAATTACAACCGAGCCCGGGGCCGAGGTTTCAGTTAGGGAGGCTGTTTCCAGCTTGTCTTCTGTATCTGGACAATGGATAGTTTTCGGAATGCATGACCTGTTCGTGAAGGTAGAGGCCGACGATGAGTCCGAGCTGACTCGCTGCATTGTTCAGGAAATTAGGTCAATTGAAGGAATTGCGGAGACTCGGACGCTCATCGGTGCCGAGATTTGATTACTATGTCTCGAACTTCAGAAATTAGAAGAAGAATAGTAGCGGTTACTGTTCTTGGCCTAATGGTCCTACCTGCACTCGCTGCAGCTGTTCCCGTATCTCCCGAATCAAGTGGCGATTCCCCGGAATCCAACTGGTGGGAGAACACCAACATGGATCATGATGGGGACTTTATTCACGATGCGATTTGGAAGGCCGCAAACTCGGACCACTATGACTACGTTGACGAAAACGGTAGGATTTCCGTAATTGTGGATTTTGACCACACACCAACTGCAGATGATCAGGAGATGCTGGAGGAATCTGTCGGATTCGAGACCCAATTCAGATATTGGCTGATTGACTCCATCGCAGGGACCGTCTCCTTTGATCTGATTCACGAACTCGTCCAACTTCGTGGAGTGGTCTTTGTGGAGCTGGATGGGAGACTGGAGGTCCAGATGAATGACGTTAACGGAGTTCATGGTGTCGATATGGTTTGGCAAGATACGGGTTACACCGGAGAGGGGATAACAATGGCCATCATAGACACCGGGATTGACGGGAACCATTCTGGTCTGGATGACCTGGATGATGACAATTCGACCAACGACCCTAAGATTCTGGCATTCTACGATGCTGTGAATAATCCCGGACTAAGGAATGGTTCGGAGGTCGAACCATATGACGGAAACGGCCACGGAACACACTGTGCTGGGATTACCACTGGAACAGGAGCACCCACCTACGAATACGTCGGAGTCGCCCCCAGTGCGAACCTGGTTGGGGTCAAGGTGCTAAGCGATGGGGGGAGCGGGTCCTTTGCGCAGGTCATGGCTGGAATGGAGTGGACCGTGGAAAAAAGACACGAGTTCAACATCAGAGCTGCCAGCATGAGCCTCGGTGGCCCGGGTGCGATCGAGTGGACATCCTCTGAGGAGGAGTCGGTCAATAGGATGGGGAATGAGATGATGAGGGCTGGTGTGGCGCTCTTCATAGCAGCGGGAAATAGCGCCGGACCAGCGACCATTGGCACTCCCGGAAGTGCTGAAGACGTGATTACTGTCGGTGCCCTTGACAAGAACACAGCAATAGCGATTTATTCTAGCCAGGGGCCTACTGAGGAAGGGCGCATCAAACCGAACCTTGCCTTCGTGGGCAGTGATGTTATGGCTCCCGACGCCAATACTGGTACTGGATACGTCGCGCTATCTGGAACGAGCATGGCCACTCCTGGCGCTGCTGGCGTAGCGGTGTTGATGTTCCAAGCGAATCCGGATTTGTCTCCGTTCGACATCAGGAACATGATGCAGGAGACTGCTACTTACCGGCAGTGTCACTACATGGCTGCAAATGAGCCATGTGCAGAGGATGCCATACCAAAGAATCGCCAGAACAATGTGTATGGACATGGGCATGTCAATGCCCTTCCATCGGTGGAGGAGGCTGCTAACTATCACTATGAGTTGAGTTTGTCACTCAACATAACTCTGGAAAGTGAGTACGGGATGGACAACAGAGTTCAGGTCGGCCCGGGGGATTCCGTGGTTTACAACCTGGATGGAGGGATTCAGAGAGTGCAGTGGAGAACTTGGGACATGAGGGACAATTGGATGAATCTGGCGGATTTCAATATTGGCGACCCTCAGTTTGAAGTGACTCATGGACTGCTTGTTGACAGGCTGAAATACCTGCCCAACAATACTATCGAAGGTGAACAGGTGATTCTTGTGAGAGCTATTTCAGGGGACGAGGCTTCGACCAATCTAGCTGTGAATATCCACATCATCGGCGAGGAGAAAGTGGAGGAGGAAGCGGCGGGCGATTCGTTTGCAGGAATCCTGATCGGGGTTTTGTCAGTGCTCGTATTGCTTCTTCTTGTGACACTGGTATTCACCGGAGTTCGGCTCAAGGAAAGTGGGTACTTCGATGATGAAGAGTTCTATGATGAGATAGAAGAGGTTGTTGAGGCAATGTCTTCAGAAGAGGGCTCGAGTCAATCTTCTGGATGATTCACAGGCCCCTTGCAAGCATAGTTGCAAGTTCATTGGCTGCATTATTGCACTCCGCCTTCCTGAATCTGCTGATGGCCTCGTTCCAGTGCGAGAGGCGAAGGTTCGGTTCCAGGATGCCTCGCCAGTACCACCTCTGGGCGGACAGTCTCCTGAATGCTGCAACGTCTTCCCTCAATTGGACCTTCGATGCCTCCGAATGGGCTGAAACTAGCCAATCGGGAGGGGATGGCCCACAAGATTCCAGTGTGGCATGAATTATCCTGATTCTGTCCAGAGGGGATTCGCACTCTTCGATGAACTTACGTGATGCCTCTATCGCCTCTGTTGAGGCTCTTCCATCGGACCTCGCTGCCAGCCTAGATCTTAGGTCCAATAGTGCGATTCTTGGGTTGTCGTGACCTAGTCTCCTCTCTATGGAGGCACGAGACTTAGATGCGGCGGAGAGGTCTGAGGAGCTCAGTGCGATTCCATGCCGAATTAGGTCTATTGCCAGTTTTGCTGCTTCGAAATCTGACTGAGAGAGTCCGGATAGGTCGATCTCTGAAATCCTCGATTTCAGGGACCTCGAGAGTTCCTTAGAGATGGTTCCCGGAAGCCTGTCGTCATAGAGCCTGACCAGGGATGAGACCGATGCCCTCGCTCTCTCAGAAGGCTCTAGCATGGAAATAGCGTCACGCTCTAGGCTGTCCGCTTCTGATGACCTTCCCTTCATCCTAGCCGAACGTGCTGAGAGTAGTTTCCTAGAGGCGTCATCCGGAAGTTCAGAAATGTGCGAGTCGGCAATTTCCACCTCCCCCCTCTCAAGTGCTAGATTGACGGCTGACTCCCTGATCGCTGGGTCTTCGGAAATATTCACAGCGCTTTCTAGCAGAATGGCTGCAGCGGAGCTGTCATTTTCGACTATCTCCTGAATATTCTCGGAAATCCAAATCGCGTCGGAATCATCCCCTCTCTCCATCCTATGATGTGCCTCGAGCCTCCTCGCCCTAGCCCCCTCTATTCCTGACCACCTTTCTGCGGCTTCTGAGTGGAGTGTTGCCGCTCTTTCGCTCGACCAAGAGGCCCTTCTTACGTTTCGAACCAGATGATGCGGCTCTACTGCCTCTCCGCTCCATCTTAGAACCGCAGATTCGTCGAGCTCGAACGTGCCCTCCTCACTAGCCATCTCTGAGATCTCGAGTGGTATTGGGGAGAGGGAGAGTTCGTCCAGAGAACCTTGGCCATCGGAGCTGAGTCTCCTGATTACTGTTGACTGGACATATTCCTGAATGGCCTCGGCTTTCTCTGGGATTCCCTCTTCAGGGGACCACAGTCGAATAGCCAGAGGGTGCCCCCCAAGGGCCTCGATGATGTCCCTTGCTGAATCTTCACCGACTCCCGGAAGCAGTGAGGTCGCAGACTCGATGTCCAATCCCCCAATCCTGTAATCGTGATACCCTTCCAGTTCTCCGAATGGGCTGGGAGCCCTGACGACAACGAGGACTGGCGAAGTCCCAGATAATGCCTCATTGAGGAACTCGGATACGGTAGCAACGTGCCTTGGGTGTAGCTCCTGTGCCTCGTCAATAACCAGTAGAGTCCTAGCGGAACTTGCTGCCGACAATATCGCAGAAGGGTCGGATGGGGAGTTTTCTCCCAGCCACATTCTCCCTATGGCAGAAACATCACTGTCGAGGTTGCAAGAAGCCCACCTAATCGTCCATCCCATGTCACTGAAATGTTCGGTTGCCGCACCGGCGAGAGTGGATTTTCCGATACCTGGCAGGCCACTGAGAACGATGGACTTTCCATCGGAGATGGAAGATGTGATGTGATCAAACTCTTCGATGCGCCCGCTCATTGCCACTGCGTCGGGGACGGGCCCGAACTTGGCCCCTGAGACGGTTGTGGCGGAATATCCTGACTTCTCCAACTCCTGCCTGCCATTCTTTGTGATGTGAACTACGGTTCTGCGCCGACTTCCACCCCCAATGACATGTGCATTTCGTGTAAAGACGAGATTCTCATCCTCTAGCGAAGATAGCGGGGAGTGGAGAGCCGAACGGACCACACCTAGGGACTCTGCGAGCCCTGGTAGGGAAATGCTCCTGGGAACGTCCCAAGCAGTTTCCAAAGACTCTGAGAACTCGCTCAGACGGGCGAGGATTCTCGTCTGCGCCTCGGTAAGCACGAGCCTGTGGCGAGGCACGGGTTCATGGGTATTGACCTCCGGCGCATCAACGGAAATGCCAGTCGACAGGCCATCTCTTGACCTTCCTCGTAAGCCCGGGGTTTACCTATTCACGAGGAGGGATGACAGGGTAATGTATGTGGGAAAGGCCACTGATATCAAATCCAGAGTTTCTTCTTACTTCGCTCAAAATCCTGATCGTGAGATGATACCTAGGCTCGTCGCAGAATCCGATAGAGTGGACTTCATTGTAACCAAGAGCCCTTCTGAGGCCCTAATATTGGAAAGGCAGCTAATTCGTAAGCACAAGCCCAGGTACAATTCCCTCATGAAAGATGACAAGTCTTTCCCGTTCATTGCAATAACTTCCCACGAGTTGCCCCGCATACTGTACTCGAGGCACCCTCCAGAGGGTTCGAAGCGTTGGGGCCCGTTTACTGATGCCGGTGCAGCGAAGAAAGTCGTTGAACTGCTAAGGAGGTTCTTCGGGATCAGAGACAATAGGAACAATCTACCATTCGGATATATTGAGTCGGATGATCCTGATGACTACCATCGTAGGGTAAAGGCGGTTGTGAGCATTCTGGATGGCGATGCTAGAGTCCTCATCAAGGGACTTCAGGATGAAATGGACGAGCATAGCAAGAATCTGAGATATGAAGCCGCAGCTAGGTCGAGGAACATGATCGCGTCGGTGAATGGTACGATCTCAGAGCAGGCAATTCACAGCAGGTTCTACCAGGATTGTGATGCGATAGGTTTTGCTTCGATGGGTGACTCGGGGATGGTAACAATCCTCCACGCAAAAGAAGGGGTGGTAGAGGGCCAAACCGAATACCCGCTTATCCACAGGGGGGATGTTTCAGAGTCCGTCTCCTGCGTCCTGGTAGAACATTACTCGAATAGGAGGCCACCGAAGAGTGTCCTAGTGCCTTCGCAGGTCGGCGAATCAGTAGAGTCTTGGCTGTCCGAGACCAGGGGATCCAATGTTGCAGTCAGGATTCCAGTTAGGGGCGATCTAGCAAAGCTTCGAAGGATGGCTGACAGGAACGCAGAGGTTCTGGTTAGGCGTTCTTGGGGCAAGAGTTCCGGTAGCCTAGAGCAGAAGGCCGCGGACGATGCGGCAAAGCTACTTGGGCTGGATTCTCTGAACCACTTGGTTTGCTTCGATATGGCCCAACTCCAGGGGGTAGAGCGTGTTGGGGCTTCGGTTGTTTTCAGAAATGGCCGTCCATCCAAGAAGGAATACAGGACATACAGGGTGAAGACCGAAGCTAATGACGATCTAAGGATGATGTCCGAGGTCATAGAGCGGTGGCTGAAGCATCAGGATGAATGGCCGGATTTGTTGCTCCTTGACGGGGGTGAGACCCATCTCTCTACCATCGGAAAGATGCTTGAGGACAAGATTCCGGAAGGTAGCTTTCTTCTCGCTTCATTGGCCAAGAGGGAGGAGACTCTCCACATTGTGGGCAGGGGCCCTATCATTCTCGATAGGAGGGGGAGGGCGCTAATTCACTCTAGGGACGAGGCTCACAGATTTGTCAATCAGTACCATAGGAAAAGGAGATCTAAGGGAGCGCTCAAGGACCCACTTGAGGAAATTGAAGGACTGGGGGCGAAGAAGATACAGTCACTTCTGCGACATTTTGGAGGGAGGAGGGGGATTGAGCATGCTAGCTTGGAAGAACTGAGGAAGGCACCTGGAATCGGCGAGGCTATGGCAGAGAGGATCAGGGATCATTTCCATCATTAGAGTCTGATTCCTCGAAGAACTGCTCGTCCACTACAACGAGATTGTCCTCCAGTTTTCCGAACTCCCGTTCCATTGTGACTTCCAGTTCCTTCGCCTCCGTATCTGCGAGCCTCTTTGTCTTCCTCTCCTTCCTCTCCTTCCTCTTCCTACGGAATCTGCTGATTGACAATAAGGTGAATACCAAGAGTACGAAGACGTAGGGAGCCAGTTCCCCTACTATGAAAACCCAGGTTACCTCGATTGAGTAGGTCACCTTGTCAGTGTTGGAATCCCTGCTACATTGTGCCCATGATTCTGCATCGGGGCATATTGGTAGTGAGTAATTCAAGACTTGCCTCCCTCCCATCTCTCCGAGTTCCCCTAGCCCCATCTCGCTCTCGAACGAGACCAGCCTAACTGAGTCAGGCATCAGAATCTGGAACCTTGCTGAAGAACGGATGGTCCCAAAGGCCGTGTGCTCCATCAGCGGAGTTATCCTCTGTGTGACTGATGCGCCTTCGATTTGCATACCCGTATCGGTGAAAAATGGCATTCCATATGCTGAGGCCAGTAGTCCGGAGGCCCGCATAGCTATCGAAGCGGGTTGTATCGATATGTCGACCTCGTCCTGCCTCAGTGACATTGTTATCTCTGCATCATTGATGCTACTAGTGAGCCTGAGTGGGACTCTGTCGCTCATGACGGGATCGTCCCTCATCCCTATAGTGGCAAAATCAGCAGTGAAGGGAGTCCTTGAGAAGTCGGCATTGAATGTGTAGTATCCGATTCCCAGGTCTTGGTTTGTCAGGCTAATTTCCCCCAGTTCCTCGATCATGTCAGATGAGGACTCTGTAAGGATGCTGGCAAGTTCCTGAATCCCTGCATTGGATACCTCGAAGTCTATTGGTTCGCCCAGTCCAGTGTCTATCGTCGATTCCAACTCAGATCCTGCGAGAAGCCCCCCCTCCAGCCGATCACCCATGACTATGATTCTCCTTATTGCGTCGGCGGGGACTGGGAGGAGTTGGATCTCGTCCTCTCCAGGGTCTATTCCCAATCTGTAGATCTCCAAAACGACCTCGGAGGTGAATTCTACCGAGGCAGAAGATGTCAATTCATGTATTGCCACCTTCTCTATGTCGATGGTCACCTCGAAAGAAACGCAGGTCTTCTGAGACGCCGAGCAAATGAGGTCTGGACTGTCATCTTCGCACGGGTCCGATTCCAGGCATATGGGGTGCTCCCAATCGAAAGGGCTCGCTCCTTCGAAGCCCAACTGCCTAGTGGGCCCCAGTTGAGCGTCCCTCTCGTCGTTGTTGGGTATCTCAATCACAACGACATCAGGGTCCCCAATTGTTGATTCAATCCAGTTGGGGAGGATTACTGTGATCCTTAGGTCCGACTCTGGGGTGTTTTCTGGCAAAATGTCCCTTAGCCACTGGACATCCATCTCAATATTCAACTCCAATAGTCTGAGTAGGCTGGCTAGGTCCTCATCGTTTGTTTTTGACAGGTCGAGGGTGGATGCGTCCCCTTCACTGTTTGTCAGTAGTTTCTCGATTATCCCTGCCAACCTGACTTGTGTGGGAGGGGTCGTGCTGCGGACCAAAACCGGCCATTGGTCACCCATGGCATCATCCCCCTCGATGCAGTACCTAACCTGAAGAGACTCTTCGCAGGTTTCCCCGGGAGTGTGTCGGAACATGAGGCCGTCATTAGATCCCGAGTCTACGAAGAAGGGGGACCCGAAGCCGACATCGGTGCCAATAGCATCGGAGAACGACTGGGATAGCTCACTAACGGGAAGGCCGTCCAGAATTGAGGATAGGTCTTGGTCAAACTCCTGGTCAAACATCCTGATGCCGTCGGAAGTGACCCATGGGAGGGAAACCTTGCCCCCGTAGAATTCAACGCCCCATTCGGACAGGGTTTCTTCCCTGAGGTGGTGAATTCCTATCTCCAGATCGAAGCTAGTGCTGGAAGAGTCCCTAGCGTCGATTACTAGGTTGATGTCGAGGGGCGCCTGCCTCTGCGAGTCTATTGACACTGTTTGAGTTGAAATTGGTCGGTGCTTCAGAGTTGTAATGAGGTCCTGTGTCGAAACCCCTGAGTCTATTGATGACTCGGTATTGTCCAGAGATAGGGCGGAGAATCTCTGTATCTCCCCATTCAGATTCCTAGACCAAATTTGGCCGGGTGACTCGACTTCCTTGGCCATTGCGTATTCAGGCGGGAATATTGACAGGTCGATTGCGTGGCCGGGGGCTGCAGATGCTGTGAACTGCGACTCCAGTTCTGCCCCCATTACGAGAAGTCCCTCCATCATTCGATTCAAGTCGGAGGTGCTTTCCTCCATCCCCATCCTGTCAGAGTCCACTTCCAGAAGGAGTGTTGATTCGAAGCATAGGGGAGGATAGAACGGATCATTTGGCATGCCGTTGACCTCGTCAATTGAGTCTTGGTCAGAGTCGTAGACGCACTGGGTGTCCATCTGCGTTCTGAAGTCTATCTCCGAGATTGTTGTAATGGACGAAGTGTTTGCAGTCGGGAAGTTGATGTCGACATATTGCTCGATGACCTCCTCCACCCTCTGGAGCATCCTGTCCGAAACCGTCGAGCCGCCTCGGGAGAGGGACTGGTAATTTCGAATGTAATCGGCTGGAATACCATCCAGGGGGGTGCTGTCCCCACCGAGTTCCAAGTCCTCTAGGTCCAAATCCTGCCTAGACATCTCGTGAACCGCCAATTTTACGGTCATTACCACCATCTCTGCATCCTCGGACTCGACCTCCACCATTGCCCTCATCCACTCCTGTCCTGGAGATGGGTCAAGCATCGACTGGTAGTCATCGCAGACTCCCTCACTGCTGTTCCAAGTTGAGCAGGTGTCGTTGGAAACCTCCGGCTGGCCCGGAGGGGGAGCGGCTGCCGCGATTGGTGCGAGGATGAGGATTACCAAGGCGAGGGCATGGCGACGCACGCCCTTGGGGGCGTGCGCCCTACCATAAGTCTGAATCAGTGATGTTCCCCCATCGGACCATATGTCGGGTAGTGGGCCGCACGAGAGGCTAGCTGATTCGGTTTCGGCGTACCTCGGAATGGGACCGCCTGGACAGTTGCCCAAGAAATGGGAGAAGTTCTCCGATGTCGTGCTTCTCCCTTCAGACGCCTTCACCGGAGGGGACTGGGAGGAATTCAGGGGCGTTGGACTTTGGCAGTCTGTGGCAGACGGCCTTGATGCACTGAGAGTCGGACAAATCGGCGAGATAACCGGAGAAACCAGGGAGAGCGGGGTTGCGATGCTACTGGGTGATGACGACTGGGTTGTCAGAAGGGAGAGTGGCATTGACTACGGGTACAGAATGACGAGATGCATGTTCTCGGCTGGGAATGTGAATGAGCGTAGGAGGATGGGCGAGGTGGCAGGTCCGGAGGAGGTTGTTGTTGACATGTTCTCAGGCATAGGGTATTACTCCCTCCCAATACTCGTCCACTCCAGAGCTAGTCATGTACACTGCTGTGAGTGGAATCCTGAAGCGATAGTCGCTCTGAAGTGGAATCTGAGCAAGAACCGTGTCGAGGACAGGTGCACCGTTCACGAGGGCGACAACCGTCTGACATCCGACGTTCTTAGAGGAGTGGCTGACAGAGTAATCCTGGGGCTGCTACCTACAGCGGAGGGCAGTTTCGAGTCATCGATAGAGATTCTTCGTGAATCTGGGGGGGTTCTTCACGTTCACGGCCTTGCTAGGCCGAATCACTATGAAGAATGGTCAGAGGAAGTGTTGGGTAAGTTACGAGCAATAAGTACGAGTTTTGATTTCAGGGTCTCCGATCTAGTCAGAGTCAAGAGTTACGCACCCAAATGGGATCACGTCGTTCTAGACGTCCAAGCAAGTTAGCACCCGTTGAACTCAAGTCGTTTGACGCTAGCCCGAGACCGTGGCAGAGGACTGGCTCGTGAGGGCTGCGGCCCAGTATAATCAACACTCTCTCGATTGTCGTGACGACTATACTGCCATACTACTGATGCCAATTGATGCTCTTTCTACAATTCTCGAATGGACTTTCCAGTCCTTGCCCGACGAGATATTGGTGGGCATGGACCCCAATCCTGACATCCCTCACCCGGATGGCGTCGATGACATGTTCTGTGGCCTGGATCACACAGAGGGGCTATTCGCAGGCCAGGGGTTCGTCCTCGGAAGCCCCCACCTAGTGAACAGGGGCGATTCTTACTCAGTTCACCATGTACCAGAGGAGTGGGTAGACGGAGTTCTTTCGGAAGACAGGGGAGTGAGGGGCGGCAGGTTCACTCACTGGATCCACACACATCCCAATGCTGTAGCGATACCGAGTGAGGCGGATGCCGAGGCAGCTCAATGGACGGAAGGCTGCGACATGATTCTCGGAGTCCGGTACACGCCAGAGGGGGTTCTACCATGGTTCGACGACGTCGAGGGGGCAAGGAGGAGGCTGACTGCCGAGGACACCGGAGATGAATCGGGTTCCGATTCACCCTATATCGGCAGGGCCGTTACAGGCCACAGGATTCACGGCTTGGAGATGATTGCATTCCACAGGACGGGGCTGGGGGTCAACCTGATTCTGACTGACTCTGAAGGAAGGCCTATACTCACTGCTCCCTGAATATATGGTCCCTGAAGTGCGAAAGCTCCTCGATGCTGCCCCTGATGTCATCCAATGCCCTGTGGCCGGAGGGTTTGGAGAATCTGGGTGCCTTTGGGTACCAGCGCTTTGCTATCTCCTTCACCGATGTAACGTCGACGCTCCTGTAGTGGAAAAACTCGTGGAGCTCGGGCATGTACCTCCTAAGGAAACGCCGGTCCTGTCCTATTGTGTTACCACAGAGTGGGGAGACGCCTGCTAGGCAGTGCTCCATGAGGAACTCCAAAGTTACCCTCTCTGCCTCGGCCATAGGGACTCCATCATTCCTGACCCTCTTCAGAAGCCCGTTCTTGGTATGGTGGGTCAGGTTCCAGTCATCCATCTTGGCTAGCTCGGACTCAGGTTGTGAGATTGCCAATGCCGGTCCCTCTGCAACTACTGTCAGATCCGCCTCAGTGACTATTGTGGCAATCTCGATGATAGTATTCTCATCTGGATATAGGCCCGTCATCTCAAGGTCTATCCAGACCAGCCTGTCCTCCATGAGAATAGGACGACAGCGATGCTGTCTTGAGTGTTGGGGGACCAGAATCATAGACGTCTAACAGTGGGAGGTTGCATGGCAGGCATCGGGTACGTACAGTTCCTGAGGCAGAACAGGAGCTTTCGCAAACTGTTCATCAGTGACATGGTGATGTTCACCGGGGACTGGTTCACGGTGATTGCGATGTTCCTGCTGGCCGCTGAGGCCACTGACGACTCGCCGCTCGCAATAGCGGGGGTCCTAGTCGTCCGTAGCTTCACCTTCGCGCCTCTGGAGCCCATAACGGGAATGCTAGCAGATCGCTATTCGAGAAAGGCTTTGATGCTGGGTTCGAACCTACTTTCATTCGTAATTCTGGTAACCTTCCTGGCATTGGATCTCATGGGGGATTTGTTATCTGTTTACCTACTTGCAATCTCCCTAGTAGTTGGAAGGGCGGTCTATGACCCTGCACAAACAGCCTATCTGCCCAACGTTTGCACGGACGACGAGTTGCTGACGGCCAACGCACTGGTCTCGGGGGGATGGTCGGCATCGATGGGTTTCGGTGCGGGCATTGGTGGCCTAGTGATATCGCAGTACGGCATCGAGGTCGGCCTGATGGTTGACTCTGTGACCTTCCTCTTCGCTGCCCTGATGATATCCACCTTGCCCCAAGGAGGCCCAGAGCAGTCAGAGAGGAAGTCGGCCAATCCTATCGAGATGTTCGGAGAGATATTCGCAGGCTGGAGGTACATTCTCGCTCGTCCGGAAATCAGGAGGCTGCTGCTAGCGAAGGGTGGATGGGCGACCGGCGGCGGGGCACAGGTATTCCTCCTAATCCTGATAGGGATGGAGGCTGGCTTCGGAGAGGTCGCGGCGGGAATCGGCATTGTCTACCTTTGCAGGGGCTTCGGCTCGGGTTTCGGACCGATAATCGCACGGCCCCTGATGGCGATGGAGAAATTGATGCCCTACATCATTGGCTTCGCCCTCGCCGGGGCCGGTTTGCTGTACGTGGGGGTATCGGCCTTCGAGTGGGGCATTCTGACACTGATATGCATATTCTTCAGCCACGGTTTCAGCGGAGTGTCATGGGTATTCAGCACGACCATGCTCCAGAGGAGATCGGATGACGAGTGGATGGGGAGAGTTGCGGGAACAGACAATCTGATCATCACACTAACGATGGGGATTTCCACCCTCCTGGCCGGTATAGGGATGGAGAACGAGATCGTGGAGCTCAGGGAGATGCTTCTAATCACGGCAGGTATCCAGATGTTTGTGGGGGTGCTTTGGCTAACGCTGGCCTCCCCCAAGGAGAGAATGTTACTAGATTAGTCGATCTAGACCTACTAGAACTACGATAGGTGCTATGGAAAACAAGATGTTCTGCAGGAGCGACCTTGCTGAAGCCTGTGCCCTCTTTGTGACGCGGTCTTGAATCTCTCTGTCGAACTTCTCCATTGCTGCTGATGCGGGCTCCTTGACCCTGCCCAGGATTTCTTCTAGAGCATCGGCCCCAAAATCAAGCAATCCATACACGACTTCCTTCAGGGGATTATCGACGGGAGCAATAGTGGTGACCCCATCCACCTCATGATCGACATCAATTATCTCCCTCCAAGGCCTGGGGATTCCTGTCTCAGTCACATTCTGAAGAATCTGGCGACCGGCTACCGCGCCCTGGACGACCATCTTGGCGGTGCTCAGATTGTATTTCGAAATCGTCTTGATATCCCTTCTAGAGCGCATTACCTTTGAGAAATCCGAGAGGAGCCAAGCCGCGCCTGCGAGCACTAGGAGGATTACTCCCATTTGGGGGGTTTGTTCCCATGAGGGCCAACCGATTGGGCCGAGCCAGTACCGGGCCCCTATGGCGATAAGTGCAGGTAGGATGAACGCCATTACTTCGTTGGCAACAATTAGCCAGAAGCCTTTCACTGGAAGCGACTTTATTTGTCCAAGGAACCATCTGACATGCTTTGTCCTCTCCCCCGGTGGGGCATATGTGTTAATCAGATCCACCAGCGGAGGGGAGATGAAAACGAGTCTCAGAATGAACGGAATTGCAAGCATCAGCAAGTATGCGTCCCATGGTGATGCGGGAGGCATGCTGGGTATAGCAAACGCGTCCGCCATGTGCTAACTCAAGAGCGCCTCAGCAATCAACCTCTCTACGAATTACTCGAAATTCATCTTCTAACGCTGGATAGGGTATCAGCTTGGGTCATCGCGGCTCTGAGGAGGAAGAATGCGATAATGCACCCTACGAAGAAGCTCCCGCCAATATACACGTGGGTCTCGAACATCAGTATCCCTATCGCGGTCAGAGACAGGTAGGAAATTGTCTGGCAAATCAAAGATAGCCTCTGGAGCATGATGTACTCTATTTCGTGGACGTTGGAAGCCTCCTGGATGTATGAGTTGATCAGGAAGAATATAGCCTGGAATGGGAGTGCGGCCGCCAGGATGGCTAGGCATGCAACTGTGACCATCTCAGGATTGTCAGGGTCGAGCTCTAGTCCTCTGAACAAGAGGTTACCAGTATTCAGACCGATAATGGCTGCGTGGATTGCCCATGCCTTGTCGGTTGGGGTTTCTTCTCCATCCTCCCCAATTGGTACAACCATGTAATGCTGCCATCCGATTCACCATTGAAGGTTACTCAGGGGAAAGAAGCTGTGAGGGTGGTTGTTGAAGTCCCCGTGTAACATCACACACCGGGTGCTCTGCCCTTCATCATCCTCCTCCATATCGGAGGTATCAAGCAAGGCCACCAGCATGCGTAGTAGCCGGATGGCAGGCTCGGTGAGTCGGGGTATGGCCTGAGCTTCCAAAAGGGGACTGATGCCCTCAGATGGTGGTCGGAATGCCTAGTGAGTTCGAGAAGGCTCCATCTGGACCATCGAGCCTCGGTGTTCCAAGCATGGTCTTCCTCGAACTTCTTGCTTCCGTCGTCCCTCCTTAGTCCCCAGTGCCGGATGTAGTTGACATATTCCAGAGTTAGAATTGCTATCAACGAGAGTACCATCCATCCGGCCAAAACTGGCAACGCCCATGCCTGGCCGATCAAATGGGATGCTGCCAACGAGGCGATCAGGACAATCTGTGCGATCAGCCCCCTCCAGGAGGGATTGCTCGTTCCAGTCCTCCCCTTACGGTCGTGAACCCTGACCGAGGAGATGAACTGCCCTGGAATTGTCGACAACCAGAAGGACCAGATTCCCTGATCATATGTTGCACTGGCAGGATCACTGTCTGTTGCCACGTTCTTGTGGTGGTTGTGGTTGTGCTCAGTGGTGAAGTGGGGGTAGTTGATGCTGAACAGGAGTGCCCTGGCTAGCCTCCATCCTGGGCTCTTGGGCTTCTTGTGCCCAAGTTCATGGGCAGTCACTATGGCGGATGCGGCCGCCACTAGGCCGGTCGATAGGGACGCTGCCAGTAGCCACTTTGTCATTCCCTCAGAGGCTGCGAAGACGACGAACGTCCCCAGCATAACGAAGTGTAGAATTCCATGGACCCAAAGTAGTGCCTCGAATGGGGTGCCCGATTCCCTAGGCGGGCGGGGAGTCTTCGACTCGCCCATTACCACATCCAGAATTGGTCCAACGCCCCAGATGAAAACCACTCCCATGAGAGTATATGCGCCACCTAGGAGATTCCCCGAAATCGCGAGAGCGGGGCTGATTAGACCTAGAAGGTGGACGGGCCATGGCTCGGGTGCCAGTTCCGCCTCACTCATACAGGTGGGCGTGCTTGGCCCTCGTCTTAGCAATTTTCGGAGCCACAACCATCATGCAATAGGGGTTTGAAGGGTTATTCTCGAAGTAATCGTGGTGATATCCCTCGGCCTCATAGAAATTCTCAAGGGGGGCCACCTCCGTTACTATATCCCCCTCAAAGACTTCCCTGAGGTCGTCAATTACAGAAAATACGTCATCCCTCTGCTCATCATCTGAGTAGAATACTGCACTCCTGTATTGGGGGCCTATGTCATTGCCCTGCCTGTTGAGTTGAGTGGGGTCGTGACAAGTGAAGAACACCTCCAGAAGGGCGACTCTATCCAATACTGATGGGTCGAACGTGACCATGACGACCTCTGCATGGCCCGTCCTCTTTCCGCATACCTGCTCGTATGTCGGGTTTTCCAGGTGTCCGCCCGAGTATCCGGGAACAATCTCGGAGACCCCCCTCAGGCCCTTTATGGCGCCCTCGACGCACCAGAAGCACCCTCCTCCGAGGACGATTGACTCCAACGTTTCACCTCCTGTAGTTTGGAGCCTCGCGTGTTATCTCAACATCGTGAACGTGCGACTCTGATAGTCCCGCATTCGTGATCCTTACGAAGTCGCACCCGTCCTTCATTTCCGAGATACTCCCATTTCCTGTGTAGCCCATCGAGGAACGAAGGCCACCGACGAGCTGGTGGATGACGTTCTCAACAGGGCCCCTAGCTGGGACCCTTCCCTCGATTCCCTCAGGGACGTACTTCCTGGTGTCTCCCTGCTCGGATTGGAAGTATCTGTCATGGGCCCCCTTGCTCATTGCACCCACAGACCCCATTCCCCGGTACACCTTGTATGATCGGCCCTGGTAGAGGATAGTCTCACCCGGGGACTCATCGGTGCCAGCAAGCAAGGATCCGATCATTACGCAATCGGCTCCCGAGGCTATGGCCTTGGCGATGTCTCCGCTGTACTTGATTCCACCATCAGCAATTACCGGAACTCCCCTGGCCTTGCATGCCTCTACGACGCTCTGCACCGCGGTGAGCTGTGGAACTCCAACCCCGGAAACTATCCTGGTAGTGCAAATAGAACCGGGGCCTATCCCGACCTTGACTGCGTTTGCTCCAGCGTCAATCAGTGCGTTGGCGGCCGCGCCGGTTGCTATATTTCCTGCAATTATCGTAGCACTGGGAGACTTCAACCTAATCTCCGCGACTGTGTCAATTACACCATGAGAGTGTCCGTGTGCAGTGTCCACCACTATGGCATCTGCTCCAGCGTCGATAAGTGCTAATGCTCTGCTTACTCCCTTTTCCCCGGTTCCAGTGGCTGCGGCCACCCTTAGCCTCCCCTGATCGTCCTTGCATGACACAGGATGGTCCCTCGTCCTCTGGATGTCCCTGACGGTGATCATGCCTGCGCAGTTGCCCTCTTCGTCGACCACGACGATCTTCTCAATCCTGTGCTTCTGGAGTAGCCTCTGGGCCTCCTTGGGGTCGTAATCCTGCTCGACGGTCACGATATCGCTGGTCATCATCTCCGAGACCTTCATTGAGTCGTCCTCTACAAATCGGATATCCCTGTTGGTGATTATTCCCGCGAGCCTTCCTCCGCCATTTACGACGGGGAATCCGGAGAAACCGTATCTTGTCTTCATCTCCCTTAGTTCACCGATGGTCATGTCTGGATGTACGGTGATTGGGTTTAGGACGAGTCCGGACTCGAATCGCTTTACCCTCTCGACCTCCGATGCCTGCTCCTCTGTTGACATGTTCCTGTGGATTACTCCCATTCCCCCTGATTGTGCCATCGCAATGGCCATTGAGCTCTCGGTGACGGTATCCATGGCAGCAGATATGATTGGTATATTCAAGGCGATTTCCGATGTCAGTCTGGTGGAGATGTCGACCTCTGCGGGTAGAACCGCCGACTCTGCGGGCATCAGAAGGACGTCATCGAAGGTCAGAGCCTCGGGAATGCCGTCTTGCGCCATTAGGGATGGCGTATGGCATCGATACTTGAACGATTCTATGTCGTATCGAGAGGTGAGTCGGGGGGAGGGTTGTGATATTGTAAGCGTCGTATTGAAAAACCCCGGTTGGTGGGCCGGGGACCATGTCCAAGAGAGGAGCTGAGAGGCTGGTGATGATAGGGTGGCGAGAATGGGTTGGAATTCCCGAGCTTGAAAGCAGCCCTCTTCTTGCTAAGATCGATACTGGTGCTTGGTCCAATACCTTGCACGCATCTGACATTGAGGTGATTGAGTCGGATATGGAGACTCGAGTCAGGTTCAGGTTGGAAGACCAGGGAAGATGGGTTGAGAGGCCTCTGCACGATTGGCGTAGAGTCAGGGACACTGGAGGTCATGACACACTAAGGCCGGTGATCAGGACCACCCTAGAGATAGCGGGTATGGACTTCGACATTGAGATGTGCCTGCAGGATAGATCGAGGATGAAGCACCGGTTGATCCTAGGGAGGCGCTTCCTCAGAGGGGGTTTCTGCATACACCCCAAGAGGGAGTGTATTCACTCTAATGAGCGCACAGTTCCAAGAATAGTGCTGGAATTGTGATTTCTCCATCCATGTCTATTAGCAACGTCCTCATGGGGAGGCTGTGACCCAGATTAGAACGGAGGGTGCTTACTCCCCGATATCGGAGCCTTCCCCTTGGTGGCTGAGGGGGATGGCCATCTTCATGGCCATCATGGGACTCTTCTACCTGTTCAACACAGTGATGATGGCTCTAGTTCCCATACTTTCCTCGGGATTCATGGATATGGAGTGGGAGGAAATTGAGGGATATCCGGAGGATGGCACCGAGGAAGAGAAGGAAGAGTGGGAGGAAGGGAAGATCGCATGGGAGGACATGCAGGACTACATGGGTGAGATGATGGAAATGATGCGTCCAATTACTCTCCACAACGGTCTTCTCGCCATAATGGGGTTTGCAAGCGCGGTGCTCCTGTGGACCAACAGGGAGGCTGGAATCAAGTCGGTCGGCGCATGGATAGCTGTGAATCTGGCAGGCGGCGTCTGGATGATGTGGAAGATGTCCGAGATTGGCTTTACCCCTATCGACGACTACGGTCCCGAGGCCGGAGGTACTGCCATACCAGACCTAGTGAACCAGGTCTCACTATTGTTTGGCGTTGGCCAGATGGTAATCTGCAATGGGATTCTCCTAGCCATATTGTTCCTAGTTGCTAGCAAGTCCAAGCCAGAAACCTCATTCGACATCCCATCTGGTTTCCGATAGGATAGAATCACTATGTTCAAGAGGTCGTTGCCTTCTCCTGTTTCATGGAACAAGTAGTGGATGGCATACTCGTGGTAAACACGGAGACGATACCAGGGAAGATGATAACCGAAACATTGGGGGTGGTCAGCGGTTCGACCGTGAGGGCCAAGCACCTGGGGAAGGACATCTTCGCGGGACTCAAGAACATTGTAGGAGGGGAGCTTGCTCAGTACACAGAACTCCTCCAGGAAAGCCGTCAGGAGGCCGTGGGAAGGATGGTCGCTGATGCTATGTCGATCGGGGCCACAGCAGTGGTGAACGTGAGGTTCGCGACTTCCGCTATCACCGCGGGCGCTGCAGAGCTGTTCGCCTACGGGACCGCCGTGAAGTACGAGTGAGACGGGGTCTTTCGATGGCTGAGTTTGCAATATTGGGAATATTGGGCATTTTTGCATTGCCCTTCCTCCTACTTACGCTATTTTGGGCGATTTACGGCATTGCTATGCCGCTAATGTTCATCTGGGGCATGCTTACCAGTGGAAGGAATCTGGACAAAATGATAGAGGAGACGAACGCGAGGGAGCGGTCCACGAGGGCAACCCTGGGAAGGGATCCGCTAAGCACGGTTGACAGGTGGATGGTCAGATCCGATGTCACTAACTCAGGACTGATATACGCTAGCGGAGTTTTCGGACCTAGCTACTGGCAGCTGATGATTGCCTGGGTGAACAATCTAACTGGCGGTTCTGTAACTGTATTCCAGAAGGTAATCTCCGCAGGAAGAGCAGAGGTTATGCAGAGGCTACGTGAGAACGCCATAGAGGCTGGCTGGGATGATGTGGTCAACGTCAGGATAGATACTGCTGATATGACACCCCAATCGTCACAGAGGGGAAGAATCAGGGGCGTCGAGGTGTTTGCATACGGTACGGGGATAAAGTACTCCTAGGACTCGTTGTAGATTGGCGACTCGTCCAGATGCATTGCGAGATTGAACAACCACCAAGAAATCAAGTCGAATGACTCGACCAGGTTCTGCACCCCTGTCCCATTGTCGGTCACCATCATGTCAATCATCGTCTCTAGGGTGTCGCACGGCCCGTGATAGCAGTCTGAACCGCCGGTGAGTGAGCCGAAGTCCATCGAGACCACCCCAAGCTGGTCTGCTATCCTCTCGTAGTCACTCCTGCCCCTCTGAGACTCGTGCACCGAGATAGAGAGTCTCTTCTGGTCACTAGAGTCAACATCCTTCATCGAAGCGTACCCCTCGGTGTTGTATATCTCCCTCCCGAGTCGTAGTGCCTCAGCGATGTCATTGTTGTTGGAGCCTATCCACTCAGTGAGCCTTACCATGGGCCACTGTTCGTTAATCTGGTTGTCCGTCTCCGGGATTATATCCACAACGAGAGTGTAGTATCCTGGCCAGTTGGTACCCACTGCATCGGCGTTCAGGTAGTTAGAGAGGGTGACTCCCGAAGGGATATTTTCGATCCACATATCGACTCCGTCATAGCCGTTCTCCTCGTTGGACCAAAAGCACACCACGATTGTTCTGCGGTGGTCGAACTGAGCCAGCCCCCTGGCGGCCTCCAGGACCAGGGCGACTCCTGCCCCATTGTCATGCGCGCCTATTTGCGAGCCGCCTCCGGGTGGGCTTCCCGGCTCGGCTATGTCAAGATGCGCTCCCAATACCAGCCACTCGTCTGGGAACATCGTTCCTTCCTTGTATCCACAGACATTGACGGCATAGGAGAAATCAGAAATCCAGTACCTGTGGACCTGCGAGTCGTATCCCATCCCCTGCAGCTCCCCCTGCATGAAATTGGCAGCCCTCATGTATGTTGGATCATTGAGAGTAAAGGGGCCCCATCGCTGATTGTAACCAGTATCAGGGTCAGCGAATTCCTCCAGCCACTCGAAGACACTGAGGCCGTCAATAATTCCAGTTCCATGCATTGAGCCCTCCTCAGTAGAGAAGCCAGACCTATTCTCCCTGAAAACAGGCATCTGTATGTGCGAGTAAGGGGAGCTGTTGAAGGAAGGTGAGTCGAACCATTCTCCCCAACTCTGGTTAGTTTGCCTCAATGGCCATTTCATTCTACCCTCCTCGCCTAGCAGGAAGTATGCCGAGTCGGTGTTCGAAGGTGCTAGCATTTGGATAGTCTGAGAGCCGGGTTCGCCGAAATGCAATGTCGTGCCATTAACGACAAAGCCTGAGGAGGGGTCGAACACTAGGTACGGGACGTGTACGCTCATTGGACTGGCTACCGAGAACTCAACCTCCTGTAACTGGGCACCGGAAAGAATGGCTGGATTGACCTCTAGGTCGGCAGTGGGTATCATGGGGCTGTCGTCCTCAGAGGATAGGCACCCCTGGAATGTGCCCGAAATGAAGACCAGGGCAAACAGTATCGCGGTTATCCGCCTCATCGGCGACGGATGTGAGTGGTTCGTATATGGATTGGGTAGAACGAGTCAATTTCAAGACGTGTTGTCCGCACGCATGCCCCTCGGACACGGCCCCTCTGCGGGATTCGGAGTCGGGGGTGAGTGCTTGCAAAGTCCCGTGACAAAGATAGACCCGGTGATAGCCGCACGCCTTTCGAAGCAGAAGTACCAGCTCGTGGGAGAGCATGGTGGAGTGAAGACTTGCCACTGGACGAAGCAGAGCCTGATCGCAGACAGGTCTTGCTACAAAGGCACATTCTACGGCATAGAGAGCCATGGATGCATGCAAATGGCCCCCAACGTCGATACTTGCAATCTTGGCTGCACTTACTGCTGGAGGGAGCCCCATTCTGATACCCTCAACAAGATCGATGACGACCCGTACGAGTTGTATCTGGAATCCGTAAGGGGCCATAGGCGTCTTCTCACTGGGTTCGGAGGGAACCCCAAGGCCGATCCTGAGAAGTTCGCGGATGCTCAGAACCCGAAACATGTGGCGATCTCGCTGAACGGTGAGCCTACGCTTTACTCGAGGCTCGGTGAATTCCTAGACGTCTGCCACCAGCATGGCACGTCCACATTCCTAGTGACAAACGGAAGTCTGCCGAAGGTGATCGAGAACCTAGACCCGCTCCCAACACAACTCTACGTCTCAGTGGATGCTCCGAACAAGGAGATATTCGATAGGTTATGCAAACCGAAGTTCGACCAGGGGGCTTTCTACAAGCTAGAGCAGACCTTGGAGCTCCTGCCCAGCTTGGATACACGTACCGTTTGCCGACACACCCTGATCAAGCACGAGTCACTGGGCCACCACGAGGACTACGCCCGGTTGGACAACATTGCTGACCCTGACTTCATCGAGGCGAAGGGGTATGTCAATGTCGGGAATAGCCAGAACAATCTCTCGATAGAGAACATGCCAACACACCAGGAGATTCTGGATTTCTCCAACATACTGGCTCCAATGGTCGGAAGAGAAGTTCTTTCTGACAGGAGGGAGAGCCGTGTGGCGCTTATCGGGAAGGAAATGATTCCAGTCACCCTTCCTGAGAAGGTAAGGGAGCTCCCGAAGGACCTCGGTATAGCAAAGCCCCAGAGGTTCTTACTCCCTCAGGCTTGAACCATCGGTCTGCTAGAGCCGCATTCTGGGCAGCGCTGCTCCTGACTTTGCCCGTAATCATGGAAGCATGCTGGGCATGTGGTCGATAGCTTGAATTCGGCCTTTCCATCGATGTCTATCCTCTCATCAGAGACTCTTTCCAGATTCAGGGAATCACGTACTATCTCAGGCAGTTCGAATCTCCCAGGTCCACCGATTTGAGTGAGGATGTCGGGAGGGAGTGTGACAGTTCCGGTGTCGTCGATGATTAGTTCGCGGCTGCCCGAAAGGTCCGCGATGTCAACGTCCGTGCCGTGCTGGGCGACGAATCTGCCATCCCTGAGTTCCAGCGATCGTTCGCAGAAAGCGGCCACCTCCTTGTTATGTGTGACTAGGAAGAAGGCTACATCTTCCTCCCTGTGCAGCGTGTCGAATAGCTCCAAAACCTCTCTACTGGTAATCGGGTCCAAGGCCCCTGTCGGCTCGTCTGCGAGTATCAGCTTGGGCTCGGTAATCAGAGCTCTGGCGATAGCGACTCTCTGTTGTTCCCCGCCTGAGAGCTCCTCCGGCATACCACCGGACCTTTCCCCCATGCCCAAGCGGTCCAATAGGGCCTGTGCCTTCGACCTTGCAACACCCGGAAGTACGCCTTGGTGACGAAGAGGCTGGGCTACATTGTCCAAGGCATTCATGTGGGGAAGGAGGTTTGAGTCCTGGAAGATGAAGGACACAGTTTCCTGACGGAGTTTGACCAATTCGTTTCCTGTGAGTCTGGTCATTCTATTTCCTGCCAGTTCGACCCCGCCGGCTGAAGGCTTCATCAACCCGCCTAGGCACTTGAGAAGTGTTGACTTCCCAGATCCGGATGGCCCGATGACAGCCACTGCCTCTCCCTCGAGGACAGTGACATGAAGTCCTCTGAGGGCAACTACGTTGCCGTCTTCGGCCTTTGAATCGTAGACGTGGTAGAGTCCGTCCGCCTTCAGAATCTCATTCTCCTCAGACATATTCTCACTCTCCTTTCAGCACCACTGCCAAGTCTGCTTGCAGGGCCTTTCTAGTTGTGTAGAGAAGCGCTACAAGAACGGCGAATAGGACTGAGATGTTGACTAATGCTAAATCAAACCATGGCCAAACCAATTCTCTTGCTATGGGGGCGCTTTGACCTAGGAACAATTGGAAGATGTATCCGAATATTCCGAAGAAGCCGTTGAATGACTCGGCGATTGCGAGGCCGAGGATGACACCCAGTGCCATGCTGACAGTCAGGATTGAGAGGATCTCGAAGAGAACTAGCCTCATCACCTGGTTTGGGCTCGCGCCGATTGCCTGTAGGATTGCCAGTTCTCTCTTTCGCTGGGTTAGAACGAGTGAGAGGAACACGAAGGCCGATGCTACTGAAGCCAGGGAGGCTACGATGAACTGCATGCTTAGTAGTCCGGGGGTACCGAAAATTAGACCGCCGTTTCGCTCATTTTCACGATGCGCGGTGGACCAGTCGGATGCTGCACTCACACCATTTCCATTCACCATCTCGGCACTGACTGCTCTGAGGGCGTCAGCACAATCATTGTCGGTCTGGTCGCACATCTCGAAGAACCATCGGGTAGAGGCGAACGAGTCCGCAGTAGCGTTCCCAACTAGCTCCCTGTAGGTGGACTCGCCGATGACGATTGCCTGCTCAGCCTCGGAAGCGGAAAGGCCTGGTACCCATCTGTGCCTTCCTTGGTATTCAACTGCTGATTCGGTCGTTGTTGTTGTAACGATGAGTTCGAAGTTTGGCCCCAATTGGAAGTCGTAATCAGTGTACTCGATGGTCTGACTCCCTCCCGCCTCCAAGTCATCGAAAACGTCCCTGGCAGAGGAACCAGCGGTGAACCCTCCGGATGACCAGGAGGATACTGTCGCGTCAATGTCGTCCCCTGGTATCGCTTGTGTGTCCCATATCAGGGTGTCATCATGTCCATCGAACAGGACCCATGTCCTTACCAACGCGTTCTCCCCCTTTGGATTGGTGAAAATATCGGCTACTGCAGTCATGGATGAGATGCCTGTGATGTCGGCGTCACCGGCCCTTTCTATTGCCAAAATCATCTCTGCCCTGGCCTGCTCCTCTGTCACTGCGGATTCGAACTGGACCTGCATATCCGAGCCAGTCTGGGCAGATGTGGTACGCTCATCTACTTCGGTTCCGGTGTACCCCTGGACAGCGGCAAGGGTGACGATGGAGAGCGTGAGCAGCATGATAACTGCCAATCTGTTTACTGATTCTGAAGACCCCGAGCCCCTCAGACCCCTTCTGATGTCCGAAACTGCTGGGGACCAAGAGAGGAGGGAGGTCAGGATCCTAGGGCCGGCTGCACCGATTCTCCCTAGCACCAACGCGCCGCCTATCCACAGGAGGAACGGCCCGAACAGCAGGAGGAGAGCGTTGACGATGAAGTTGGAGATGATTCCCCCTGATCCGTATGGCCCCCACCCTCCGTTGGACTGTATCCAGCTCTCGAAATACGCAAATAGACCAATGATGAATGACAAGAAATGGAGCCATGTTCTTGGCTCTCTCTTTTCTGAGACCTTCCTGACTCCCTCGTCTATCTCTATCCTGAGGAAGTCCCTGGTCCTGCTTCTTCCAAACGTGAGGGAGAGTCCCACTGTCAGTAGTATGATGAAGATGGTTGACCCGAGGCTCAAGGTGGGGCTGATGTCTATTCCGCCGGACCTGAACGACATGAAGCCGACTGCATCCAATACCAACGGGACCGAGAGAAGTGCTAGAGTGTAACCGAAGAACCATGCGAAGAGGCTGGTAACTGATAGTTCAAGCATTATCATTCCTGTAAGGGTCCCCTCGGTACCGCCGATTACACGGTGTATGGAGACCTCCCTCTTGCGCTGCTCGAGGGAAAGGACCAGTCCGTAAATCAGTACTGAGAACGAGAGTACCACTATTGGAATCATCAGGATGTAATCGAAGACCTGTATTATCCCTAGGAAGATGTTGAGGAAGGTTATGGTGCCGGAGATAAGGTCGTTGTACTCCACGAGTATTCCTGCGCTGGTGTAGTTGCCAGCCTCAATTTGCGCCTTCAGGTTGTCAAGCCACTTTGTGGCGTCGGCGGTCGAGGTGGTTGGAAGTTGGTTCCTATCGACTGCGAGTCCGAGATATCCGTGATCGTTGTCCATCAGGATAGTCTTCTGCTCGTCGCTCAGGACGGCGTCGGAAATCATGAGCGGGTTGAACAGGAGGGTGGGGTTGCCCGCACCGCCTTCCTGGTAAACGGCTGCCACGGTCAGATCGTTCACGGTTAGGTTCTGCCAACAGTATACGTATGTCCTCTCGTTCGCGGACCAGAACTCCTCCTCGCCCTGACAATCATCAAAGCCATTCGAGAAGCTCTCTATGGGAAGGAAATCTGCTACGTATCTGAAGGTCAGAGAGGAGATTGTGTCATTCACTGCCACCCCAGCGCTGCTTGCTATCTGAGAGGGGAGTACGATCGTTCTGTTGGCAGCGGCATCTGCGGCACTTGTCGGCCAGCTTCCGTAGATTATACGGGAGTCCTGGCCCTTTGTCGAATGCCTCTCTCCCAAGGCCCCATCCCATATGCCGTCCCCATAGAAGCGAACTGTCCTCTGGTCATTGATGGGTGGTCCTGATGAGAGGGCCTCGGGGTAATCCCAACTGACGTTCGCCCAATTCCCAGTGGGACCCTCGGCGGCAATGACATTGAGCGGTTGTGGGACGATGAAGTCCTCATCGAAGAACCCGTCAACCCTGACTCCCTGACGGCCATAGACCAGGCCGCAGTCCGAGAATTCTTCCATCTCAACGAATTCTATGCACAGTGACTCCCAAAGGGCTGAGTCGTTCGTTCTACCCTCTGCATCCGACCCGGGGTCCTCTGAGAAGTCTATCTTTGCGTCGAAGATCTCCTCCTGGAGTGAGAACTGGAGGAATGCTTGCGACAGCCCGACCCCATAGGCGAGGACAGTGGATATCACCAGGGATGCCAAGAATACCCCAGCGAAGACTGCGAGAACTCTCTCACGACTCCTCCAAGAGCTTTTTGCAGCCATCACCAGATTGTCCGGCAATGACAGCAAGCGTACCTTCAGTGGTAGTTTCTCGATTCTCTCGAATTCACCCCTTCTTATGTCGATGTTGAACAGCAGGAGGACCTGGGCAATCAACCGATATGGAAGCAATATGATGAACGTGAGAATTTCCCACTCGAGCCAGCGAAAACCATAACGACGACG
>JAYZLP010000004.1:0-4106 GCA_036154155.1 Thermoplasmatota archaeon | reverse complement strand
AGTCTTGGGAAGAAGGCCGGGAAGGGGATCTACAATTGGTCGGATGGAGGCAAGTCCGAACGAGATGACCTCCCGATGTGATGGCTTGGTGGTTGGAAGATGATTCCAGCGTGGATTGAGGGGATTGGCGTCATTGCTGGATTTCTTGGGGTGATTGCTTGGTTCCCTCAGATAAAGAAGGTGTGGTCGGAGGGTAAACATGAGGGGATTTCAATTCCCACCTTCACCTTGGTTTCTACCTCCCTTGTTCTATGGCTTGCCTATGGAATGCTAATTGACTCGATTGCAATAATATTGGCAAACATAGCTGCATTGAGCTGTATTATTACGATAATTATCGGCGTTATTAGACTACGGAGACAGTCAGATATTGGTGCGAACACCGGGAGTTGAACCCGGGTTAGCAGGTTGGGAACCTGCTGTCATAACCACTAGACCATGTCCGCTTATGGCATTGGAAGGAGTGGTGGTAATTTAGCGCGACGGTGACGATTAGCTGGTTTGTGTCTGCTTTCTTTGGATGTAATCGGTGTAGTTTCCGGGCCAGACCCAGAGGCTCCCATCTCCGGGAAGCTCCCATATTGTATCACAGATTTTGTCGAGGAAGAATCTATCGTGGCTCACTGTGATAATTGCTCCATCGTATTCTTGGAGTGCCTCTTCCAGTGCTTCCTTGGCATCAGTATCGAGGTGATTTGTAGGCTCATCAAGCAGAAGCATGTTGTTCTCGCTTAGAAGTAGCTCTAGCAATGCTATTCTGGCCCTCTCACCGCCACTGAGCTTGCCCAATGGGACTGATACCATGTCCTTAGTGAACTGAAATTGTCCGAGAAGGGCCCTGATTGAACCGTATTCCATCCTCGGCCTTAATGCCTGAACCTGCTCCACGGGGTTAAGGGAAAAATCCAATGATCTGTGGTCCTGGTGAAAATAACCCAATTCGACCCCTGGGCGGACATCCAAGGAGCCTGAATCAAGTTCCAACTCCCCTTTTATAATCCTGAGGATTGTGGTCTTTCCTGCTCCATTGGGGCCCACTATCCCTATCTTCTGACCCCTTCTTACCCCTACTTCTAAATCCTTGATAACAGGCCTCCCGAGTCCCTCAAAAGTGAGGTTTGCCTTGTGGAAATCAAGAACTTCAAGACTGCTCTTTTCCATGGATTGGAGATTGAAATTCAAGCTCTGTCTTTGCCTTGGCTTCAATGATTTTAGCCACTTTAGCTCTCTCTGAGCCCTAGTGATCATTACGTGCTTCTGAGAAACTGACTTATCGAATTTATTTGCCCTCTTCATGGACTGCATGGCTCCCAGTAGCCTCTTTATTTCCTTCTGAGTTTTCTCTATCCTGTCACCTAGAGTTTGCAGGAAGAGCTCCTTCTGCTGAAGATGTGAGGAGTAGTTCCCTGGATACCCCTTCAAGTGCGCATCTTGAATCTCCACTATATTGTTACAAACTCTGTCTAGGAAGTATCTATCATGGCTAACTATCATGAGGGCCCCACTGAACTCATTCAGAAATCCCTCAAGCCAATTAAGAGTTTGAAAGTCGAGATGGTTTGTTGGTTCGTCCAGGAAGAATACTTCTATCTCACCCAATCCTACTAACTGCCTTGCAAGAGCTACCTTCGCCCTCTCTCCCCCTGACAAAGATGAAAGTTGGATGTCCATGGAATGATGAGCTAGGTCAAGGGCCTTCAGTATCTCTTGTGCATGGCCAGCAACATCGCCTCCTCCAGAACGGGCCATTAGGCTCTGAAGCTCCTGATATCGATCCATCGCTGGCTGCCAATCACTGTCGTAGAACGAAGGGTCAGCCATCATTTTCTCCAGTTCTGCTATCTCATCTTCCAGCTCCTGAAACTGCCTCCCTCTTCTGTTAAGTTCCTCACCGAGAGTGGCTGCATCGTTGATATCTCTGACTTGTGTAAGGAATGCCAGACGTAGCCCTGGAGCAAATGAGATATCTCCCAAATCTTGGTCCTGATTGCTAATAGTTCGCAGAAGGGTCGTCTTTCCTGCACCATTATGGCCCACTACTCCTATCCGATCCCCTTCGTCTATCCTAATGTTCACGCCCTCTAGGACTGTGAGTGGGCCAAAGGCCCGGTGAACATCCTCTAGGCGTATTAGCTCCCTTGCCACGAGACTGCGCGTGGACGTTGGTTGAAGTGCTCATCGGTCACAATTAGAGAATACTGACGGCAATAATCATGAATTGCGATTATCCGCTTCCAGTACATGGCATCCACCAGAGACTACTGGAAATCGTTGAGCGGAAGGAAAAAACTATTTTCAATTTCCACCGTATTGTTGTTGATATTTTGTTCTGGATACATTGCGATAGGATATGTGGTCGCTTCACAGGCCATAGCGATAAATCCGGGATGCGGCATGTGGAGCGAGAACACTCCCTCGGAATGGGATACTGAGGATGATTGGGAAAGCTTCGAACCATGGCCTGATGCTGATGAACGTATAGAGATCCGCCGTGATTTTGATGCGTCGCCATATCAGATGTCATCATATGAGGAAATTACATTCTCGCCCAGAGATAATTCTGGCATTACCCTAAGTGGGTGGTATGTTGAGGTTGATCCAGATGCCCCAGTAGTCATACAAACACATGGGATGCCCATGAACGGAAAATGTAAACCAGAAATGCTCCTAATGCAGGGTTACTTAGCTGAAGGAGGAATAAACTCGCTTTCATTTGATCTTAGAAATTATGGAAACAGCGAGGTTGTTGATGACTATATTTCAGTGGGTCAAAAGGAATACAAGGATCTTCTTGGAGCTTATGACTGGCTAATATCTGAGAAAGGGTACGAACCCGGTGAGGTCGGCATGACTGCAATATCAGCTGGAGGGGGTGCTGCTATCGCCTTCGCCGAAGAGCCCGGTATAGGGGCAATGTGGCTAGACAGCGCGGTTTTGGACTTCCCCTTGGTAGTGAAGAATGAACTCGGTAGGTTGGGGTTCCCCACTATTTTCGCGGGTCCGGCAACCACCGTCGGAGGTTGGCTTGCTGGGGTGAGTCTGGATGAGCGCTCGCCTATGGAAGCAGCTGATAAGGCAGGTGAAAGAGAGGTTTTCTTGACACATGCAATTGATGACCCAAGGGTATCGGTTGTTCATTCTGAGAGGTTTGAGGCGAGAATGATCGAGAATGGTGGAGATGTTACTACCTGGTATGTTCAGGACAGGGGGCACGTTGATGCGATTTGGGGGGAGTCGGATGAATACAAGGCTAATTTGGTGACCTTCTTCAATGAGTCACTGGGGTCTTGATCCTACTCTTCTTCTGACATCGAGAACACTGGATCTCTCTTTTCTAGGAAGGCTGAGACTCCCTCAGCGAAGTCGGGGGTCATCGAAGAGGCTATCATAAGGGCCCTCTCAAATTCCAATTGGGTTTCGAAGAAAGTAGATGTCGATGCATCCATTAGCTGCTTTGTCGATCTCCTGCTATTTACTGACCACTTTCCCCAATTCTTCGCTAATTGAACTGATCTTTCAATTAACTCATCATGCGGGACCACCTCGTCAACTGCTCCCTTCTCCAAGGAAGTATCCGCGGACCAAACTTGGTTTTCGAAGAAGAACTTCTTCGCCTGCTGAACCCCAACAAGCCTTGGAAGGAGCCAGGTGGTCCCCCCATCCGGAGACAGCCCCAATGCGAAGAATGCGGCTGCTAGCTTGGCATTCTCGGAGCATACTCGGTAGTCTGCAGATAGAGCCAGTCCGAGGCCGCCTCCTGCTGCTGCGCCGTTAATTGCAGCAATGAAAACTGTCTCACTGACCCTTATCTTCAATATCAGAGGGTGTAGTGTCCCTGTCATCTCACTTGTCATCTGCCCTATTGTCCCATCGTCAATAGCATCTGCAAACTCACCTATAGGACCTCCCGCACTGAAAAAATTTCCAGATCCGGTTATTACAACGGACCTACATGTAGGATCTTCCATCAGGGCTTCCAGTGTCCCCACCAATGGGGTGAAATTTACTGGATTGAAGGTGTTTCTCGACGCCTCCGGGGAAAGAGTCACTATCGCGACTCCACCCTCCTCCCTGTCTACACTTAATGGCATGATACGCGAAGTGGG
>JAYZLP010000003.1:0-29150 GCA_036154155.1 Thermoplasmatota archaeon | reverse complement strand
GCTCATACATGTCCAGAGGCACTAGGGGGCTCAGACTGTCATCCACAATGATTCCTCAGCGTCGCGGCGACCTGCCGGCTCCTCATAAGCGCTACGCATGGACTCAGGCCGGATAAAACGGCTCAGTCCATATCGGAGAGGGGTGTGCAATCGGGATAATCGTGTATTTCTGGGAACCTAACGCATGGTTTTGTCACCCAGAGTGAGACTCTGAATTCATCTTGGAAGGAAAGCGTGTCTATCGGTGCGGTGAATGCATAACCTCGTGCTCTTACCTCCAGTTTCCATTCCCCCTCATCGAAACCTGAGACGTTGGAACCCATTCCCGAATCGCAGTCGTTTTCCCCATCCCACTCTTCTTCAAGGGAAACTGTGCTTGTGGCCAGGTAGGTCCAGCATGGTTCCTGATTGGGCTTACGAAGTATAATCTCGACGAATCTAATTTCATCTGTGTTGTTCCCCAGGTACTCGCCGATTAGTGCCGACCACTCGAAGGAAACAGACAGGTCCAACGACATCTTAGAAACCGTCTGATCGACACGGATGGTGGTGACGTTGGAATAGCAATCCACCTCCTGTGCATCCTCGTCACTCCCAGGGAGTACGCACTCATTCTGAGAGAACTTGTGCTCCCACCCAGTAGGGTCAACGGGGATATTGTCGATTTCATATTCTTCCCTGAGGTCTTCCATCACCTCTCTTTGTATTGCTAGGCCCATGCAGCCACTGGAGAGGATAGAAAGCAGCATAATTGCGACCAACGAGAGGCCTACGGTTTTCCTTGCCATCTGTTTGTCCGAAAACACTGCGTGACTTGAATGCACGTATGAATTGGTGCCTCTCGGTACTCATAGGGAACGTCAGTGCCGTTGGCTCAGTCCACCTTCGTCGTCATTGAGGCATCCCTTTCGTGATGGTGACTGGGGAAGAACCCTGCGAATCACTCTTCTTCGGCTATTGCCCTCGGTTCGTGCACTTCTCGGAAAACGATTGTGCCAACGCCGATGTGGTCTCTGAGCGTCCTCACGAGGCTGAACTTAGCGTATGACCAGTTCTGGTCGTAAGCTATTGTGTCAGGGAGTGTCACCGTGAGGTCGTCCTTCTTGAATTCGATTTCGAAGTCGTCTCGACCAGTATTCATGTTGAGGAGGGTCTCGACCTTCTCCTTGCGGTCCTCAACTACCTTCACAATCCTGTAGTTGTAGCGAAGAGTTGAGCCTGCAAGTGGGTGATTGTAGTCGATGCGCGCGCGTCCAGCGCTCAGAAATTGTAGGATGCCCTGCCTTCCACCGATTTCAACTGGTGCGCCGATTGCTAGCATATTTGGATCTCGGACGCTTCTCATCAGGACGTTCTGGCCTATTGTCTCGACTAGGCTGGCGTCCCTCTCCCCATAGGCATCTGCGGGCTCTATGTCAACTTCGTAGTCCTTGTCGGCCTCAGCCTCGGACAGTGAGGCCTCGAATCCGGCGATTAGTCTGCCATCCCCAACTACAGTCACGAGAGGCTCGTAAGTTCGGCCTTCTTCATGCATATCGTGCTCCTTCGCGACGTCCTCGCGAGTAGTCTCGATTAGCCTCTCAGCTTCACCTTCGTAAAGGTCGTAGTCAATGTGGACTATTGCACCGCTATCCATGAATGGGCCTCCTAGGCGTCCGGCCGACCCGCTTCCCCTTTTTCATACAAACGGTGTCACCATAGCTGGGTCTGAGTCAGTTACTCCTCTTCCAATTGGTTTCGCTCACTGGACAAAAAGGCTAGACCGGCCGCTATTATGGTAATTACCCAGCCCCCCCAAACGAGGTGGCTCCCCTGGAGTTCGTGAACTGTAACGCGTATCCTGTCAATGTCCCCAGTTTCATTCAGGAATATCGATGGCATTAGGTCCTGTACCTGGAAACCGTCGAGGATCAGTATTGTGTCTCCGAACATACCAACATGCCTGTCTACCTCCGACCTGCCCATTACTCCGAATCTGAGAATGCCCGGCTCAAGGGTGTCTATCAGATCCCCGTCCTTTCTCATCTCAACCACCACTCCGAGATATGCGTCGCCAACGTCGAATCGGAAATCCTCATCTTGATTGTCTATTGCAATGGTTTCAATCAGAATGTAGTCGTAGTCTCCGTGCCTAACAGGTTCGTCTTTCACAAGCGTGACCAAGTGGGAGGGGTCCGAACGGTCGACTAGAGTAGTCGTCATCACATGACCGACTAGAAGCAGGAGAATTCCAAGGTGGGCCAGATGGCTTGCCAGTAATCTTATCCGCGCGGGGGAGAGGGCGCTCCTTCCTGTTTTGGAAACGGATTTGTATGCGGATGAAGCAGTACTCGATGCCTGCCTTAGTACAGGCAGGAATGAGAATGCCAGGAGTGTGAGCAGGAAGAGGGAGAGAGCGCCCCTTGTAGCGAACGATGTGACTGGGAGGTGAGGATCCCCCGGGAGGCTGAACATGTCTGCCAAGTAAGCGAAAACTAGCGAGAGTAGTAGTGCTAGTGCTAGTAGTGAGTTGCCAATTCTGGTGTCCACCGAGTTTCCCCATGAGTATGCAGCCAGGGAAAGGGCGAGCATTCCGATAATGGGTGCGCCGTAGAACTCGTGTGCCTCTAGGCTAGTTCCGTCTATCTCGACTGTGAGAATCATCCAAGTCAGTAGTAGAAAGGCAGACCCGCCATACCAAGGGAAGCTCTTGGCCGCGCGCGTACGCGAGGAAGCGCTGTTGAAAATCCACCATGACTCCCCCTCCTCTTCCTCAGTCATTATCCATGGGACGAAGAATGGAATCATCCCAGCAAAGGCCTGGTACCATTCGGAGTTCCATGTCCAGCTCGAAAATAGCATCAGAGCGACTCCCAAAGCTACCCAATGGGTCGGTGGCTTCTGTGCGTCCCCCTCAACGAGCAGTATGATTGCCGAGAGCCCGACCAATAACGTCGCCACGGAGCCTATCCAAAGAGACACGGCTACGAACGAAAATACTAGGATCACTGAAAGACTCCTGTTTGATTCAATGAGGGTTATTCTTCCCAATTTCGCCAGTGACTCTGCCTGATGTTTCCTTAGGTGCATAACAGAGTAGTAACACAAGAACACAATAGAGAGCATGTAACCCAGTATCTCCGCTCCAACGGCATCAAAGTCTACAATCTCCAGAACTCTGAGATAGGGGTCCTGTGGGAGGGAGCCCTCCCCGTCAGAAACGAATGCATGGACCGACGCCCAGACTCCATTTGCCCGGGTAACCAGGGTTGCATGAAAAGCGAGTGCCCCAGCCAACATCCCAACAGCTGGAGAAACGTGAGTGGCGAGGCTGTTGGTGTTGGCCCTAGCATGCAGAATAATCAGTAATGCGAGCCACGGGAGCAGGGAACCCGTCTCAACTGGATCCCAAGCCCAGTAACCTCCCCAATCCAGAACCGTGTATGCCCAAAGCCCACCTAGCCCTATCCCTATTGTCCCGACGAGGAAGCCAGCCCTCGCCCAGTGTAGTTGTGAGTTGTGAATCACTATTGGCTCATCATTCCTCATGAAGCCAGCTAGTGCTACACTGGAGGTAGCGATGCATAGTGAATAGAAGGCGAAAACTATCGGTGGATGGATTACCATCAGGTCAGTTTGCAATAGGGGGTTCAGTCCCCCTCCAATAAGACTCGATGATGGCTCGAATGGTTCCAGCATTGCCGCTAGGATTAGCAATAGTGATGTCCAACCATGCATAATTCTGATCTCTAGAGGAGTATCTCGTAACTTATTGGACATGTACAACGTGACTACTCCCATTATCCCTGCCCACAAGAGAAGGGGTCCCGACCTGCTACTCCAGACGGCAGAGATGCGATACAACAGTGGAAGCTCTGAACCCCCATACCTAGCTACGAGATCTAGGTTCTCAGCATCGATAATGAATGCGACTACAAGTAGTAGGAATGGTGATGCCTGAGAGGCTGCAGTTACCATTCTCACGAAAGGGTCCGCTGACTTTCCGGGCCTGAATACGTGGTGAAGAGAAGCGCAGATGGCAACCAGCAGGAGGAGTTGCCCTAGAAGGGAAAGCAAGCAGTCACCAACCGTAATATTTGGCTCGACTGTAACCGAATGCCAACATGGCCGGAACTATCTTCTTGAGGTATAATCCCGGCTTTCGTAGGAGAATTCTGAAGCCGACCATGGCCTTTCCACCAACGCCCATGTCAGACATCTCGTCGGGGAAGCACCTAGCCATGAGTGACATCTCGTCATCTGAGAGGTTGAACAGCGCGTTCTTGCCCTTCAGGATCTTTCCATATGGTGGGAACTCTTTTTTCCACAGCTCGGGGTACTCTGCGAGCCTCGAAGCGCTTAGATCCCCCTCAGAGATAGCGGCTGCGGCCGTCTGAGCCGCAAAGACCGCAGACTTGAGCGCCAAGTGGGACCCTCCTTCGAAAAGGGGAGAGGTGAAGCCAGCAGCATCACCGACGAGCATCAATCCATCTGTATGCGTATTCTCATGGGGGCCTGAAATGGGTATAGTCCCTCCAAAGGCAGGGTTGCCTTTCTCTTTCCATGGTGGCAGTACCTGCTCGAGTTCTTTGAAATGTGTGTTTTCGATGAACTCGTCTAGGGCCCTCTTCGTCCTTGGTTTGTCCTCGGTTACAAGCCCCACATTGGCCCTGCCATCACACTTCGGAATCATCCAGAGGTACCCCTTCTCAGCATACTCTGGCCAAATGTAGAAATCCAGATAGCCGTCTGTTGGGACGTCGATTAGCTCGTATTGCATTCCAGCAACCACCTTTCCCCTTGGATTGAGTTCGATGATCTTGGAGCTCACCGATGCGACACCCGAAGCGTCAATGACAATCTTCGTCTTTATCGGGAAAAGGTCGCCCTTGCCCTCGCACATCCATCCGGAGAAGTTTCCTTCCTCGTAGAGCTTGCTCATTCCGGTAATCTTGTGGCCGAGGCTGAGTGTGGCGCCCTCCTTAACCGCTGACTCGGCGATCCACCTCTCGAACAGGTGCTTCTCTAGGACATATCCGTGTTCGGACAGGCACTTCTCGGTTCCATCGGGGAAAATCACCCTGATGCCCTTGACTTTCTTGCTAATCACCTCATCTGGTAGACTTAGGCCCAGGTTCTGGCATGCAATGTCTGAGATACATTCGCCACAATGTACTGGCGTTCCGATCTCTTTGTGGTCCTCAATTAGTATTGTCTTGAGGCCTAATCTGGCCGACTGAAGGGCTGCGTTCCCCCCTCCTGGACCGGCACCAATTACGAGGACGTCGCATGTCGTGATTGCCTCGCTCATGGTATGTCGGGGGCGGGTGACCCAATGAAACCGTCGGTCACGCCGCCTACGGCGGCGAGCGAACCTTCTCATCCTGTGGACGTGCCGGAGGGTCGTGGGCTGGCGCAATCTGTCACGTTACATCCGCTCTCTTGAAGAGTCTGGAGAGCTAATCAGAGTAGCCGATCCGGTAGATGTTGAGTACGAAGCTGGGTGCTTCGCCGACCGTCTGGTAAAGAGGGGCGGGGGAGCCATTCTATTCGAGCAGCCCAGACTACCGGATGGCAGTATTAGCAAATTTCCTCTCGCAATGAACCTATTCGGGACCAGAGAAAGAACCAATCTGGCTCTAGGAGTAAAGTCACCGGATGAGATTGGGAATAGGATGGTATCGCTCATGAAGCCTGACATAGGGGGTATTCTGAAGGCGCCTTGGACTGGCCTGGGGCTAGCTAGGGAGGGCATATCCATGGCCCCTAAGAAAGTCGGAAGAGGGGCTTGTCAGCAGATAGTGATGAATGACCCAGACGTTACCAAGCTCCCCATTCCCAAAACTTGGCCAGAAGACGGTGGGCAGTACATGACGCTTCCATTGGTAGTTACCGCTGATCCTGAAACGGGGGTACACAACATGGGGATGTACAGGAGCCAAGTCTTCGGATCAAGAGAGGTAGGACTTCACTGGCAGGCTCACAAACACGGAGCGGAGCATGCGGATTCCACTACCGGAAAAATGCCAGTCGCGATATGCCTTGGGGGGCCCCCGGAGGTAATGTTCAGTGCGATATCTCCCCTTCCTGACAATCTGTCGGAGTACGAGTTCGCGGGCCTTCTTGGCGGAGGGAGGCTGAAAATAACGAAGTGTTTGACGAACGACCTATGGGTTCCTGCGGAGTGTGATGTGGTAATTGAGGGGTACATGGTCCCCGGGGAGACTAGGATGGAGGGGCCTTTCGGTGACCACTTTGGACACTACTCCCTTCCGGACCTTTACCCTGTTATGCACATAGAGGCAATCACGCACAGGAAGGATGCGATGGTGCCCATGACTATCGTTGGCGTACCTCCCATGGAGGACGGATACCTCGGAGAGGCCATTGGGGATGCGTTCCTTCCAGTTCTGAAATTCCAGCATAGGGACGTGGTTGACCTCTTCCTACCACTCGAAACGGGTTTCCACAATCTGGCAATAGTCTCGTCGAAGCAAAGGTACCCAAGACAAGGTAGGAAAACCGCTCTTGGACTCCTTGGGGCCGGTCAGATGATGTTCCTCAAAGTGATCGTAATAGTTGACGAAGGGCACCCAGTGAAGGATCTTGAATTCCTGCTGGATGCCTTGGACGTCAGGGTGAATATTCCTGATGATTTGGTGATTCTTCCCGGGATGGTGGCCGATTCCCTGGCTCACGCCTCGCCATGGGAGAACGTCCACGACAAATTGATGATCGATGCGACCAAGCCCGCGATCGGGGACAGGTTGCACGGTTCGATGGCTCCGCCTGGTTGTCCTGAGGCACTAGAAATTTCAGCTTCGGGCATCGAAGGGGTCGAGCAGGCGAGGTTCCTTCGCTCGTCTATGTTAGTAGTAACTACAGAAATTCATGGAGGACCCAAGCCCGAGGAAAGCGTGGAGAAGGTGGATGAGTTAGGAGCGAGGAGGCAGAGGGAGAAGATAGAAAGGATCTGCAGGGAGATTTGGGAGCTTGAGGGTTCGAAGAACCTCAGGTGGCTTTTCATCACAGACACCGATGCCGACCTCTATGATGAAGGGTGGAAGAGGCGCCTACTTTGGCAACTATTCTGCCGGTTCGACGTTGGCAGGGACTTTCATTTCGATGACGAAAGAAAGCGTGTCGCATGGGATGCCACTGCCCCAATCCCTTCGAACGATGGGCCACTGCCTGTTCGCAGGTGGCCGGGGGTGACATTGCATGACCCAGGGGTTCTGAGCAGGGTTGACTCGTGGCTGGAAGAGGGGGGCCTCTGATGGGAGTTAGGGATATTCTGGATTTCGTCAAAGTGGAGCACACACTGTTCTCCCTCCCATTCGTACTTATTGGCTACGTTCTAGCCCACAACCAATTTGCCCACGAGCTCACAACACCCATGTTTGGGGTCGATCTCCTTTGGATACTGATTGCCGCAGTTGGTGCACGAGGGCTGGCTATGGCGTTGAATAGGATAATCGACAAGGACGTTGACGCTGCCAACCCTCGGACTGAGAGTAGGCATTTGGTTTCAGGCGCGATGTCCATGAGGACGGCTTGGACCCTTTCTGGAGCATTCCTTGGGATGCTCCTTTTCGGAGCTTGGCAACTTAACGAGGTGGCCCTCATGATGGCTTGGCTGCCGGTTGTGGTCTTCGTAGTCTACCCGTATACGAAACGCTACACCTGGCTGTGCCACTCGTGGCTGGGGCTTTGCTTAGGCCTTGCACCAGCGGGCGCTTGGGTGGCTGTCTCAGCCGATGTGCTTGGTTGGTCTGCAGTAACCGGCATGCATGATGGTTTCACTGAATTCTATTGGTACCCTGAAGTTTTCTTCATTTCATTGGGGGTGGCATTATGGATAGCTTCCTTCGACATCAACTATGCCAGAATGGATGTGGAAAGCGATAGGGAGAACGGAATTCATTCATTCCCTTCAAGATTCGGTGAGCAGGCCACAACGAGAACCTCGGTACAGCTTACATTGCTTTGGTTTGCATGCTTTGCGATCTCCGATCCGATGGACGAGATCTGGTTTCTTGCTGCAGCAGGAATGATGTGCATTCTGAACATAGCGGTCATCCTATCTCGAGAGCGGCTGGTGGACTTCCAGACTGCCTTATTCCGGGTTTCGATGCTTACTGGATGGGTCCTTCTTGCATCCATCATGATGATCGATCCATCGACTGCTGATGGGATGTTGGACTGAGGTGCTATGATGTTCATCCTACGCTCTGACTACGATCCGGCCGGAGACCAACAGCAGGCAATTGACTCGTTGGTGGAACAGATAGAAGCGGGGCAAGAAAGGTGTGTTCTCCTAGGGGTGACTGGTTCAGGCAAGACTTTCGCGATGGCCAACATCATCGAGAGGCTTCAGTTGCCGACCCTAGTACTATCGCACAACAAGACTCTGGCTAGGCAGTTGTGGCAGGAAATGAGCGAGTTGTTTCCAGAGAATGCAGTGGAGTACTTCGTTAGTTACTACGACTACTACCAACCGGAGGCCTACATCCCTGGGAGAGACCTGTATATCGACAAGGAGCTTCAGATGAATGAGAGGATTGAGCAGGAGAGGTTCTCCACTGTGGCTTCTTTGGTCTCCAGGCCTGATGTGATTACGGTCGGTACCGTTTCCTCAATTTATGGGCTCAACCCACCGGAAGTTTTCGAACAGAACCACCTCAGACTCCATGTCGGGCAGAAGATAGACCCCCAGGAGGCAGTAAGGGAATTAGTTGGCCTCCAGTACAGGAGGACGACAGGGGGGATGACCCGAGGGGACATTCGACTCCGAGGGGAGGTTCTGGACATCTGGATGCCGAGCAGGGACGATCCAATGAGGGTCAGGTTCGGCTGGGATGGAATAGAGAAGATACAGATCTGCGAGGCTATTTCATGGGAGTTACTCGATGAATTCGAGGAGGCTTGGATACACCCTAGGGAATTCTACATGACAAGCGAGGAGAGTTTCAACGAGGCTCTGCAGGACATAGAGCATGAGTTGGACGGGAGGATTGACTGGTTCCAATCAAAGGGAATGGACATAGAGGCGCATAGGTTGGAGGGGAGGACTAGATTCGACCTAGAAATGCTAACCGAGATTGGATCATGCAAGGGGGTTGAGAACTACTCGAGGCATTTCGACAGGCGACAGAGGGGGGAGAGGGCTTACTGCCTACTAGACTTCTTCTCCACCAATGCGGAGAAGTTTCACGGTGGTGGAGACAGGTATCTGGTGATTATGGACGAAAGCCATGTTACCCTGCCGCAGGTTGGCGGGATGCATGGAGGTGACTTCTCTAGGAAGAAGAATCTGATTGACCATGGCTTCAGGCTTCCATCCGCATATGACAACCGGCCTCTGAGAATAGACGAGTTCCAATCAATAATCCCGCAGTTGGTCTATGTCAGTGCTACCCCGGGGGAGAGGGAATTACGACATCTGGCAGAGGTAACTGGACAAGACGTGCCGACCGGGCTTATGCACGTTCAGGGCGGCGGAGGGGCATCGGCACCTGAGCTTGACAAGAGGGTCGGCTCGACCACCCTCGAGAATACACTTTCACAGATTGAGGGGGTCGTAAAAATGGAAATCAGGCCCACGGGACTTCTAGACCCGAGAATAATTGTCAAGGGCATAGAGGGGCAAGTACAGGACCTAATGTCAGAGATAAATTCGAGAGTGGAGAGAGACGAGAGAGTCTTGGTCACCGTCATGACGATAAAATTCGCGGAGGAGGTCGCCGGTTACCTAGAACGGAATGGGATCAAGGCCCATTACCTGCACTCCGAGATTGACACTCTAGAGAGAACCGAGATAATCAAGGCCCTCAGGATTGGCCACATTGATGTAATCGTTGGAATAAACCTCCTGAGGGAGGGGTTAGACATCCCTGAGGTTTCCCTAGTCGCAATATTTGACGCCGATAAACAGGGATTCCTGAGAAATGAGAGATCACTTCTTCAGACAATAGGAAGGGCCTCGAGGAACGAGAACGGAATAGTCATCCTTTATGCTGATTCGATTTCTCCTTCAATGGAGGCGGCGATGAGGCAGACCACACAAAGGAGGTCTAGGCAGATGCAGCATAACGAGGAGCATGGGATTACCCCAAGAACCATACAAAAGCCACTACCGGTAATGGGCCAGGAAGTCGGAGATCTCCTAGCCGGTGCTGCGGGTAGAGCTAGTGGCGGGGGCAGGAGGCTCGTAGGTAAAGCACCGGGAAAGAAGGGGCTCGAGGGTATGGCTCAGAAGTTCGCTCTTGGAGCTGGCATGTGGAACACATCCGATTCAGTGTTGGATAACGTCAGCCAGCCTGAGTGGGCAGATGATTCGGGAGAAATCGGCATTGGGAAGGATGATGATGTGTCGAGAATTATCGAGAAGTTGGAGAAGGAGATGAGGGCTGCGGCAGCACGCTTGGATTTCGAGAGAGCTGCGTCAATTAGAGACCGGATAATACAACTTCAGAGTACGACCAATTGAAGGGGAATGAGCGATGCGGGGTGGTGTGGACAAGTATTCGCGCGACGATTTCGACATGCCAGTCGAGGACTACGATTTCGGGTCCGTGGACAGTGTGGGTTCCTTGATCGATCAAATGTCGAAGGCTGGTGGATTCACGGCAACTAAACTGGCAAGTGCAAGAGACATACTTAGAGAGTCGATGAGCAATGTCGAGAAGGAGGGTGTTCTGAATTGGATTTCCTTCCCTGCATGCCTCTGTGCGACTGGCACCCGCGGATTCTTCCTAGAGGGCGTGAAAAGAAAGGCGTTCAATGTTGTAGTTACTACCTGTGGAACTCTAGACCATGACATTGCGAGAACTTTCAGAGAATACTTCCATGGTGAATTCAGCCTAGATGACATAGCCCTCGGTGAGCAGGGGCTGAATAGGCTGGGCAACGTAATCGTTCCAAACGAATGCTATGGGGAAATCCTGGAGAACGTGGTTCTTCCATGGTTGGAGGAAATAGAAGTGGAGCGTAAGGAGAAATGCCCTGATAATCCGTGGCTTGGATTCGGGTCGGTCGAGTTGTGTTGGGCACTAGGAGACAGGATTGAAGATGAGTCATCATTACTTCACTGGGTCGCTAAGCATAGGATACCAATGGTGATCCCCGGGATTACTGATGGTTCCATCGGGGCCCAGCTATTCATGCACAGGCAGAAGAATCCCCAGTTCTTTGTCGATCTTATGGCTGATGAACAAATCCTTTCCGACCTGACCTGGCCTGCCGAGGAAAGTCATGCTCTGATGGTCGGAGGGGGAATATCCAAGCATCACGTTATCTGGTGGAATCAGTACAGGGGAGGGCTTGACTCTGCTGTTTCAATAACGACAGCTCCGGAATACGACGGTTCACTCTCAGGTGCCCGACTTCGTGAGGCGGTTTCCTGGGGAAAGGTGAGGGCAGAGGCCCCTCAGATAGTCGTAGAGGGCGATGCTAGCGTCATTTTGCCGGTTCTCGGTGCCGATTTGTTCTCTCAATAGTGGTCAAAATTACGATGTATGTCGTGAAAACGGCTAAGAGCGGCCCATCACCCGGCCTGCGTTATGTCCGTCGAGAAGATGATGCATGATATGATTGAGATGCTAGAAGACGCCGTGGGTGACGCAGTCAAGCACGACAAGGGGAACAAGGCAGCAGGAACCCGAGTCCGCAAGGCTATGCAGGCCGCAAAGGGAATGGCCCAGGCCATCAGAGTGCAGGTTCAGAACGACAAGAACTGAATCTAGTTCTCCGCGTGAGCGAAGACCTCCATCAGCGCTACGCGCATGGGTACCAGCGGATGCCATCCGTCTGTTCCTAGTTCCCTCAGAGCCTCGTGCAGTGGGCCTAGATCAGGCCTAGTGACCGATTTCCCAGTGGAATCTGGAACGGGACTAGGAATTGAGGACAGGGACTCTGTCGTATGTGAATAATTCAATGCATCAGTGAAACGACCCCAAAGAATTGCTAGCTCATCGATGATCTCCTCGGGCCTCCACGCGCGTCTCCCTGTCATATCCAATTTTCCGACCGGCAAGACGCCTGTATCGGCCATGATCAATAATGAAAGGGCATCAGTAGCATCCCTGACGTGAAGCCAGTGCCTAGGAATAAACTCCGAGAGGTTGGTCGCAGTTTCCCCATTTCTGATAATTGATGCCAATTCATGGATATCACTAGGCCCCCATTCATTGGCTTCATCTGGAATCAACAAGTCATGAATCCTGATTACTAGACTTGCTTCTCCTCCCTCAACGTGAGCGGGCAATACTGCTATGTCGCCACTAATTCCTTCATCGAGTGAAACAACTAATTCGGCCTCTTCTCCTTCAGCCGTCAGAATGGCTCCCGCCCTGGCAAGTCTATCGGATATTGCATCGTAGAACAGATCTTCTTCTCCGGCAATGTGGATCTTCTTTGCCATTTGATCACTCAAGCTGGAGACTCTGCCTCGACAGTTTGATCTATGGTTGCGAAGTGTTCGAGAGCCTGCCTGATGATTTCTATAATCATGTCAATCTCATCGGAGGTAATAGCGAAGTGGGGTGTGAATCTGAGTGCATTGGACCCCCCATGAATAACCCCTAGTCCTTGTCTACGACACCATTCCTCAACACTCCCAAATCCGATCACCGGCAGTGTTTCTGGATCCAATTCAGCGCACAGGAGTAGACCAGTCCCCTGGACTTCAACAACCCTGGTTGGGTATTCCTCCATTAGCTGGCTCAGCTTACTCTTGAATTCCGCGCCGCGCTCCCTTATGTTGGCCCTGAGTTCAGGGGTAATCCTGCCTAAGACAGCGATCGCTGTCTCAAGGGCTCTAGGATTGGTCGTCATTGTGTTGCCATAGACTCCGACGACATATGTCTGGGCTGCCCTCTCGCTGAGTCCGACTACGGAAAGTGGGTATTGTCCAGCACTCAGTGCCTTAGACCATGTCTCCATGTCGGGAGCCTCGCAGTCTTCGAAGCCATCGTAATCAATTATGCTAAGGCAACCTTGTCCACGGAAACCCGCCTGTATTGAGTCGACCAAGAGGAATGTCCCGTGTTCACTAGTTAGTCGGCGAGCCTCGTCATAGAACTCCCTAGTGACGCATTGGCCGGGGTTGCCCTCCCCCATTACTGGCTCCATGGCCATCATTTCAATGAAGAATCCCTCATCTTCTGCCTGCGCAAATGCTGCCCTGAGTGAATCAACGTCATTAGGGGGGACGAACATCACCCCATCTTTGTCCCCGAATGTCGCCAGATGCTTCTCGTACTTGCCCCTGCAAGAGTCCGAGATCTGCGCTGGGCGCTGTGTTCTGCCATGGAAGGCCTGCTCAAGAGCAAGGAGCTTCGTTGGCTTGCCCTCATGAGGTCCACCCGGACCAGTTGAAATCTTAGAGTTCAGATCGGCAATCCTCATGGAAACTGCCACTGACTCGGAGCCACTATTCAGGCAAATGAACTTGTCAAAGGGGCAATGGCCTCGCGTATGGCCAACTTCTGCCCTGATCATACTTGCCAGTCTTTTCTGGCTGAAAGATGGAGTCATCACATTCGCCATCACCCAATTCTGCTGCATTGCAGAAATGACGTCATCAGGGCCGTGTCCCATGCCAAGCATGCCGTATCCGCCATTGTCATGCAGAACTGCGCCGTGGGAAGTAACGATCCAGGGGCCCTTCGCTGCTAGAGCTACGTATGGATTCACTGTCTCAGGTGCGTAGAAGTTTACGAAGTCGGACTGAACTTCCTTGACCATGTCATCCTCGTCCATGGCAAATATGTCAGAGCCCTGATCCAAACAGAGGCTTTCGAAGTTCGCTAAAGACTCCTCTATGGCCATAGAAAGTGAGGGGTCTGTTTCAGAGAATTTCAGAATGACTTCATCCGGGAGACCCGGGGTTCCTGATTCTCCCGTCCTTTCGCGAATCGAGTTCAGGAGTTCCAACACGCCTGCCATCACATGTGGGAGTAACGCGATGCACATCAAGGTTCTCTGTGGAAGGGAGTGGATCTGCGCTTCAGAAAGGTACGAGAATCGGAGAAACCTGATTTCTGATAATCATGCAAATAATCAAACACACTTTAAATTTTCAATAGGAAAATTGCAATCTAGATAAAATTTCCAATTGGATTATCAGTCTTAGTTAACGTATAGTATAAGTGCTAATCAAGCCTCTGCGTGCTTGGAGAGAAGCGCGGGGGATGCACACTCAACAACGGTTGGCGAGAAAATGAATGACGATTACAGGATACAGGAACTACTGCAAAGAGACGTATATGTCGGGGACACATTTGTGGGTGTGATCACTGGCGAGAGATTCCATCCAAGAGACGAATGCGTACAGTCACTTAGGATGAAAGTAGTCCCGGGAGTTGCAGAGGAATACATGAGGAAGGCCGCTGAATGCGCGCCCCTCTCGAAGGAATTGGTCCACAGCATAAGGCCGGATGGAGCAGTAAAACTATCCAAGTCAATGCGAGAGCTTCAGAGAAGGTGGAGAAACACCGTTAGGATATCAGAGGAGTTGTTTGCTCCGGATGAGTTGCTAGATAGAGCAGTTCTGGACAATGACGGAATAGACATAGGCAATGTTGTGGGCATGGTGAAAATCAAGAGGACATACAGAGGGGTTGTGGTAACTCCCCACTTCATGGTCAGGAAAAAGCATGGTATCGAAGAGAGCTTCATCATTCCCGTTGGGCAATTGGCCAGGACAACTTCAAGATTGGACGAAGTCATCCTAAGGTGCTCCCTGAAGAGGCTTCTAACACTTCCAAGCTTCCTGAAGTTGAACGGCGAAGGCGACGAAAGTGATCTTACCGATGTTGAGTAGGTTTCAAATCAGTACCCAATCTCGGACGGCTGCTCAAGGGCGTGTAGCTTAGTTTGGCTGGAGCACCCGGCTGATAACCGGGAGGCCACAGGTTCAAATCCTGTCATGCCCACCACTCTAACCCTCTCTCACAAGCGGTAGCGTCATGAAGGAGGCTCAGGTCGCATCATCGTCACATGCCAGTAGTTAGCGGCTCATCCGGCCGCGAATTGGCCGCCTCACTAGCAGACATCATGGGCATGGAGTATGTCAGTCTGGAAAGCAGGAAATTCCCTGACGGCGAGGGGTATGTCCGCGTTCCCAGCGAGTCTTTCGAACTAATCCGATCCGAGCCTGTTATCCTCGTCTCTAACACATACCCGGACTCGGGGATAATGCGTACTATCTTGCTTCTCGAGGCAATCGGGGATGTCAGGAGAGGGGATTTGTCCAATTACAGGGGCGAGGAGCCACAGAAGCTCGACGATGTGGGGCCAGGGGTCTATCTTGCCATACCTTACTTCGGATACGCAAGGCAGGACAAGCGGTTCTCACCGGGAGAGGCGATTTCAGCCCGTGTGATAGCGGACATAATGGGAAGGATTTGCGATGGCATAGTCATCCTGGACCTTCACGAGCCAATGGTTCTGGAAAACATGAGCGTCCCTGTGAAATTCGTAAGCTCAATGCCTGAGATTGCCGATCTCCTGGGCAATGACAGCAAGCCTGACTTCATCCTTAGTCCTGACAAGGGCGCGATATCTCGTGCTTCAGAGGTGGCAGGACTGATGGATTGCGAGTTCTCATACCTTGAGAAGACAAGGATAGATGCCCATACAATAGAGCACACGCCCAAGGATTTGGACGTTGACGGGAAGGTTGTCGCCATAGTAGATGACATGATCAGTACTGGCGGGACTATCTGCCGTGCTAGCGATGCCCTGAGGCGTCAGGGTGCCACGGCCGTATTTGCGGCCTGCACTCACGGACTTTTCACAGGGGGAGCGCTATCCAGACTTGCTAACCATGTTGATGGCGTTTTCACGACTGATTCGCTCCCGAATCCACGTGCGGTCGTTAGTGCCGCGCCTGCATTGGCTCGTGGACTCGATGACCTGATGAAGTGATTTCTCGGTCTCGCCTCCTGCGTCTTCCAATACGTTGCGTTTATATCAGCCATGTCCTGCGCCGGCTTACCCAACACGAGGAGATGTTCCAATGAGTGTTCACATAGCATTTGAGACCCCGAAAGACGTACAAGAACAAGTTTACGAACTTGTGAAGGCAATTGGCAAGGATGGCAAAGGCCGCATCAAGAAGGGTGCGAACGAGGTCACCAAGGCTGCAGAGCGCGGAAGTGCCGTAATGGTCGTAATGGCTGAGAACGTCAATCCAGGGGAGCTTCTTGCTCACGTCCCAATGATCTGCAAGGAGAAGAATATCCCATTCATCTACGTCGAAGACCAGGGCTACCTAGCCGACTCGGCTGGAATGACAGCAGGAACAAGGACTGCTGCCATAGCGGTATTGGATGTCGACAAAGAGGCTCAAGATCGCTTCAACGAGGTCAAGGGACACTACGAGACTCTCTCGAATTGAATGAAGGAGGCTGGACATAGTGGCTCAGGAATCATGGCCTGCTGAGGTTGTTGAGATCGTCGGTAGGACAGGGATGAGTGGAGAGGCTATCCAAGTCAAGGTGAGGGTAGACGATTCGAACAATCCAAGAGACATTGGAAGGATCATCTCCAGGAACGTCCTAGGGCCGGTCCGCGTCGGAGATATCCTGATGCTTAGGGACACTGGCCGAGAGGCCAGAAGGCTGGGTACACGTTAGGTGATTTGAGATGCCAGAAACGAGGATCTGCAGCTTCACCAGTGAGGAGATTGAGCCCGGCACTGGGCTGATGTACATCAAGAGGGATGGCTCGGTTATGTGGTTCAGGGACAGCAAGGCTCGCAAGAATGCACTGAAGCTCAAGAGGAACCCTCGAAGGCTGAAGTGGACCCAGCGCTACGAGAAGGGCGGCATCAAGTAACCGCACCTTGCTCGATGCAGATTGGGCTCATGCAATATGGTGGGTCGAAGAGCACCTTCTCGCTCGGGTCTATCAGATCCAGAAGCAAATTTGAGGTCTGTCCCTCCTGCACCGTGACAACTGAGCTCGTAGAAGCGGGCAGGTAGTCCTCCCCGGTGCTGGAGAGGCTCAGTCGGATAGTATGGCCTGCTTCAATCTGAACGTCCATTGCAAAGAACTCCATCTTAGCATTGATTGTCTGTAGCATGGGTATCCAAGTCTGCTCCTCATTGCCACCCTCATGATACCGCAGATCCATGATTGCGTGGCCTATGTGGATGCATTGCCCGGTCTCGTCGCAATCCTCGAGTAGCGCGTATATCTGTCCGCCCACTGTGGCTGTATTCACGTCTATGTGGAGCCTGGGAAGCCCGGCTATCCAGATTCCTTCTTCCAAAGGTGCAGTCTCGTATACTGGGCCAGTTGAGGCGGTTGGCAGGATGTTTGTCGTGCCACCGATGTTCGACAGGGCCCCTCCCAGATCAAGGGCTAGTGTATTCATGCCCTCAGGAGGGTAGCGATCCTCCAGACGCCACTGTCCCTGATTAGTCTGAATCTCGATCCAGAGCCCTGGCTTATCGCCCTCGTCCAGCAAATAGTAATCAAACCACTCAAGCAGATCCTGCATCCAATCAAATCGTGTCATCTGAGAGAATGCCTCGCGCCCGCGACCCTCGCCTGATCTGTCGAAGTGGTAAGTAGGACGGTCGGGGTAATCGTGATCCCACTGTCCGAAGAGCCCCTTTGCCTCTATGCCGACGTCCTTCAGTTGGTTAATCACTGGGACCGCCATGTGAGGATCTACGTTCCAGTCATGCATTCCCTGGATTAGGTAAACCGAACCCTCGTAATTCTCGAGCACGCGATCGAGGAAGTACCTCTCTCCCCAATAGTTCCCTGCGGCTTCCCCTCCCCACATCCAAGCAGCAACCCCAGTGCCGGGTCCGATGATGTAGTCGGGACACAGGTTACCGATGTCCTCAGTGTCGCCATCGATTCCGTACGAGCCGTAGACGCCGTTGTGCATTATCGGTGCTCGGGCCTCGGAGGAGCCGTTCTTCCACATCAGCTCCATTACTCCAATGAGACCGGATATGGGTACGATAGTGGAGAGGTGCTCGTTGCCGAACATGGCTGCCTGCCACGGAGTTGATCCGTCGTACGACTTGCCAATCATGGCTACGCGCCCGTTTGACCAGTCCTGAGTCCCTAGCCAAGTAACAGCAGCATCGACCCCGAGCTGCTCTGCGTTGCCCATCAAATCCATGCAATGATTGGAACGTCCCGTTCCCATCACCGAGACCTGCGCGAAGGCGAATCCGTGAGGCAGTATCTGATCGATGATCATGCTACCAAGCCAAGTTCCGGGCTGTTCGACTGGTCCGGTCTCAACCGATGGCTCATCGAAGTATGGCCCGAACTCTGCTATCACAGGGACCTTGGTGCCCTCTGGTACATCCGGGAGCCAGAGCCCTAGGCTGACCTTTCCGTCAGGGGCTGCCCCACCCTCGGACATCGGCAGTGTGAACTCGACGAAATGATGGGTTGAGTTCCACTCGTTGTCTGTCTCGAGGACCGAGTAGGGCCCTATTTCCATAACGAACGAGTTGTTCTGCGATGTGATGTAGGGCCACTCAGAGCGTTCCCATACGGGAACTCTCTCGTAGATGCCGAGATCCTTCTTTATCTCGTCCTTGATCTGGTCGAAAATGACTGACTGGACTACTACCGCCAGAAGGAGTGCCACTACTGCTACCGCGAATGCGGCCGGTATCAGGATGTGAGGAGACCCAATTTTCCATGTCTTGGAGTTCTCTGAATCCTCTTCTGGGAGGTCTTCTATCAGAAACAGCTCTGCCTCCAGGACGGGGGAGCCCGGCTCCCCTTTCTTCGCATGCGCGTGGCCATCTGAGGCATGGTCGTGGCCGCAGCACTCCTCGCCCATCAGACACGTGGGAGAATGGCTACCCCTTGAATCCAATCATCATAATCTTCACATTATGGAATTAATCACTTTCACGTCGGACCGAGCAATAACGCTATTACCGATGTAGGGAGATAGTTCGTCTTCTGTGATAACATACTACTCATCAAGCATCGAGGGCGCGTACGAGACATACTGGAGGCTTGTGTTTTCATGCATCATCGAGCACACTGAGATCCCCCAGCCAGAGTTTGACGAGGAGAGCAGCGTATGGGTTGTCTCAATCGAGCAATGAGGTTTTTCAGACCTGACAGGTCATATCCGAACCACAGCACATTGGCGACTTTATCTTGCCACACCCGTCCGGGCATCTTGCCACCGAGACCACACGGCCGTCGGCCGTGGTTATGGTGTCTGGCACCAGTTCCTCGTTGCATGCTGCGCACCTCATTCCTATTACGCCCATCCCGCAGGACGCACATGAATACTGAATCATGACCGAGGCATAGCCTCTCGGTGTATATTGATTATGACTCGTCACTATACGGTCATGGTCCACCCGAACTCGTCTGGGGCCCTTCTCTGCTGTATTGCCGTTAGCTCATCGTACAGCTGCATTGTAACGGGTCCGACCTTGCCCCCGCAGTATTCCACGACCCTGTCCCCATGCTGGATCTTCCCTATGGATGAGACCACCGCTGCTGTGCCTACGCAGAAGCACTCGTCGGCGTCCATCGCATAGCCGACTTCCACTTTCTCCTCGGTTACCTCGTAGCCTCTGGATCTGGCTAGCTCGATGATTGAGGACCTAGTAATGCCAGGGAGTATGGTTCCTGTGAGCTCTGGGGTCGATACCTTCCCACCCGTGACGCAGAAGAAGTTGGCTGCGCCGACTTCCTCGATGTACTTGTGATTGGCGGCATCGAGGTAGATTATCTCGGAGTAGCCTTCCTTCTTCGCCATCTTCGATGGTATCATTCCAGGGGCGTAGTTTCCTATTGCTTTGACACCCCCTGAGCCACCCGGGGCGGCCCTGTGGAACTCATCGGATACTCTGAGTGAAGTAGGGGTTATTCCACCCTTGAAGTATGGGCCAACGGGCGACACGAATACCAAGAAGGTGTATTCAGGGGCCGGTGCGACCCCGAGAATGGGGCCGCTGCCCATCAGGAGCGGTCTGATGTATAGCGCTCCCTTGCCCATTGGCGGGACCCAGCGCAGGTTCTCCCTGACGGTCTGCTTGACCGCATCTAGGAACATCTCCTCTGGGACCGGTGGCATGCCGAGCCTTCTTGCGCCTTCTTGCGCCCTCCTGGCATTATGCTCAGGACGGAACAAAACGACGTTTCCGTCAGCTGCTCGCTGAGCCTTCAACCCCTCGAAGAGGCCTTGCCCGTAGTTGATAACGCCGGCCGCTGGAGACATCCTTAGATCCTCGAAGTCCCTCATCGAACCAGGGGACCACTCCTCGCCGGTTTTGCACTTGGCGACGTACATCCTGTCGGTCTCGGTGAAGCTGAAAGTCAGGGCATCCCAGTCGATTTCCGGTCGGTCTTCTGCCAAGATTCCAGCTCCAGACGTATGTCACGGAAGCGAGTCGGCTTTCAACGATTGCGCAAGGATTCCCTCCCGACATCGTTATGGCCCCTCGCTGGGACATAGTTTGAAGGCAGTCAGTTACCTGCTGAGAGCGAGGCGAGCGGATGGAGTGGGAGGAGAGGATGTGCATAATCTCCGGTTCGTACCAGTCTATCGACTCGAAACCCCCCAGAACTACAGTAGAACTGTGGTGCCGCTCTCAAGCAGGTCATTCCGTTGTCCTGCTAGTTAACGGGCTCCGTCCGTACTTCGACATAGCCCTCCGTGGAGCCCCTCGGCCAGACGAGGAGGTGAGTTTGGATGGTGTTCTGTCTATCTCGGAGGTGGTTGATATCGAGGGCCCCGTTACAAAGTGGACGAGGCATGGAGAGAAGAGGCATTGGAGGGTGTACGCCGACCAGCCATATTCCGTCAGGAGGCTCAGGAAGAAGCTGGAGGATTGGGAGGTTACAAGCGCGGATATCCCATTCCAGAATCGACTCATGTTGGATCTCGACCTCGGCCCCCACATCAACGCAAGGGGAAGGGTTCTCTGGGCCGGTGAACGGGCCCCCGAAGAGGCGAAGAATGACTCGACAACAGACAGGCACGCAGCAGAGATTGCGATAGCCGATGTGGGAGGAGCGGGGATTTACCCCGTAGACATGATTGTCTCCTGCGAGCTTGGGGGGTTGTCCAGAACCGAGCCTTTCCCTGCTCCTTTCGTCACCTTCTCATTCGACCTTGAGACGAGTATCGCTACCAACAGAATACTGTGCGCTGCTGCTGTGGTGGATAGAGCTGGAGAGCGTTCTGAGCATGAATTCAAGGGTGAAGAGAGGGAGATAATGGAGGGTCTGACCTCACTTGTCAGGGAGTCTGATCCCGACTTCATAACTGGCTACAACATCGACAATTTCGATCTTCCGAGGATGGAGGAGCGGGCGGAGGTGATCTGTCCCCGACCCAAGTACAACAGATCGCCCCTGTTTGGATGGGGCAGGGTCCCAATGAACGAAGGCGAAGGAAAGAGGATATTCCCAACGAGGCAGCAGAACAGGGTTTGGAGGATCCCTGGAAGAATACCAATGGACGCATGGTGGCAGGCGCGGCAGACACTGAGGCCACAGAGGGAGTCCCTGAGGTATGTCTCACAACTGCTGTGGCCTGACGAGGAGGGGAAGCAGAAGCTGGATGTTGATGCGAGCAAGATGGACGAGGAGTGGGCCTCTAGGCCGGACGTTGTCATGGAGTACTGCGTGAGGGACACTCACCTTCCCCTGGACATACTAGGCCACCTGAAAGCGATTGCCAGGAAAGAGGCCCTGGCTTCAGTTTCCCTAACCGCGGTCGAGACTGCAGCTAATGGGACTACGAGCCAATGGATAGACTCCCTCGTCATGAGGCTCGCCGACAAGGAGGGGATAGCTGTGCCAATGACTAACGCTGGACCTAGGAAGAGGGACCAGATAGCAGGTGGTTATGTCCATGAGGTCGAGCCGGGGATGGAGCCATGGGTGGTTGTTCTCGACTTCAAATCGATGTACCCCTCGATAATGATCAGTAACAACATATGCTCTACCACACTCGTAAGGGATGATCATGAAGATTCCTCTCACAGCGTCTCTCCGACGACTGGAACCAGGTACAAGTCAAAGGAAGAGATGAACGGCCTGGTCCCTAGGCTTCTTGAGGACTTGATGGCAAAGAGGGACCTCTACAAGAAGGAAATGGAACAGGCGCAGGCAAGTAACGATATGGTCGAGGCCTTTCTTCTTGATCAGCTACAATATGCGGTCAAGATTCTGATGAATTCATTCTATGGGGTCTTCGCATCCAGCTTCTACAGGTTCACCCACCCGGACCTGGGGGCGAGCATTACCGAGTGGGCTAGACACAACATCAAGGCGATTATCTCTCAAGTAGAAGAAAGGGGTAATGACGTGATATACTCCGATACCGACTCCATTTTCGTAAAATCCCCAGTTGACGAGGGGGCCCCCACCAACAAGCCGGATGACGCCGAGGGAGCAGAAGTCTGGAGCGCTGCCCGGGACGAGACCCTAGAGTTCGGAGAGGGGCTAGCCCAGATGTTCACCAAAGAGGGCGCAGAGTTGGAGTTTGAAACTGCTCTTTCGGCGTTTTTCAGCCATGGTGCCAAGAAAAGATACGTTGGAAGAGTGGTATGGCCAAGGGAGGAGATGCTCATAAGGGGCTACGAGGTAAGGAGGACGGATTCCTTCGACTTGCTTTCAGAGACCATGACTGAGATGTTCGAGATGCTCCTGGATGGAGATACGGAAGGGGCCGTGAACATGACCAAGTTGGCCATTGACGAGGTGAGAAGCGGGAGCGTTGACCCCTCCAGGCTTGTTATCAGCCGATCTTGCAAGGGCAAGTGGAACTCGAAGAGGAACGAGTGGGACTTCAGCGTGTACTCGAACCCAGACGGGCTCCCCTATGTGAGGGCGGCAAGGCAGAGAATAGATGCGGGACTCCAGTTCACTCCGGGAATGAAGGTCGGTTACATCATCACAGAGCCAGATCCAGGGGAGAAGAAGCTGGGGGTCAGTGCTTGGCTGGTGGACGAGATAGGCGGAGAGCCGCCTGAATATGACAGAGAATACTACGCAAAGCGGCTCGCTAAGTCACTGGGTCGCATCACCGAAGCGTTCGACGTGGACGAAAAGGAGCTACTGAAAGGGGCTAGGCCCAAGGGCCAGAGTAGTATCTTTGACTTCTAACGGTTTATCGCAGGGTTGATTTCATACCAGCCTCCAGCGATGCAACATGAGAGGGGGGAAGTCGGTGGGCCTGATGATGGCCACTCTGATGATTTTCACTGCACTGGCAGGCTGTCTTGACATACTGGGAAGCAATAGCCCCCCATCGGCAAACATGTCAATTGACCCCCCTGGAAGCGTAAAGGCTGGAGAGGCCGTTACGTTCAGTGCGGTTGGGTCGTCTGACCCGGATGCGGACCCCATGACCTTCGAATGGACATTCGGCGATGGAAACACCGGAAATGGGCTTACTACTAGCCATACCTACGCTCAGCCTGGTGAATACACGGCTAAGCTAGCAGTGAGCGACGGGACGCACGAAGTTACCACCTCAATGTCTGTGACCGTCATTGACTCGTCGGCCAGAGAGCCTCATGCTGAGATAGTGGCTGAGAAGGACAATGACTGCGAGGGGGAGTCGCCCCCAAGCGGTGACTTCGTCCTAGTTTGGGTATGCGAGGACGACAGGGAAATCGACGACAGGGACATAACTGTCTCCACCACGGTGTCATTGGACGGAACCGCCTCATGGGCGGGTTGTGATCCGGAAGACCCCGAGTGCTACGCTGAGGAGTACATAGTGAGCTACGAATGGGACTTGGACAGGAACTCTGACTCCGATGGGGACGGAATCACTGACAATGACGTGGATGCAACAGGGGATGTGGTCAACTGGGAGGAAAGGCCAGCTGGCGCCTGGGACATACGGCTGACCGTGACAGACAACAACGGGCTGACTGATCACGACGACTCGGTCGTCTACGTCAACTACAGGGGCAAGTGGGCAGACTTCGAGATGGACAGGAGAATCCAGGAGCCAATCACCATGACATGGAACTTCCCTGTAACCTACGACGATGAAAGCAAGGACAGGATTCGCTATCTCAGGCTGAAGGTCGACTACCCCAAGGAAGACGACGACCAGATAGGTGGTGGCATAGGGGGGACGACCACTAACAACAAGCTGGACATTTACCTCTACAACAGCACCGACGAGGAGATATCGAACACCACCGGAATAGGCAACGATAACCGCAACGCAGGTGACTGCGGCAACAACGACTACTGCGTCTGGATGGTGGTTGGCGGATCAACTGTGAGGGGGTTCCTACCCGGCGATTGGACGGCAGACCTGATGAACGAGGAGACTCACACTACCAAAGTCAACTACTTCATCGTCGAGTTGCAGTACAGGTAGGAAATATGCCCTCTGGTGGCCATTAACGATGTGCTGCTAGGAAGTAGGGGAATTCGACGAGGGGGAACGATTCATATACGCCCCTTCGGTCGGCGGGCCACACTTAGAGGTGAATAATATGGGTTCACAATGGGAAGACAAGAGCAAGCCGCACCTGAATATCGTGTTCGTAGGGCACGTAGACCACGGAAAGTCAACGACTGTAGGTCGTCTACTTCTGGATAGCGGTCACATCGAAGAGCACGTGATTGAGAAGAACGAGAAGCTAGCTGCAGAGTCCGGTAAGGCCGGATTCGGTCTGGCTTACGTTATGGACGGACTGAAGGAGGAGCGCGCGCGTGGAATCACCATCGACGTCGCACACAAGGAGTTCTACACTCCTAACTACTACTTCACCATCATCGACGCACCTGGTCACCGTGACTTCGTGAAGAACATGATCACTGGAACCAGCCAGGCAGACGCTGCAGTCCTGAACGTTGCCGCCAACGACGGTGTCAACGCACAGACCAGGGAGCACGCCTTCCTAGCTCGCGTCCTTGGTGTAACTCAGCTGATTGTCAACGTCAACAAGATGGACATCAGCGGTGTTAGCTGGGAAGAGGGCAAGTTCAACGATGTCAAGGCCGAGGTCAGCAACCTACTGAAGGGAGCTGGATACAAGCCGGACGAGATTACTTTCGTCCCATGCTCGGCTCAGCTCGGTGACAACGTGTTCAACAAGAGCTCAAACATGCCTTGGTATGATGGGCCAACACTGTTCGAGGCTATCGATGGCATAACAATGCCACCAAAGCCGACAGACAGGCCACTACGCCTACCAATCCAGGACGTCTACAAGATCAGCGGAATCGGAACCGTTCCAGTCGGAAAGGTCGAGACCGGTGTACTCCACTCAGGAAAGACCGTGGTGTTCAACCCCAGCCAGAAGCAGGCTGAGGTCAAGAGCATCGAGATGCACCACACAATGCACGAGAAGGCAGAGCCTGGCGACAACGTCGGTTTCAACGTCCGTGGCCTAGCTGCCACTGACATCCGCCGAGGAGACGTTGCCGGTTACACCGACAGCGCTCCTGTGTTCGTGCGCCACGACGAGAGCTTCGTTGGTAACATCCAGATGATGGAGATACCAAAGGCGATCGGTGTCGGATACACACCAGTGTTCCACGCGCACACCGCTCAGGTGGCAGTTCGATTCGTCGAGCTAATCAAGAACCTCAAGACCGGTGAGACGCCAGCCTTCCTGAAGTCAGGAGACGCGGCAACTGTTAGGTTCATGCCAACCAAGCCAATGGCCATCGAGGTCAAGGACGACTTCCCTGAGCTCTGCAGGTTCGCAATCCGCGACATGGGTAAGACCGTGGCTGCCGGAATGTGCATAGCCATCGAGAAGAAGTAAGTCGACTAAGGTGAACAGATGCCCGTCGTCACAACCATCAGGCTGACGGGTGAGAATCACACTGATGTAAATCAGGTCTGCGAGCAGATCAGGTCAATCTCGGACGAGACCGGCGTGAAGCTGCGTGGCCCGATCCCCCTGCCTACCCGCAGGATAGTCGTTCCATGCCGCAAGAGCCCCGATGGAGAGGGCGCTGAAACCTGGGACCACTGGGAAATGAGGGTGCACAAGAGGCTCCTAGAGCTGGTGACAAACACATCAAGGGACGAGAAGGCCCTCAGGAAGGTCCTGAGGATTCCAATCCCCGATTCTGTTACGATCGAGCTCTCGCTTCGAAACCTAGGCTAGGCTTCCCATCGGGTCCCAAGCGTCCAGAACTACTGGCTCAGTCTCCAGACCTTCGATCATCTTCTCCGTTAGGTAGTCCCTAGGGGCTGCGATCTCGAACATGTGCTCGTCGTACCAGCTGTCGTTCATCGTGTAGTACCCCTTCTGCCCAGAGTCAGCGCCCCATGAGTTCTCGACCCTCCATCTGCGAGGCTTTCCATCAACCACGTCGACCCCTGTGAACAGCATGGCGTGAGTCATCATGGTCTGTCCGAAGCGGAGGCGGTCTGCCTTCTCCATCCCGTAATCGATGCCGTAGAGTTCGTTTGTCTCGAAAAGGTTCGCATCCCAGAGCCCCCTCTTCCTCTCCATCTGCTTACCAACGTCGCAACCCATCCAAACTGGGAGACCGTCCTCGAGGAGCTTCTGGGTGATGTCCTTCATCTCGCCACTTGGTACGTTTAGATAGACAACGGGGGGGCCGCCGGCGACATTCTGCAGATAGTCCACAGTGTAGGTTCTGTAGTACTCGTTACGTGGGTCGTTGACGATACAAACATAGTTCTCCCAGTCGATGTCGACGAACTCACTGGCGAACTCCTGGGGAGTCATGCTGCCCTTGCGATGGAAATTGTCGTCTTTGTCCCTCCATTGGAGGTCAAACTTCTCAGGAGGGGTGCCGAGATGGATGCACAGGACCCTCCATATGTCCCGGATTCTCTTCTCCTTGTGCTCCCTAGCATCGGATTTGCTTCCCCCCGAGTCGATGATTGCCCTCAGTTCGCTCGCCGAGCTCCTCAGGATGTCCTTCAGGATGGCGTTCATCCACCTGGTGGCGCTGCTGCTCTTGGACTCCGGATAAGCAGACTTGGGTACCAATCCATGCTTCCTGATGAGGTTCATCGCCATATTCCACTGGCCGCCGTCCCCTATGGGGTCGGAGAGGAGGAAGTGGATCGTCCGATCGTCAACGGGCCTGTCCGAGGTCTCAATTATCGCCTCGAGGAAGTGGTTGGAGCGCTCGAACTTGTCCCAGAAGTGGATGTGTGACTGGCTGAACTCGAAATTCTTGACGTTCATCTTCTTCATCGTACCAGGCCTGAAGAGGTTCAGTGTAGCGAAAAGCCAGCATCTTCCACTGTTCCTCTGGTTGGTGACCTTCCAGTCATCCAGTTTTGTGCTGAATGTGGAGTCTATTTCCTGAACTAAGTCGCGACGCAGTGCAACGTCGGATAGTGCGTTGCTGGTTACTGCGTTCTGCGCTATCTTCGCCGTTGGATCGTCCTTGAACGCCTTCCTCATGCTGCTAATCTGTTTCTTTGTAACCGTCTTGCCCAATGGCTCACCTCTGATATGCACCACTCGAAGATGGCGACTCTAAGTCATTCCGAGAGGGCTAGAGGTCTGCGGCCTCTGCCAATCCTGCAGCGATTAGTGTCTCGGCGATAATGGAGGGGCAGTTCTCGATGTCCCCCGCGCTGAGTGTGATCTCTGAACCATCCTCCGCTACTATTGGCTCGGACATATCCTGGAGGACTAGTATCCTCCTCATGTCGCTGACTGGCTGGATTGGGATTGGCTCAGCAGGGGGGGCCGCACCGGTTCCTATTCCGGGGAACGCGTCAATTTCCCTTATCCTGTCTTCCTCATCGTAGTCTGGATCCTCCCAGTGGGTCGTTTCCTGAGGAGGTGGTGCGACTTTCTCGTCTGGAGTAGGTGATTTCTGCTCCTCTGCAGAGAAATCGGACAGAGGTGCCGTGTGAGAGGGGGTCTCCGGTGGAGTAGGAGGGGCCTCCCATGAGCTTCGCAGCAAGGAGTTGAGTGAGACCTCGTGCTTGTACTTGTCAACAAGGTGGCCTATTCCGGAGTAGAAGGCCCTCTCTGAGGGGTCGTGCCTCTCCCACTCGATCACGCCGGGCCCAATTTCCTCCGACATCGAGTCTCCTTCAGGAGCACGCAGAAGGTTGGAGAGGACAGCGTGCTGAGTGAATGCGTTGAGCCTGAGTCTAGTGAGATCACTAACCTGAGTTCGTGTTACTCCGAGCTTGCGAGTTTGTAGTTGGGCCTTTGCAGTTGGACCCTCTGTCCTCATGGTTTCAGCCAACTCTGACTCGAGATGGCTAACCAATTGACCCACTGAGGCCCAGAAGTTAGGCATTGGCAATTCTACCGGAACAGTTGAAGATCTCTGTTTTCGACTAATCTCCATCAGGGCCTTATCGACGGCTATCAGCTGATGCGAGTTCAGCCTTGGAATATCGTTATCGCCATCCATGCCGGACACCCGGAGCGAGTGCATGCAAGGAGACTCTTGAACAATTCCTCCTGCATGTGGTGCGGATGTGCGGAGGCGCGAGTATCAAGAGGGTGATTACGCTCGCAATCTCCGCAGGTGTACCCGAGTGGTCAAAGGGGGAGGGCTCAAGATCCTCTGCATAGCGCTTCGCAGGTTCGAATCCTGCCGCCTGCACCAAAATTCATCATAACCTGTCAATAAGGGCTCTGAGAAGCTCCAACGATCCTTCCTTGCCATGGGCGTCTGTAACTGTGTCCGCGGCCTCGACTACGTTCGGGTAAGCCGAATTTACGCTTACTCCGCAATCTACCATGTTGAACATGGGGATGTCATTCGGGGCATCGCCGCACGCGATCACCCTCTTCGGATCAACGCCCCTCTGCTCGAAAGCAAACCTCAGCCCTGAGGCCTTGTCGTGTCCCGGGACAGTCAAGTGGACGGCGAATCCGGTCGGTACCACTGAGACATCGGACCACTCAGAGTTTGCTATTGCATCCCTGACTTCCTCCCAGTCGCCCACGTCAATGAGGCACCACTCAGTCTCCCTCCAGCGATTGGACTCTATTCCTTCGGGGTTAAGTCCCTCAATCTGGGTTCCAAGCCACTGGGCCGCCTCACGGGGCCTGGAGCCGTCTGCTAGTGCCTTTATCGGGTGTCCTTGGTATGAGTCCCAAACTATCCCCCCATTCTCTCCCACGATGAAACCTGAGATTCCTAGAGACTGGTGTATGGGAGTGAGGTTAGGAAGGGTCCTACCAGAGGCCAATGACACGATCATCCCCTTC
>JAYZLP010000002.1:0-61061 GCA_036154155.1 Thermoplasmatota archaeon | reverse complement strand
TACCGATCACTCGAGCCTGGAGTCTATGCTCTTCAGGAGGTCCCTGATCTCGACTAGGACGTCGCTTGATCCGGCCTGAGGGGCGGCCTGGGGCTGGGGGGCTGAGACCAGCGAGTCCCTCTGCCTGAGGACTAGGTCGCGGAACTCGTTGGCGTTCTTCACCCCGGTCAGTATGAACGGGGCGGCGCCCGCGGTCTCGAACTGCATCCTGACGACTCCGAACGCGCTCAGAATCGGGCCCTCGTGGATCGAGACGTCGGTCAGCTTGTCCAGAGCGATGTTCTGCTGCTTCTTGAACAACCAACCCATGCGCATGTTGATCGAGCGTTCTGTAAGGGCACCACTCATGTGCTCATACTGCTTCCTGTGAACAAGCCACCCGAACGGGATCCAGATTGGCATTAGTATGATTCCAACCATTGAAGCTAGAAGTCCTACGTTTGCCATCATCCACCAGTAAATGATAATCTTCCTATCGAACTCCACTGCCATGATTTGGCCACTGTCGGCATAACTGGTTTGCATTGTAACGCCTTCCTGCATGGCTAGGCGTAGGGCGCGACTTAATTGAACTCAGTGGTCCCCCTCTTGAACACGGGAATCGGCTTCATCTTGTGGGAATTGGCGCTGTTTAGCTGGAGGTACCTCTCCATCACCTGGCTCTGCCTCTCCGTGGGTTCTTTGCCCGAAGGGCTCTCTATCTCCCTCATTGCCCACTCCAATTCCTCGTATGTAGCACCCATCTGCTCCTCATCGGTCCTGCCGTCGTCCCACAGGCCGTCCGTGGGGGCGGCATCCTGGATTTCCTGGATGATTCCGAGAGCCTTTGCAAGGGAGTAAACTTCTGATTTGTATAGGTCGGCGATTGGGGAGATATCGACCCCCCCGTCACCGTACTTGGTGAAGAAGCCGACACCGAAATCCTCGACCTTGTTTCCGGTGCCGACCACTATGCCATTGTTCGAGCCTGCTAGGGAATACAGGGTGGCCATCCTGAGTCTGGCCCTTGTGTTTGCCAAGGCCAGTTCATCTACTGCCTTCTTCTCGAGTTCGGCACTCATTGAGTCGAAGGCCCCGGAGAGATCGATTATGTGGCCCTCCACATTTTCCCAATTAGTGGATAGCCATTCTATGTGCTGGTTGGATAGATCGTATTGGGAGGGCTCCTGGTGAATAGGCATGTTGAGAGCCATGGTCCTTAGTCCGGTTTTGGCGCAAAGCGCGGAGGTGACCGCGGAGTCTATTCCGCCTGAGACGCCCACCACCAATGTAGAGATGCCATTACTGCTGGCGTAACTCGATATCCAATTGGAAATCTGCTCGGAGAGATTGCCCCAGTCCTGCATTTCATACCACCTAATGACAAGCGACCCCGTACTTCTTGAGCCTCCAATAATTGTATGGCCAGGGGGCCAAGAAGCCCGCAATTAGCATTGGTGGGATGACCCACCAAGTCAGCTTTGCCCCACCTGTCAGAACAACGTCAACAATATTCATCGTCGCTTCCATTGAAATCATCGAAATCAGGGACATTCCAATCGCGACTCTGAAAGCTTCATTCAATGCCATTTGGGCTGAGAGGATTATGGTCTCGAGAGCGATAGAGGTCATGATCCCGTTGAACATCGCAAGCAGCATAATCGACATTGTAGACCATCCAAGGGCATCGAGATAAGGAATAAATTGGAATGCGGCAATGGTGCCAAAATCACCGATTGAACAACCTACCAGGCACCACTTCGTATTGTGCGCGGACTGCCTCCATACTGACCCATCCGACCAGTCGAATGGCAGTTCCTCGCCATCGACCGAGTAGCCCGAGGCGAGGATGGCCCTGACCAACGATTCCCTGTCCGCACCGCTGTGCTCCACGACTGCCAATCCAGTTTCATGGGAAACCTCCGCTGACGTCACTTCTGCTAGTGAGGAGAGCGCCGATGACACGTTTCCTGAACAACCGGTGCAAGTCATGCCGCCAACCGAAATTGTGGTGGTTTCCGACATGATTGGTCGTCTCGATTGACCTTATTGAATGCTACTAAGGCCTCTAATCGCCCTTCGGGCGACCGAGTCATATTCAATACGGCATCGTCGGTCGCATTGCCGATGGGGGTGCCTGAGCCAGCCGGAGACCTCGACCCCGTCTCCCTTGAGAACTCTCTAATCGGACTATGGGGGAGCGAGGGGACGTTCGCCCGTTCGATTGATGCTAGAAGGGAGTCCGGTAGCACATTCACTTTCCTTGAGGGGCCTCCAACTGCAAATGGTAAGCCTGGCATCCATCACGTCATCTCCAGGTTGTTCAAGGACATGGTTTGCAGGTGGAAAACGATGGAGGGCCATGTGGTCGAGAGGAAGGCTGGATGGGACACCCACGGACTCCCGGTCGAGATCGAGGTGCAAAAGCAACTAGACCTCATGTCGAATGAGGCCATAGAGGAATATGGGATGGAAGCTTTCAATCAGAAGTGCAAGGAGAGTGTGTGGACATACGAGGAAGCATGGAGGGAGATGACGGAGAGGATGGCATTCTGGGTGGACATGGATGACCCATATGTCACACTTCACGACGAATACATCGAGTCTGCGTGGTGGTCACTGAAGCAGATGTTCGAGAAGGGGCTTCTTTTCCGTGGTCACAAGGTCCTGCCGTATTGCCCCCAGACAGGTACCAGTTATTCCACTCACGAGGTCTCCCTAGGCTACAAGGAAGTGTCAGAGCCGGCTGTCTTTGTCAAATTCCAACTAGTGGATGACGAGGCTAGTGTGCTGGCATGGACCACCACCCCCTGGACCCTTCCGGGGAACGTCGGCCTAGCAGTGGGCCCAGATGTAACATACTGCAGGGTCCGCATCACCGCTGAACCCTCCAAGGGCTGGGAAGGCAGAGGCGGGGCAAAGGTCGGTGAAGAGCTGATTCTTGCTAAGGATCTAGTGGGCACTGTTCTTAGGAACCAGATCGAAGTCGTTTCAGAATTCCCTGGCTCTGAATTGGTTGGCAATTCGTACAAGCCACTCTTCCCCGGGGCGATAGACGGCTCAGGCCACGAGAGCGCTTGGACGATAGTTGGTGCTGATTTCGTGACCACGACTGATGGAACTGGCGTAGTTCACACCGCTGTAATGTACGGAGAGGATGACTACAGGCTTGGGATGGAAGTCGGATTCCCTGCACAACACACCGTTGGCATGGACGGAAAATTCGTTTCTGGGACACATGAAATCCTAGACGGGAAGTACGTGAAGGACTGTGACGACCCGATAATCGACTTACTAGACGAGAAGGGTCAGTTATACAGGGAGCACGAATACACACACGACTACCCTCACTGCTGGAGAACGGATCATCCATTGCTGTACTACGCGATGGACAGTTGGTTCGTCAGAATGACCGCCGTAAAGGAACAAATCCTGCAATACAACTCAGAAGTTGAGTGGGCCCCGGAGTGGACTGGCAGTAAAAGGATGGGAGAGTGGCTTTCCAACATCAAGGATTGGGCCATTAGCCGAGAAAGGTATTGGGGGACCCCGATTCCAGTGTGGATTTGCCCCGAATGCGGAAACGAACATTGTGTTGGCAGTATTGAAGAGATGGCTTCAATGAAAACCGGTTCTTCGCCCATGCCCCCAGAGCTCCATAGGCCCTATGTGGACGATGTATTGCTTCACTGTACTTCAGAGGGCTGCAATGGCGAGATGGTGAGGGAGCCCTATGTTATGGATTGCTGGTTTGACTCGGGCTGCGCCACCTTTGCTCAGTGGCACTATCCGTTTGAAAGGGAGGAGAAGTTCGAAGGGGCTTTTCCCGTGGACTACATTTGCGAAGCGGTCGACCAGACCAGGGGTTGGTTCTACTCCCTACTAGCGGTATCAACTACGGTTTTCGACAGCATCTGCTACAAGAGATGCCTATCTTTGGGCCACATCTTGGACAAGGAAGGCAAGAAAATGAGCAAGTCAAAGGGCAACGTCGTGAATCCGTGGGACCACTTCAACAAGGAGGGTGCGGATTCGATCCGCTGGTACATGACAACCCAGAGTGCCCCGTGGTCCCCCACGAATTTCGACCCGAATGGAGTCAGGGAGTCTTATGCCAAGATGTTCCTGACCCTGTGGAACGTATATCGATTCCATGCCGACTATGCCGCTCTGGATGGTTTCGACCCTGAGAATGAAGAGTCGTACGTGCCGGTTTCTGAAAGGAGCCCGTTGGATCGTTGGATCCTATCGAGGGTTGCTTCTATGTCTGAAGAGTACCACAACCACTTCGTGGCTTGGGACTTCCACAAAGGGGGAAGGGAACTTGAGGCGTTCGTGGTCAACGATCTCTCGAACTGGTATGTCAGGAGATCCAGGAGGCGGCTCTGGGATGAAGGCGAGAGCTCTGACAAGAGATCCTGCCAGCACACCCTGCATGAGGTCTTGTTGATTGTCTGCAGGCTGATGGCACCAGTATCACCCTTCATCCCAGATTCGATTCACAGGGGGCTCACGGGGTCCTCGGTGCACTTGGCTGATTGGCCAGTAGGGTCTGAGTTGGTCGAGAGGAGCCTGCCTCCTACAGACGACATTCTTGAGAGAGAGATGGATCTGGTCAGGTCGCTGGCAGAGACCGGGAGGCGAGTCAGGGTGGAGGCAGGGAGAAGGCAGAGACTCCCATGCAGGAGCGGTTGGATTGTCGGGGGCCCTGACATCTCCCAGTTCCATGAAATCCTTGCAGAGGAATTGAATGTAGAGGAATTGACCACAGAAGACGATCTAGACAGATTCCAGAAAATCGAGGTCCATCCGAATAGAAAGGCCCTGGGTGCAAAATGCAGAGGCGACCTTCCAGCAGTTCTCTCTGAAATCCAGAGTGCTGAACCCGAGGCCCTGCTTCTCGAGATAGAGGCAGGAATAGCCGCTCTTGCTGGATACGAGATTACTTCGGATGACATAGAGATCAGGAGAGTAGAGAAAGATGGGTACGCGGCATCCACCCTGTCTGAATATGGGGATGTCTCACTGGTCCTTGACATGGGCATAGACGACGAGTTACTTTCCAAGGGCCTCGCCAGAGACATCATCAGGAGGGTGCAAGCGAAAAGAAAGGAGTTGGACCTCGAAATAGAAGCAACAATATCGCTTTCTGTTTGGACTGATGGATTGGAACTTTCCGAGGGGGACTGGAGCAGGCTTGTTTCTGAGACCCGGGCTAGCAATTTCTCAATGAACGAAGGGGAGTTCCCCTCTAATTCCGAAAAATTCGATGTTGACGGGGTTTCTGTGAGATTCGTCATATCCTAGAACATTGGCGTCTGGGAAATATACTCCATTGGAAGCATTAGCTCCAATCCGAAAAGTGGGTCTGGATCCGATGAGTCATGATATGCAATGAAGGAGCCTCCGTCCGGCAGAATCCCCATGCTGGCGAAGTCGAACCTGATGTCGTTGCCGGCACCAGATGTGGAGTCGAGGTCCCCCAGTCCCAGGTATGTCCTGTAGTCTGGGAGCATGCTATCTGAGAAGTCCCTCACATGCCATGCCAGATCGACGTCAGGACCCGTAGAACTCTGATAGCGAACATTCAGTACGAACAAATCGTGAACACCGTTGGAGTGGAATTCCCATTCCTCCAATTCGGTAGCCTCGGATGAGAGGTTGTAGGATTGGTTACTCCAGCTCTCCCCCCCATCCCATGAAATCATGTGTTTGAGGGAAGTTCCACCTGCAGACACGCAGTGCAGTGCAGTGGATGAATCGAATGCGCAGTACTGCGATGGAAGCGAGGACCCGTTCATGGTGACTCCGGTCCACCAATTAAGGGACGTGTCCAAGAACGCGTCCCTGCCATCTACGAAGTAATCTGGAAAGTATAAGCCGCCCGAAGGCACAGGGAAAGCCCTCATCTCCTTATGCGGCTTTGTGAAATCCCATTCGGGGCCTAATTCCTGTGGATCCAAGTCGACTTCCATGACATCAAGATTGTCGTCCCTGTCAGGGAAACCGAAATAATCGTAATTCAGGCCATCAGTAGAAATCTGTCCCCCTATGTTCTGAACTTGGTGCCAGAAGTTCGAAATCACTAGGCTGGCCCATGGCCCGTTGCCATACAGGCCCCCATTTATTGGGCCGACGACCTCCACTTGCCATGATCTGTCATAGAAAGGCTCGGGGGTCCTGTTGAAGCACCAACTCCACTCCTCGTCCTCAGCATCATAAAGGAAAGCATAGAACTGATCAGCCCCGCTTGAGCTTGGATATGGGAACCATCCCATGGAAATCAAGTCGCCATTTGTCGCCTGGACTATGCTGCCCTCCCCTAGGCCCTCTTGACCGGGCACGGTAGGCTTCGGCTCCATGCATCCTATCTGGGAGAAAATGGATGGCCTGTACTCTTTCCAAGTGTGCCCCCTGTCCTCGGACCATGTAGGGTATTCTCCGCCAAAGTTCAGAATCCACCCCTCCTTTGTAGCGGCAAGGTAGTGTTCACAGCAGTTCCCCCCTTCGACGTTTCCGAACACGGCCCACGAGGAGTTTCCCCATGTTTCATTTGAGAAAGGGTCGCCAGCCGTGAATGGTCTGACGCAAGGAGTGCTGGAGCATGAGTCGGTGTGACTTGAGGGCGAGTCGATGTATTCCATCCCCTCGTTCCAATCAGGGCCGCTGTCTTCGGAACCCATTACTTGACTGAAACATCCTGAAAGAGAGGTGCTGGCGAGCATTATGGCCACAAGAGCCACTCGCCCTGCCATGCCACGCCCCATGAGTATGGGTTAGCAGAGTGCTATTTCGCACTTCGCACGTGATGCGCCCTGCGATGCAGGGCGGTGGGGTTCAAAACTGGGAGCGCTGCTTCGTTGGTCATGCGAGCCTCTGTGATGACTGCCGCCCTCCTGATTGTAATAACCAGCTTAAGCCCGGCGATGCTGGCATCGGGCCAGAACACATCGGACGGCTCGTCCTCCTCAGATTCGATTTACATCAACGAAATCTATGTCTCACCAAATAGTGAGGCGTATGGGGGGATAGACTGGAATGGGGACGGCGAGATTAGTCGATACTCTAACCAGTTCGTCGAGTTGCACAACCCATCTGAGGAGGCGGTGGACATCGGAGGCTGGTGGATTGACGACATAGCGGACGGCGGTTCCCCCATGTGCAGCATTGCTTGGGGCACGGTAATTGATTCCGGGGCATACCTAGTATTCTACAGGGCACAGACTAACATAGAGTTCGACTACTTCGCCGGTGACACAGTCTCGATCCTTGACGGGTCTGGTTCAGTTGTTGATTCTGTCAGCTATGAAGCCGAGGATTCTGATTACGGGATACCCTACGGATATGACTCAAGTGGAACTTGGTCGAAGCTTTCGGAAGGGAGCCCCACCCCAGGGGGCTCAAACAGTGAGGAGTGGGTCGGGGTTAACCACCTAATGGGCAATTGTTACCCCCCTCAGGACCACGTACACAATGGACAGTATGTACTCGAAGGCAGAGTTGTCACAATGGTAGCTCAGGATGATATCATTGACGATGGTAGGGTATTGGTCAGAGATGGGATGATAGAGGCCGTATGGAGTTCCTCGGAAGATGCTCCCGCTGCGGCTGAGGGAGTAGTGCACGTACCCACTAGTGGTACGATTTACCCTGGATTTGTGGACCCTCACAATCATGCAAAGTACAACCTCATACCATTGTGGGATCATGGGACCGATGGGTGGGACAATAGATACCAATGGCAGTCATACTCTGGATACAGCGATGCTAAGGACATTGGATGCTCACTCTACGACTCTTCGGCGATGAGATTTGCAGAATTGAGAGCGGTCGCTGGTGGCAATACCGCATTGCAGGGGAGTTCGACCTCCAATACTGACACTTTCGAGACGATGCTCGCTAGGAACATTGAGCTCTACAACTTTGGAGGGGATAATATCTGGACCAAGGTGACTGAATTAGAATCGGACTATGAGGGGAATCACATCAAGGACGGGAATTCATCGGGGAACCTTGATGCCTGGTTCATCCACCTTGCCGAGGGGATAGATGAGTCCAGCAGAGCCGAGTTTGACGTACTTGTACAGAACGATCTGCTTGTGGGAGAAATAGTGGTAATTCATGGGACTGGCCTGACCCAACCAGAGTTCTCAGCTTTGGGCGACGTTGGGGGTAGCCTCGCTTGGTCGCCGACATCCAATCTTCTGTTGTATGGTGAAACCACGGACATTGCCACGGCGAAGGCTGAAGGTGTCAACATAATGATCGGACCAGATTGGTCGCCTTCGGGCTCTAAGAGCTCTTTGCATGAGCTCAAGACCGCTGACTGGTGGGATGAAAACGTTCTTGGAGACATTTTCTCAGACTACGAATTGTTACAGACCATAACGACGAATGTCGTAGACGCCATAGGTTGGTCAGGAAACACGGGGAGGATCCAGGAGGGGCTCGCTGCTGATTTGGTGGTGCTGGATACCTTCGAAGCAGATCCATATCGCAACGCGATAAATGCAGTGGATCCTGATATCAGGCTGGTTGTGGTGGGCGGACTTCCAGTTTTCGGGGACGTCGATATCATGCAAGCCATGGATAACGAGGTCGAGGTTATCGAGGGCGATGGCTTCAGAAAGGCGACCGACATAACCTATGATGGAGTCCCTGAGGCCCAGCAGACATTCGCAGAGATGTTTGCTTATCTGCAGGACTGTAATCAAGGAAAGAGCGTTCCAATTGAGTACCTATTCACACTCGGTGATGATCGATACTTCGACGTTCTGAATCGTTCTCTGACATTCCAGAAAGACCGGTCAATCGACCTATGGTCAGATTACTACGACATTGAGCTTGACGAAAACGGCCACAGGGTTGGTGGCACAGTTGGTGGTGCCGAACCGATTGAGACCAATCTCACAGGAAATGGCAACGGGGGCAACAATGTTCCGGCTACACCTCCTCCTGACCTTCCAACGACTTTCCCTACGTTTGGCCCGAGAGGTGGCTCTATTCCGCATCCCACAACAATACCTGAGGGGATTCACATCGAAGAATGCGTTTCAGGTGGAATACCAGATGCTGCGGAGGGAGAAATGATACTCTGCGGCTCCATCCTAGTGGTGATGCAGGACACCGAGGAGTGCATCTCCTCGTGGTTCATGACACAGTTCTGTAACCTTGAGGTGGCTGACTCATTTACGGTCCCAGGAAGGATTTGCACCGATGCCCTAGTTCCCTCCTCGAATGAAGACTGGTTAGAATGCAGGCATGACGTCGTTTTCGTGGAGGTTTCCTCCGATGAGCCTTCAGATAATCAAGGTGCGGAAGATACCGAGGAGGAGTCCTGGATGGACGGTCCGTTTTATTGGGTGGCGATATTTGTCGCTTTGGCTGTGATAATTGGCTCTGTGGCCACCATAAACAACAACCTGAGAGGGCGTGTTATGGGTGATTCGGGCATAGAGGAAGAGTAGGGTTCACTCTATTCTCCATGTCGGCCCTTCGGCCCCGTCCTCAACGACTACACCCATGGAAATGAGCTCGTCCCTTATCTCGTCCGCCCTTGACCAGTTCTTCGACAGCCTCGCGGACTCCCTCTCTTCCAATAGGTCCTCTACAACCGAGGATATTTCAGAGCGGGCTGCTGCTTGTGTAGCAGTGATTGACAATGCCTTTTCATCGGAAGGAAGAATTCCGAGAACGTTGCCTGCAAACTCTGAGAGCCAACCCACTGCAGCAGAAATCTCTGACTTATCGGAGTCAGACTCGATCATCTGTCTGAGTGATTTGGCGACCGTCTGAACTTCCACCAATGCTACTCGAGTGTTAAAGTCGTCATTCATCCCAGAGGAGAGCCTCTCGGCGGCTTCTGATAGGTGTCCGTTATCCGACCAGTCTCCTGAACCTGCCAGGGATAGGCCCTCTGAATAGGCCCTCAGCAACCTTCCATGATTCAACCTAGAGTCTTCTATCATTACTGGGTTAAAGTCCACTGGCTGGCGATATGGCGCATTTATCAGAGTATACCTGAGAACGAGTGGATCGACCTGCTGCAAGGCGTCTTTGACGGTCCAGAAGTTTCCTTCTGACTTACTCATCTTCTCTCCGTCGACGTTGATCATTCCATTGTGCAACCAATACTGGACAACTGGTTCATGACCTAAACAGCATTCGGATTGGAAAATCTCTGCCTCATGATGAGGGAACATCAAGTCTGAACCCCCTCCGTGAATGTCGAATCTCTCGCCTAGGTGTTTGAGAGACATCGCAGAGCATTCAATGTGCCAACCGGGCCTTCCAGGGCCCCATGGGCTATCCCAGCTTGGCTCTCCTGACTTGGCTGATTTCCACAGTGCAAAGTCCCTGTGGTCTCTCTTTCCCGATCCCGTCTCGTCAACCCTTCCTCCGGCTCCCTCCCTTACCATCTCCAATGTCTGCCCTGTCAATTGGCCATATTTCTCAGGTGCTTTGTCTATTTCGAAGTAAACACCATCGTTGGCGACGTATGCGAATCCCTTGTCGATTAGATCGCCTATCATTTCTATGATCTCAGGGATTGTCTCTGTGACGCGGGGGTATGCATCAGCCCTAATCACATTCAAGGCATCCATCACTTCGAAGTAGTCTTCGATATTCCTATTTGCAACTTCCAAGAAATCGACCCCCTCTTCGGAGGAGACGGCGATAATCTTGTCATCGATGTCTGTGAAGTTGGCGATGTAATTTACTTCTAGTCCGCTCTTGCGAATCCACCTAACGATTATGTCGAAGGCAACTGCCTGTCTAGCGTGCCCTATGTGGCTGGGGGAATACGGAGTAATCCCGCATGCATAGATGCCGATTTGCCCCTCTATCAATGGAACAAGCTCGCGCTTTGTGCGTGAACGAGTGTCGTATACCCTAAGCGCCATCGGCCTTTCTGCTGGGCTTACCCGTCATCAACCCCTCGCTGCTTCAACTAGGGCAGCGAACAGTAAGTCATGTCCCTTTCGTTCGGGGTGCCACTGAACTCCCAGACAGAATTTCTTGTCCCTTCTCTCGACCGCTTCGATTAGACCGTCATGTTCAGCGGTTGCAGTAACGGTTAGTGATCCTGGGTCTGAGACTCCCTGGTGGTGTGTTGAGTTGACCATGAAAGTAGTCCCCATGAGACCTGCTAGAATCGAGTCTTTCTCAACGATGACACCATGATCCGTTGATTTCCCGTCATAACCGCCATGGCCCTCATGACCGGGAGTATCGTCGAGATGCTGGTGTAGTGAACCTCCATGGGCTATGCTAAGAATCTGCATCCCCCTGCAGACTCCAAGAAGGGGCATGTCCATTTCCAAGGCTGACGAAATTAGGGCGATCTCAGTTTCATCCTGTTCGGGGTAGAACTCCTTGGTCATAGGTCCCGGAACCTGACCATACCTGGAAGGTGAGACGTCTGGCCCACCTGAGACGATGAGTCCGTCTATGCTTTTCAGGAGTCGTGTCATGTCCCCTGCAGGGGGTATGATCCGAGGAGTTCCACCCGCCTTGTCTATCATCGAAACGTATGCTGATGGCAATATTGCTGCATGCCTCTGCCAGTTGCCATACTGGGTATCACGCATGAAACATGTGATACCGATTACTGGACGCACTCAAACACCTGATGATTCCCTGAGTTTCCGAGCGTGCCTGAAGGACATGATTCCTGCGGTCATGAAGATAGCCCCCATAAGGACCAATATTAGGTGGGAGCCTATTGCTAGATTGGACTTCCCACCAATGTCGATTAGGCCTTGTGCTCCACCTAAAACCATCAGCAGGGCGACTATCATGGCTGCGTGCATGTAATGGTGAAGGTTCGCCTCGTTTCTCTCAGCCAATATTCCCAGAAGGAGGAGTGGGGCACCTAGGAAGGCGGGAATCATGGCAGTGATTGAGGGGGGGTCCGCACTCTGCAAGAAGTAAGCGGCTAAACCCCAGAGAGCTAAGATTCCACCAGCGGCTTTAGCTAGATTTGGTACAGTCATGCCGAAGAAAGTGAACGTCTCATCCATGTCCTTGGCCGGAAGTTCTCGCTTATGACCCTCTCTATGGTTTTTCAGAGAAGAGAGATGAGATACTTCAAACTAAATCAGAGATAGAAGATTTCCATATCCTAGCCTTTCCAGTCCTATTCGTAGAGTTGTCATGAATTTCTTTATCCTTGGCTACGATTTGTTCCCATAGTAGTTCTGCGACGTCGAGGACTTCCATCTCTGCCCCCACTGCATCCAATCCGTCCTTTACCATGACCGAGCAGAATGGGCACCCGACGGCGACGGTGTCGCAGCCAGTCTCTGCCAATTCAGCGGCCCTGATCTCGTTAACCCTCTTATCCGCGTCTTCCTCCATCCACATCTGGGCGCCCCCTGCTCCACAGCAGAAGGATGACTTGCCGTGTCTTTCTGGTTCCACGTCGACCCCTCCAATAACTGATCTGGGCTCTTCAACAACTCCTCCCATCCTCCCCAAATAACAGGGGTCGTGGAATGTCACGCTTCGTCCATTCTTCTCGGCATCGGGAAGCTTTCCCTCCTCCTGTAACTTGGCGATAATTTCCGAATGATGGAATACCTCAAGTTCATCCCCTCCAAAGTCGCCATACTCCTTGCCAAGGGTATGGAAGCAATGTGGGCAAGAGGCAACTATCCTCTTGACGCCAAGCTCTTGGAAAGTCATCATGTTAGTCTCGGCCAGCATCTGGAATAGGTATTCATTGCCTGCTCTTCTGGCGGGGTCACCAGAACATCCTTCTTGCATCCCCAATATGCCTACATCCAAGCCTGCTTCCTTCAGAAGGGAAATTGTGGACCTTGCGACTTTCTGGTTCCTTTCATCGAAGCTTCCTGCGCATCCTACGAAGTAGATGTACTCGGCGGGCTCTCCTACTTTGACATCAAGATCTGATGCCCAGTCCGCTCTCTCATGAGCTCCGAATCCATAGGGGTTTGATGCAGATTCGATGTTTCCCATGGCGGTATTCAGGACCTCTGGATACTCCATGGTCTCCATCATAGCGTTCCTTCTGAGGTCGGTTAGTTTTGGAACATGCTCTATGTATAGGGGGCACACATCGACACATGCGTTGCATGTCGTACACGCCCATACAGCATCTTCTGTAATCCTAGTCATCATTGTCTCCGATGGCTCCTCGCCTGAGAGAAGGATTGGGGCATGCTCGTTTGCATAGTCCCGGACATCATGAATTACTTGCATCGGATTCAGTGACTTTCCTGATGCGTATGCGGGACAAACGTCCTGACATCTGGCGCAGGATGTGCATGACCAACCATCGATGAGTTGCCTCCACGAGTACTGGGTGTAGGAGCTGACTCCGAAAGAGTCTATGTCCAGATCCTCCAAAGGCACCGCCTTTCCGTCTTCTCCGATTGCCAAAGGCCTCATCTTACCGGGAGGCTCGATGTCGTGGAAGAATACGTTGGGCACTGCCATTACCAGATGCATGTGCTTTGAGACTGGGATTAGGAAAAGGAACACAGAAATTGCTACCATATGGGCCCAGTAGGCTATGACAACAGTGGTGTCGGAGAGGCCCATTCCTGCGAACATATGGCCGAACGGTTCCCAGAATGGAGATGGATCCTCATAGGACTCAACCACGAATGAAGTGGTGGTAATTGTCAGTATGAGGAGGAGGATGACGTTTCCCTCGAGCTGTGGCTTTCCCTTCAGCTTCTCCGGCGTGAAGGCCACCCTCCTAACAAGGGCGGCGGAACAGCCAATGAGAGCCATGGTGTAGCCGAGTTCGACCATGCCATTCCATGGGCCATTAAGGGCCTGGGGAAGGACGTGCTCTGAGAATGCATTTGCAGTTGCCAAATCGAACATGTCAGATGCCAGCATCAAGAAGCCCCAGAACATCAGAACGTGCATGGTGCCTGCAACCCTGTCCCTCAGGACTTTCTTCTGGCCTAGCCAGCCAGAAAGGAAAACACCAATCCTGGTGCCCCATGAGTCGAATCTGTCATCCGAAGATCCTATCATCACCAGACGCACTGCCTTCTGAACTTGATATGTGAAGAAACCAATGGAAATAGTGCCGATAATAGCCAGAATTTGCCAGCCCTCGAAGGAGCCATATGATTGTAGGAGTGGATGTTCCATGAGAAAACCTCGCACCGTTCTATCTACTGGCCTCTGGGGTGTCGGCGTGTCCTTGAGGCAGGTGCAATAATTAAAGCAACAGGTAATAATTGAGAGAGTAGATGCAAATTACTACACCGAGTCTATAGAACCGATTGTTTTCAGAACCCAACCCTCATTTCCCCTATGCCTCAGCGAGCATCATGGCGCGTGCGTTCGCTCCGGGAAAATGTATACTCTTCGGGGAGCATGCTGTGGTCTATGGGCACCCCGCTGTTGCAGTAGCCATAGACGCTGGAGTGGAGGTTTCAATCAGGGAGTCTTCCAAATGGACGATAGAGGGGATGGATTTTGACCCGAGTCGCCACCCTCACATCACGCATATACTCAGGGACGTTTTCAAATACAACGGGGTGCCACTGGAAATAGACGTAAAGAGCGGTCTTTTCTCGGCTGCTGGACTTGGTTCTTCCGCTGCGATTTCTAACGCGATGGGAGCAGCGCTACAATTCCATATCGACCCTGACGGCGAACTCGACAGGATTGGACTTGCTAGGATGGGGCACTCTGCCGAGGCTATTGCGCAGAAGGGGAGGGCGAGCCCCACCGATACTGCGACGAGCGCCTTGGGCGGGTGTGTTGTTGTCTCGGGGGAACTAGTAAGTGGAACCACACATATTTTCGATGCCAGTCTAGAAACTCCAGAGGGCGAGAGGACTTGGTCGATAAGCAGGGCCATCGTGCCTGAAGGGCTAGGTGCATGGATAGTGCTTGGATTCACTGGGATTGGCTCCCCTACCGGCCGGATGGTAGCCGGGGTTGCGAGCCTCCTCCAGAAAGAACCCTCTAAAGAAACGGAAATGGAGGCCATAGGAAAAATCACCCATGCAGGGTTGGCCGCGCTTTCTGCTGGGAATCTTGAAGGGGTTGGAATCGCAATGAATGCATGCCACGAGAGGCTCAAATCACTAGATGTCAGCAGCCCGGAGCTAGAGAGTCTAATCGAGGCAGCAAGGCCTCATTCGCTTGGAGTGAAGCTAACTGGGGCCGGAGGAGGGGGGTGCATGGTCTCCCTTACTAGAGATCCTCGAAGAGTCGCTGAGGCAATCGAGATTGCTGGTGGCAGGCCGTTAATTTCCAAACTAGGCGCAGATGGGGTCAATATTCTGACATGAAGCCCGTAAAACAGGGCAACTAGTGGTCGATTGGCACGACTATCCTTTATAAGAAGAATATAAGTGCGCGACCCATGCTTAGTGACGAGGAGCGTCTTACAGTTGTGAATGTCGTAGCATCGACAAGAGTTGCCGAGGAGTTGGACCTGCCAGATATTGCAATCCAACTCAATTGCGAGTATGAGCCAGAACAATTCCCTGGTGTGGTCTACAGAGTGGTCGACCCGAAGCTCGCGATACTGATGTTTAGGTCCGGTCGTGCGGTTTGCACCGGTGGCAAGAACCAAGCAAACATCGAGACAGGGATAGAGAGGATGATTGGTGATCTAAGGGCTGCCGGAATAACCACTTGGGACCTAAAAGATGTGGAGATTGAGGTCCAGAACATGGTGGCAACATACTCATTGTTCTTCCCAGAAGACTACGATGGAGTAGCTAAGATGGATGACATCAACACCAAAGTAATCGATGTTGACGGGGGCGGGATTAGGGCCGCTACCGATGAAGAAGTGGAAGAAGAGGATACGAGAATCAGGGGGATCAAGCAAGGAGAGCCGCTAGCAGCACTCCCCAGAAGGCTGAACCTAAACAACCTGACATTCCATCTTCCATTCGACAAGGTCGAGTATGAACCCGAGCAGTTCCCCGGGCTGATATACAGACTTGACTATCCCAAGGTAGTTTGCCTAATTTTCGGAAGTGGAAAGATGGTGATAACAGGGGCTAGGCACAAGGACGAGATTCTTGAGGCGGTCCAGTTTATTCAGGACGAGCTTGCTGACCTACCAGACTACAGGGCAATGTAATCTTAGACACATTGATTTGGGCGTTACGCCCAGAGACCGGTATGCGTAGCGCGCGGGCGATAGCAATTGGATTAGCGATTCTCCTATCTTCACAGTACTGTATACTGCTGATTGACGGAGAAAGAGAGGCCCTGGGGGGTGAACAGGAAACCCACTCGACATCCAGGAATACGGGAATCGTCGACCTACCCACATGGCGAATAAATGACAGGTGGACGTACAACGGAGAGTTGGACGTAAGAGACTTTATCGCGACCTCTGGTGTTAGTACGACTGTTGACTTTCTGGAGGGTTCACTGGTCAAGAATATCGATGACATCTATGTCCTAGCAGACGTGGACAACAGATCCACCCTAGTCTATGAGGCGAATTCAGTAGGAACTTACGAAGCTGAAGATATCGAGCTTGATGGTAATGAGGGGGACCTAGTTGTAGAAATAGATACTACAGAATTGATTAGGGCGTCAGACCTTGCCACTATCAGTCAAGAGGCTACTATTGACATAGACTTCGAATACCAAATCCTCTGGTGGACAATCAACATAGACGTAGCGGATCTCGTAATTTCGCAAACATTCTCGCCACCGACAGAGGGGTATGATTTCCCTCTGAACGTAGGTGACGAATGGTCCACGGACTACTATCAAGATACAGAATACACCGGGTCTAGCGACTATGTGGACATTCCTGCTGATGAGTCTTCACACGAGTCGTCTAGCTGGGAAGTCGTGAGCAGGGGCGCCCCTGGTGTCAGCTATGCATCCTGTCAGCAATCTTACAACATCACAAATTATGATTCTAATGGCGATCCAACTGGATACAGGTGGTTTTGCCCATCTGTGAGAGGGGACGTTTACTCCTCGTTCACCCAAAGCGTTGGTTTCCTGGCTAATCACGAATTGGTCATGTATCAAGCGGCACCTAGGAGCAAGCAAATCTCGGTTGATCTTGAATTCGCTCTTTCCCCCCTGGACATGGATCAATCCGTATTCGCCAATGTCACTCAGAACAATCAGGATGTATCTGGCCAGTCTATTGAGTTCAGGTATGGAATAGAAGAGGATGTCAGGACATTCACGACCGGTTCAGGTGGTTCGGCGGAAATTACATTCAACTCTGGTAGTGAGTCCGATGATTCCATTGGCGGTCCCGACACGGGGAGCCATGGAGTGATTGTTTGGATACCAAATCAGAAGATAATTGGCGCATCTACAATAACGATAGACCCGGACACTTACCCCGTTGACCTGATTGCCAGATCGGAGGGCGTAACGGTAGAGAGGGTTAGGGACAATCAAACTACCACCTTGGATTCCGTAGTAGGATTCAACGCGATACCGGGGGACATGCTGACATTCAGCATCCCTGTTCAGAATAGGGGGATTCTGAGCTCTCCCGCTACTACGATGTCGGTAGAAGCACCTGATGGGACCTCTGAGAGTGTTTCTGTGCCACCACTTTCCAGCCTCAGCCAGTCAAGAGTCGAGGTCGACTGGATGGTTCCTCAGTCTCAGGCGATAGGCGATGTCTCGCTATCTTTCACCGTCGACCCCAACGAGGAGGTATACAATGACGGCAATAGGAGCAACAACCACGGTTCATTCTCGTTGTTCATCGGTAGGGCCCCTACGGCTAGCCTTAGCGCTCCTTCGCAATCTTTGACTCTTGACCAAGTTAGCTTCAACGGACTTTCTTCTTACGACCCAGATGGTGGGGATTTTTCATGCGAATTTATTGTGGAGACTCTGGAAGGGGGTTATGCCTCATCTGCAGAGGAAGACTGTGTCCATGAGCATACGTGGGACGACGACGGCGTTTTCTCGATCAGGCTAGTGATCACAGATGATGAAAATGACCAAAGTTGGAGCGAGTCGGTAGTGACCATACTTAATCGAGAGCCGTACGTTACAGTCAACTCTGAGTACGAGTGGACACCAGTGCTTTCCCCCATCGAGTTCAATGTCGAGGATTCCGTTGGCGACCTGGACACACAGAACCCCTCCGCACCGGTGGACATACTATGGAAGCAACCTTGTGAGGAGGGGCAAGTTGGGTTCTACTGTACCGTGACGCCCACATCAGAGGGCGAATACACCGCTGAGGTCGAAGTGATGGATGACGACGGGGCCGTCGTTTCTTCGACCAAGACCATAGAGGTCAGGAACATTGCCCCTACGAACCCGAGAGCCGAGATTTGGCTGGGCGATAATCGAATGATAGCCGACAGCAGGGGCGTCTTCATTGTGAATGAGGGGGATTCGCTCCGATTCGAGGGTTGGGCTGACGATTCTGAAAATGACATGGATACCCTAGTGCACATATGGTCCCCTGATGCTGAGAATAATCCGGACATCGTTATGGAGACAACGGGAAGAAAGAGTACTATGGAGTACATCTATGACACCTCCGGGATGCATCTCGCGACACTGCAGGTTGTCGACGATGACGGAGAAAGTACAGAGGCACTTATTGTTCCGATAGAAGTGATGAACATTGAGCCATCTATCTCACCAATCTCTCCGCCACTTCCCGCTGCAGAAGACTCGTTGGTAGACATCCTCATCCAGGTGACTGATACAAGTGGCGACATGCTCACACTAACCAGGTGCTTCGACCTTGATCCACTGTCGAACAGTGATGGAGAGGGGACTTCGACGGATGACTGTGACTTGGAGTCGGGCCACCTCACTCGATCTTGGCCCGATGCCACCACTGCGCCAGAGATGATAATTTTCCACGTTACTGATGACGATGGCGCAACGGCATCTGTGGAAATTCCGCTAGATATTAGGAACGTCAAGCCGGTTCCTAAGGCTGATTCCAGTGCGTTTTTGGACGTACAAGAGGGGGATGTGTTATTCTTCACCGCTAATGGGACAACGGACTCAGAGCACGATATGGCAAATATGCTGTACAACTGGGACATGGACACGGCTGTAGACAGCGATGGTGACGGCGATCCGGAGAACGACATAGACATCCAAGGCCAGTGGATTGAGTGGACGTTCAACGGTTATGGTTCGAGAACAATAAAAATGACTGCTCTGGATGAGGGCGACGGAGCTTCGGTGACACTTACTGTAGTGATTCTTGAGGCTCCCTTCAGCATGGGGGAGTTTGTCTCCGACTATGGAATAATTCTGGCCTTCGTCCTGATTGTTGTAATTGGCGCTGCTGTGGTTCTGCAGAAGAGGGGGGGGCCTGACCGCAGAGCTAGGCCTGATCCGGCACTAGGTAGGAGGAGAATATCAATGGACGATGCATTTGACAATCCTCAATATGACCCCTTCAGCAAGGAGAAGGAAAACCCCGATTCGCCTACTCAAGAAGATGATGGAGAGTCGGAGGGGACCTATGAAAGCGTCGAATCCGAAGTTGACAGGTTCTCTGGAGAGGGGGTAGCAGAGGCTTTCGAGGAGCTTACTGGCGAGACGGTCGAGGAAGAGGTTGACGAAGCTGTCCCGGAGGATGTGGCAGTGTCCGTAGAAGAGGCTCTGGACGACGAAGACATCGAAGCACTCTTTGAGGATTAGTCATCGGCGCCATCATGGCCAACCTGTTCCGACTACTGGGATTACCCGATCCGTCGAAGGTCAGTGGGGCGAGTATTTCGAAGAAAGGGGTCACAGTTGATCCGGAGCCGCAAGCGGAGGATGTTTTCCACTACCTGGATGAGCAGGGGTGGGCGGACAGGACAGGGAGGATGACACCGGAAGCTCAGAGGCAGGTTGTCTACCTCAAGCCTGACACGCTCCATAGACTCCACACAGAAGGAATGTCTGATGTCCTTTCAGGGGGCAATATGATCCTAGTTGACCTGGGTTCCTTGGTCCATATGCCTAGCCAGAGAGACGTTTGCAGGAGGAGGGTGCAAGAGATGGCAGCTAGGCTGGGACTCCCAGTATTCGCCATCAATGACGATGATACTCTCCTAATGGTTGCAGGTGCCGGGATGAGGGTGGACACCAACAAGCACGAGTTGGGCATAGGGGGAATGGACCAGCTCTCCGAGCTCTAATTTTCAGGTTCGTAGGACACAGGGCCGTCTTCAAGCCATGAGTCCAAATCGCCTGATGCGACTTCCTCGACGGCGTGCGCTGTGAAGTCCCTGTAGGCGACCCATTTGGAAATCTCGTCCTCACTATCCCCTCTCTGACGCTTCCTTCGAATCGACTCGTCTGCGTACTTAACGCAACGCCTTAGGAATCGCTCAACGATTTCTCGTCTAGACTCCTGACTCATTTCTCACGCCATCCCTAATTCTTCAATCAGTTTGTCGACATGCCCCTTTGAACCGACCTTGTATCCGACCCACTCAAGATTCCCGTCAACGCCTATGGCGAATGTGGATCTCAGAGTCCCCATGTACGTTTTTCCATACATATTCTTCTCTCTCCATGTCCCATAGGCCTGGTGGAGTTCAGCGTCTTCATCGACAATTAGGTCAAATGGGAGTTCGTGTTTGGAAATAAATTTCTCATGTGACTTGGCAGAGTCTGTAGAAACTCCCAATACTGCCCACTTGTTATTTTCCAGCCTTCCCATGTTGTCTCTGAAATCGCATGCCTGAACAGTGCAACCGGGTGTGTTGTCACGAGGGTAGAAGTACAATATCACCCCCCTTCCGGAAGATAGGATCTCTGAGAGGGTGATTGTCGAACCATCTGTCAAGACGGCCTCGAAGTCTGGGGCTTTGTCTCCAATTGATAGGGTCACAGGTTCTGCCATATACACCGGAGAGGGGGCACAATGATGACCTTTACTTCTGGATTATGGAAGAGAGTGTGACGGCCGCGGGCCTAACCGGCGGTTCACTGAATCCGAAACATGCAGAGTCCGATCTTCTAGTCATGTCTCCCAAATCATTCCCTGAAACCTTTGCACTTGCGCCCTTCAACCATGAAATCCCCCGGACTGAGTACCATTCCTCGTTCCCATTGTTGGCCAAACCATGGGTCCTTGTTCCAAACAAAATCCTTGCAAAGAAGTTCTCTACAGATGAAATGAACCAGAGTGGGCGGGGAATTGGAAGAGGGAGTGTGAAGCCCCAGAACATTGAGACGCTCAAGTCATCTGCTTGGACTGAAATCGATTTACCGGCAATATTGACTTCTATTGGAACAATCCTGATCTCTTCGAATGTGTATAGAGCTGAGACATATTCAGAGTGTTCCTCGGAAGGAGAGAAAAGTGTCCTTTTGCCATTGGAATCTGCCCACATCACATTTGTGAATCTGCCTAATGGGGACTCTTCCCATTTTCCGATGACAATCCTGTCACCTCTTCCAAACGACGAGGAGAATATCCTACCCCTGAATACATCCCTCACCATTTCTTCTTCTCCTCCCTCTTCCTCTTCTTTGTTGAAGCCCATGAGCAAATCGGGCACCCCTCCATGTCGTGCCTCCTTGCAGGGCAGTGCTCTCTTCCGAAGTAGATTATCTGCAAGTGTCTGCGATTCCAAGTATCCCTTGGAAAGACTCTCTTCAGGTCCCTTTCTGTTTTCTCCACACTCCTCCCATCCGAGAGCCCCCACCTGGATGCTAGACGGTGTATGTGGGTATCAACGGGGAATGCTGGTATCCCAAACGCTTGGGACATGACTACGCTGGCGGTTTTGTGACCGACGCCTGCAAGGGATTCCAAGAACTCCCAGTCTGGAGTGATCTCCCCTCCGGCGAGGACAATCTGTTGGGCCATTCTTTTCAAGTTCCGGGCCTTTGTTGGAGCGAGTCCTATCTGTCGGATGTGGTGCTGTATTTCACTGACTTCTAGTTTCATCATTTCCTGGGGCGTATTTGCGGCAGAGAATAGTTGGGGGGTCACCTCGTTGACCTTCTTATCGGTGGTCTGAGCGGAGAGCATCACCGCAACCAGAAGCGTGTAGGGGTCGTCGTGATCCAGGGGTATCGGCGTTTCCGGGTACATCTCATCCAGAAGTTCACCGATGATTATGGCCTTCTCGGACCTTTTCATCACTCGACCTCCGGATCGCCCCTCATTCCAAGGACAAATGCGGCGCCAATGAAAAGCATCGGGACTCCATAGCATGGCAAGAACATGAAATCGGAGGGGTCTGTGGAGTTTGTATTGCCCCCCATAATGATGTAAGCCAACAAACCTAGGAATACGCCTGGTAGAAGCGCAATCGCGGCTAGGATGAGTCCGCGCATCAGTCCCATGATGTTCGCTGATTGAACTACAAGATGAAGGTTCGTCAGCCTCTTGTTGTTAGAAAGTGAGAGAAAATTACCCAATCCTCTCAAGTAAACACCCCTTGGGCCGTGCATGGCCATAGAAATCGTGGATTTCCTAGAGACTTTGTCAGTAAGCTTCTGCGGGGTGGCCACTCTTCTCTGGATGTCCATCGGAACATTCGCAAGAACTGAGAAAGGAGAGGTTCTTGCACAGCGAACAATAGCATCTCTTTGCATTATTTCAGCAATAATGCTGATTCTCCTCAATTCCATGGGAGGAGAGCTCTGGGGTTCGGGATCGATGGCCCTACCAATGGCAATGGTGGCAGTAATAGTTGCGATTTCAGCGACTCTAAATCTGAAAGGAAAAGATGTGCAGGGCGAGACTAATCCACACAAAATCAGGAAGATGCGCCGCGAAGAGGAGTGACTACTGACTACCCTCTCCGCCGATCTTGTCGTCTATGAATGCCCTCATGTATGCAGGCAGCTCGCCGTTAACGAACAGGACATCGTTTACATCTTCCAATTTCATTAGCGAGTAGTAAATTTGCATGGCGGTCATAGGCGTCGCACTGCATCCAGTGCAACCGCCCTCGAGTGAAATAGAGATGATGCCATCAGTTGTGTCAATCACATTAACGACGCCATCATGGGCATCCAAGACTGCTTGCACGGGACCGACGGAGTCGAGAATCACTTGCTTGTCCACCATGACGCCGCCCTCGGACCCCTGTGTATGCGGGGGGCTTTCAAACAATCGCCCCTTCCGACTGGCATGGGCGACACATTGAGGGTCCTCTTCCTTGACCTCCTTGTGGAAAGATCTGAGTTCGGACATGGAGGAAATCAGGAGGTCATCATCCCCATGGCGAAGGGTGGTGATGTGGAAGTTCTGCTGGTTACACCACAGATGCAGTCTAACGATTCAGGGAAGAGGGCGTCTACAGAGGGGATTGTACTTCTTTCGGAGGAGGACGTGCCGCACTGGGACTACGACTACGAATTCTGGGAGAGCTGCGAGGTCGAAATGAATGGGAATTCAGCCAGATTCACAAGAATTGCGCTTCCGAGCGAGTTGGAGGACGACGAAATGAGGGAGTGGCTCGAGTTGATTGACGTGGATGCAGTGGTTTGCTCGGGTTCCCGAAGAAACGTAACGATGTGGGAGGATTGGATGAATAGTGCCTCTTCGTTGATGAGAGTTGCATCCACATCCGGGACTCCAACATTGGGAATTTGCTTTGGGCACCAACTTCTATGCAAGTCACTTGGTTCCGAGGTAACCAGAGCGGAAAAGATGTCTAGCGGAGTTTGGGACTTGTCGCTAAATGAAGCCGGGGCGAGGGATGAGTTGTTCGATCTAAGAACGGAGAGGGAGGGGGGGCCAGTGGTTCTTTACTCCCACCAGGACCATGTCATCACGGTTCCAGAATGCTGTGAATTGCTTGGTTCGGCAGAGCATAACTTCGTAACTGCGGTCAGAGTAATTGGGGAGGCTGGCGAAAAAATGCCGGCATGGGGTTTGCAGTTTCACCCGGAGGCCGCAAAGCACAGGATAGAGCGATCTTTCGGATGGGGGCACATTACTGAAGAAGAAATGGTTGCTTTCCAGAGGGAACATGATGGTGCCGGAGTCCTAGATGCATTTGCTAATGTGGTTTTGAGACATAGGAGGTAGGTCGCCCCTCCGGGGCGTCTTCTATGACTTGAATTATAAGTGGGACTTTTGTCCGCGGGCCGAAACAGGTTGATATTATGGACGGAGAACAACTAGGAATGTATGGAATGATGGCAGGGGTTTTCGGCCTTGTCGTCGCATTCATGCTCTATAGAAAGGTAGACTCGATTGAGATTGAGAACGAGACGGTAGCAAAAATCACTGAGAGAATCCAGGATGGGGCCATGGCCTTCATGATGGCTGAGTACAGGATGCTTTCAGTATTCATAGCCGGTGTTGCAGCTCTTCTGTTCTTTGGAGGGAACTACAATGACGATCTTGGGATGGAGACCATGGTTGCATTCATCATTGGTGCACTTTGCAGTGGTGCTGCCGGATTCAGCGGTATGCGCTCAGCAACAAGTGCGAATGGTCGAACCGCACAGGCTGCGGCTAGCGGAGGTCAGGCTGCTGCACTAACCACGTCATACAACGGCGGTGCAGTTATGGGCCTAGCAGTTGGAGGACTGGGGCTATTCGGAATCTCACTAATGTACTACTTCACGGAAACTGAGTTCCTGTCTGTAAGCAACATCGCAGGATTCGGAATGGGTGCATCGTCCATCGCACTCTTCGCCCGTGTGGGTGGTGGAATCTACACCAAGGCTGCCGACGTAGGAGCGGATCTCGTAGGCAAGGTCGAAGCAGGAATCCCCGAGGACGATCCTCGAAATCCTGGAGTCATAGCCGACAACGTCGGTGACAACGTCGGTGACGTAGCCGGCATGGGTGCTGACATCTTCGAGTCGTTCGTTGGCTCAATAATCGCAGCAATGGTGATTGCAGCAGCGAGCAGTGATTTGGGGTCTGACTACCTGATGATTCCAATAGCACTGGCCATTGTCGGTTATGTTGCATCCATTATCGGGGTATTCTCGATTTCGGCGATGAAGAACATGGACGCTGGCGCAGCCCTCAGGAACACCACCTTCATTGGTGCAGCACTATTCATCGGCGGCGGGTACCTCGCTCTAGGCGAGCTAGGCCTCGATCAGACCGTTGTCTGGGCAGTTGCTATCGGTAGCCTCGTAGGCATCATGATTGGCCTAGTTACCGAGTACTACACTGGCATAGAGCCTGTATTCGGGTTCCAAGTAAAGGCCATCCCTTACATTGGGGAGGCCTCCAAGACCGGTAGCGCAACGAATGCAATCGCAGGTCTTGCGGTCGGGATGGAGTCGGTATTGATTCCAGTGCTTCTCATGGCTGCTGGAATATATGGTGCCAATGACGTGATGGGCGGCGGTGACGCTGGCCTATACGGAATCGCAATGGCTGCAATGGGCATGCTAGGAACAGTTGGCGTTACAATGACTGTCGATGCCTACGGGCCTGTAGCTGACAATGCAGGGGGAATCGCTGAGATGTCCGGACTGGGCAAGGAAGTTAGAGACATCACCGATGGCCTTGACTCGATAGGCAACACAACTGCTGCCATCGGAAAGGGTTTCGCTATCGGAAGCGCGGCCCTAACGGCTCTGGCTCTGTTTGCAGCCTACAAGACAAGTGCCAGCTTGGATGCTGCTGACCTCTCTCTCACTAACCCAGAAGTGGTCATAGGACTCCTAATCGGCGGTGCGCTTCCTTTCGTGGTAGCTGCAATGACGATGAAGTCCGTTGGCCGGGCTGCTGAAGCGATGATTGTTGAGATCCGCCGTCAATTCAGAGAAATAGACGGTCTCCTAGAAGGCAGAGAGGGCGTGGAGCCGGACAGCGCCACGTGCGTCGACATTTCGACACAGGCCGCTCTGCGTGAGATGGTCATGCCAGGACTAGTTGCAATCTCTAGCCCAGTAATTATTGGCCTGGCCCTAGGCCCTGCCGCTCTAGGCGGAACCCTAGCTGGAGCGACCGCCACGGGTGTCCTGATGGCCCTATTCATGGCTAACGCAGGCGGTGCTTGGGACAACGCGAAGAAGGCGATTGAGCAAGGCGAGATATCTGGAGCAGAGAAGGGTGATGACGCCCACTCTGCAGCAGTCGTCGGAGATACCATTGGAGACCCTTTCAAGGACACCAGCGGACCATCACTGAACATCCTAATCAAGCTGATGTCAATAGTCTCAGTTGTTATCGCTGGATTACTCTGATAGTCGAAGCGTCAGTCTCTTGACTGCGGCCCCCCTCGCATGGCCATGAGGGGCGGGTCTGCAATTGGAATGGCCTCATTGATGGCGATGTGCATTCTCTCCGGTTGCATCGAGACAGGCGACTCTGGACAATCGGAAGAGTCTGATGATGACGACATGGTGCTCCCAGAATGGGAAGTTGGAAATAATTGGCTGTACACATTTATCACGCCGCAATTCGGAGAAGACAGCGCAAGGCTAGTTGTTGCAGAAATTGATAACGAATCTGGGGATTACCAAGTCGGAATCTCTTCTGAGAGAGAGGCTCAGAGACATGCGGTAATCAACCATAATCCATTTCTTGGAAGAATGACAATTGATGGCCTGTCTGTATACGAAAATGGAGTTCCTCAGCAAGTATTCTCATTCCCCTGGGTCGTCGGCGATGAATGGTCATTCACCCTATTCGGTCAAGAATGGAGTGCTACTACTAATTCCATTAACAATGGAAATGCCAGAGTGAGTGCGGAATCTTCAGAAGGCCATGAATTGCAATACACATTCAGCGGGAGTGATGGTTTCCTGGAAAGGCTAGTTTGGGAGGACTCGGAGGGGAGGAACCAATTGCGAATGGATTTGAATGTCGCCAGATCGAGCTATCAAGGTGATGTGTTTTTCTATAGGGCTAGGGACCTAATTGATCGACTTTATGAGGAGAATGACCAGGAGATATATGACTCATTTTTCGATGATGGGCACCCATCGGAAGGAGATTGGGATACCTTGGTTTGGTATCTTGATGTGGAAATTTCATCCAATGGGGCCTCGTCTGGTTCCCTAACAATGAAGGATCATGCCGGAGCTTCCCCCCTAACTCGCGCATGGGGATCTGGGGCGACTGAAAAGGGGGCGATAGGCACCATACCTTCCAACTCTGGAGAGTACTCACTTACAGTAACGGTCCGTGGCCAATCATCGTTCGTCCACCTCAAGGTTGCTGGGGCATTGGTTTTCCAATGGAATCTGTGAGGGATTGAATGAGCGGAGGTACGCTCATAATGATGCATGGAATGACTGGTACGTCTGAAAAGATGGAGGAGTTTGCAAGGGGGATAACTCCCGATGGATGGTCGACTTTATGCCCGCAGGCGAGGATTAGGCATCCTACCAGAGGGGGTTTTGCATGGTGGCTTTTCGAGGACGGCATCTCCTGGGATGAGTCAATGTCCCAAATGGAAGAGTCGTTGTCGGGAATCTTGGAGATATTGCCTGATGGTCCCATTATTGTTGGTGGCTTCTCACAGGGAGGTGCGATGGCATCCGCCCTGCTGGAGACTGATTCTGTTGACAATATCGTTGGATTGGTCCTCATTGGGACAAAGACGGTTCGTGGCGAATCGCTGAGGGACTCTCTGCCTTTTCTCAAGCCCCGTCCAATAGCGTGGATGCATGGGGCCAATGACCACCTTGTACCAATCGATCTGGCCCGAGAGCATGCAGACCTATTCGAGAGTGCTGGATGGCCCGTCACTAGGCTGGAGCATGAGAAGGGGCACATGGTCAATCTGAACCAATTAGAGGAGCTCAGAGGCGCTATAGAAGAGATGGCAGAAAACGCTCAAAGATAGTCTATCAGGTGGTCAGACCCACCTACGAAGATGGGTTTATCACCTCTGGTGTCAAAAACTACCGGGACGGTTCGATGACCAGTTTCCATTACTAGTTCTCTCCTCATTCCCTCGTAATGGTCCAGATTGACCTCAGTATAGGTCAGGTCGTTCGCTTCCAGCGTCCTAGATGCCCTGACACAGTATGGGCAGATGGTCTGGCTGAAGAAAACGAAGTCCGTATCTGCGGACATTAGTTGGTCAAGAAACGACGCCATCCCTTCCCACACTCTCATTCTCTGCCTCCCACCAACCATCGGGAGTCTCTCCGAGATCGCCGTCCGGCTCATCGTCACCACCCAAACGTCCCTCAAGGACCCGGTCGCATTCGTCTGGATCGATGAAGACGAGAATCACTACGGTAAATAGGGTGAGTGCCGCTCCCAAGTAAAGTGCTGAGATGTAGTCAAAAATCTCGACCATCCTGCCAGTGAATTGGTATGCAATAACTGCGGAGAGGTTGAACATCGACATATATGCAGTGAACTGGGTTCCTCCTGCTTTGCTGTAGGTGAGCCTCATTGATACCGAGATAATACAAATCCATGCAAGGCCGCTGATTATTGCCCTTAGGCAAAGATAGACGGTCATTATTCCGGTATTGGTCCAATAAGGCTCAAGCATTGCGAGGCCAGCATTACCGAGTGCGAGGAGGGTGAAGCCCACCATTGCAACTTCCCTGACTCCGAACCTGTCTCCCAGGAATCCTCCTAGAATCTGCCCCCCCATTAGGAAGAGAATCACTATCCCTCCCATGATCCCATTGTACTTCGTCTGCGTCCATCCTGCCTCGTTGATGAAAATATCAACCACTATAGGATCAACGAAGACGTACATCTCGGACAGTAGGCAGAGGAATATGAGCAGGAAAGAAGACCTGAGAGAGAACCCCTTGACAATGTTGTAGGCAGGAACTGCGAGTCCGGTCCTAGCCGAGACGCTCAGGGGGTTCGATATGCGGAAGTCAGAAACGGCAGGCAAAAGGAACTTTCCAATCGCTATTCCTGACAATGATAGCAGGAAGGAGTACCATCCTACTTTCTTTAGTGGCGAGGCAATGGTATCGAATGAGGCCACGCCCGAAACGAGGTAAATTATCCCCAATGCGCCTCCGATAAGCATCACTACTATGCTTGCCCAAAGAAGTACGGCGATACCCTGTATCTGATTCCCATATATATTTCCAGAGACCCAGCTGGCAACTCTGAAATCATCTTCGTGGTCATCTTCCCAAGGTAGGGCCTCTTCTGCTTCCCACAAATTCTCCTTGGCCGTATCAGAATCGCCATCAGCATCTTGTCCATCGGCGAATCTCTGCCAGGGGAACAAACGATCGCCGGGCCTCTCCCTCAGGAAGAGGTGGAGGCACATTATCAGGGCCAGGAGAGGGAGTTGGACCATGATGGCGGCCTTAATTCCGAAGTCCAAGACCAACATCCCAACAACTGCTCCTCCGATAATTATCCCACCTCTCTTTGCTGCGAACATGAAGCCGTTCGCCTTCGCGACCTCGTCAGGCTGAAGAACGTCGACTGCCAAGGCGTCCACGCTCACGTCTTGTAGTGACGAGAACAGGTTATGTATGAACAACATTAGAGTCACGAGCTCTATTGAGGCATTCAGATCGGGTACGAAAAGCAATGCCCCCAAAGTAATAATCATACCAGTCTGAGCAAATAGGATCCAAGGTCTCCTTAGTCCGTAAGAAGGGAACTGGACTGCATCTACCACTGGCCCCCAGATGAACTTGAAAGTCCAAGGAAGCGCTATGGTTGCGAATAGGGCAGCTATCTGCTCTGGAGACGCCCCGTTAGCTACCAAGAAAGCAACAAAAGTCACACTGGTAAATCCTGCAGGGAGGCCTTGGGCAGTGTAGAGTATGGAGAGAGAGACGTACCTTCTGAATTGGTTCTCAACCAGCGACTCGCCATCGTTCCAAGACTCTCTAGCTGAGTTCCACCTGCCTGGGATCAGACGAGGGTCGATTGCTGAGCCGATTTTACTTGTAATGGTGTAGATGCCCATATTTTCTGATACGTCGAGTTCATCTTCGCCTCTGATCTTCGTAATCCAACGCTCCCTTACCGAAACGATGCCGATAATTGCAACTGAAGCTATGAATGGAATCCAGAATATTGTGCTGCTCAATTTTGTGAGGTCCCCCGAGGAACTACTCGAAACATCTCCGTCGACGAGAATGACCCTTCTGGAATCAATGGGTGAGATGCTGTTCTCGGAAGCGACTAATCGTGCATAAATTGTGGAGTTGCCCGACTTATCATGCGGATCTAGCTTGACCCTCCACTGGCCCCAGTCCCCTGACATGTCTGCTGCCCCCTTCCACTCACCGCCTCCGACTCTAACCTGCACCAGGCCCATTCCCGGTGCTACTCCCGATGCGGTTCCTGAGATGTAAGACTCGTTTCCTATCTGCTGCAGAGTTTCTACGTCCATGCTAACATTCAGAGATCTGTCGATGCTGCCTGCTGCCTCGACGAACGCTAGCGGGTCTGCCTGACCAAACCCGAACTCGTTGTCCGGGCGAGTCTCCAGGATACTGCAGTCATTGAATCCGGGATCGTCCAGCAACTGGAGGTCCCTCTCAATGGAGTGTGCAGAGATGATGTCCTTGAACTCGGTTGGGGTGATGTCTGGATTGGCCTCTACCATCAGAGCGGCAATCCCTGCCATCAGGGGAGTGGCCATGCTGGTGCCTGACTTGCTGGTGTAGCCATCGCTGGTCGCTGCGTCTGGGGCCATAATGCTAGATCCGATGGTCGCGACATCTGGCTTGACCCTGCCATCTGATGTGTACCCGCGACTGCTGTAAATCGCTAGGCCGAGGTCCTTGTCCAAGCTCGCCACTGTTACTGGCAGATTTGCGTCTCCGGGACTGTCTATCGTGTTGCATCCGGCGAAGGTTGCTCCCCCGAACTCATTACCTGCTGACAGGGTGGTAATAATTCCCGCCTCTACCACCGAGTCCATCTGCCTGCTCCAAGCAGAGCTTCCATCATTGTCGAAGTGTATCTCTAACTGCTGCTCACCAAGAGATGATGTGACTATGTCGATACCATATTTGTCCTTGTTATCGATAGCCCACTGGGCCCCTTGGATGACGTCCTCGATGTCTCCGTCACAGCATGCTAGCAGGTTGATCAGGAATGCGCCAGGGGCGGCTCCCACGTACTTGAGTCCCGTGGTTGGGTCTGTTTGGCCGCCTCCGGTCCCAGCGGCTATACCAGCCACGTGGCTCCCGTGAGTCCCCGAGTCGTAAGATGTCGAGGGGTCCTGTTCTGAGTCCGTGAAGACAGCATCGAAGAAGGCAATAATCTTCGGATCGCAATCAATTGGAATTGGGTTCGGATTGGTTGGATCGGGGTCTGGTTGATCGCAGCCCATAGTGAATGGCTCGTCGTCCATATCGTTGAGGCCCTCGTGATCGCCCCTCACTCCAGTATCGAGGATAGCGATGACTGATCCTGTGCCGTCAAATCCGAAGTCGTTCCATACCTGATCAACACCCATGTTTGGAACCGCCTCGTGCATGTTCGGCTCCGCAAGGCCTAGATCCTCAATCATGACAACTCCCGGCAGGGAAAGTATTCCATTCTCAGAAAGTATTGAGCTAAACGGGGCGGTTGCGGTTACAGTGTCAAGGTATTTCGGACGAAACGTGACCTGGGCCCCTAGATCCTCTAGTGCTGAGACGTCGGCGTCGGTGGGGTGGTGGTTGTAGTCAATGAATATCCTAGCACTCCCCTCAGGCGCCCTCCTCCACCAGTCCTGCTGAACTTGTTCTGGTTGCTGCAATAGCCACTCAAGCCGGTCATCGATTGAGTCTGAGTCCTTGTCTCTGCTCCAGTGGAGCCACCATTCGGCATGCAAGTCGGACTCTACGCTGAGGACCCATTTGCCATCAGCATCCAATCCCCCCTTGCCCTGATCGACTGGTGAAATAGAGGACGAAGCTAGCGGGAGAATGAACAGCAGCACCAAGGCAGATGCTATCGCAGATGAGCGCCCCACCATGGGTGGGGCGACGAATGGCCACGTTTATGGGTTCGGACTATAGTATCTGAACGCCTTCATCCTCGTAATCCCATTCCAAAACGTCCCAATCAGACGATTTCAGTGTATTTCGTACGTCTTCGGTGCTAGATGGGTGACAAATCAAAGCGGCAAAACCACCTCCACCAGCACCAACTGCCTTCCAAGATGAAACCATGCCAGAGTCGACCATCGGGTCAATGGCTTCCCTGAATGGATCGTGGATTTCGGGAGCCATGGTGTCGACTCCTTCCGAGGTCTTTCTCATTGAGTCGACAATCAGGTCTCTCCTATCTTGTTGGAGGCCGGTTGCCATATCTTTCACGGCCGAGCGCACAATGTGCAGTCCCTCGATTACGTCCTTATCACTCTCCGAATATCTAGACCAGACGGATTCATGCAGGTCACCCGACTTCCTCGTGATTCCTGAGTTTGCCAGTAGAAGATGCTTGCGAAGCCAGATCCTTGATGACCTCATTGGTTCGAAAGGCATACGTTCGACCCTTTCGCCGAAGAATATCAAGTGATTGAATCCTCCAAGGGCTGAAGCCCACTGGTCTTGACGCCCTCCTAGATTTCCTGCATCTGCTTCGATGCGGTATGCTTCCTCTGCTATGCTTTCCAGATTGCGGTCTGGGGAAGCAAGGGCTGCTCTAGCTACGTTCATCGCACCACTAGAACCCAGTCCTGAACCGGATGGAACGCCAAAAGCGAATTTTACTGAGGATTCGTATGTTGTTGCCTTTACGTACCTGTCAATGGTGAAATTTACTACCTCTCCGCCGAAATCCTCTGTGTAAGGCGGTACATCAGTCCAACCTCCGGCCAAGTCAACCCTGACTGGAGCAATGGCCTCTCTTCCCCCTTCCATGTTCTACCGCCAGAGTATGTGAATGAGAATGATTCGGTTCGCAGAAGTCATGACCGAAAATAAGGGGTATGGATGGCCCCTCCGGCAAGCATGGGTTCCGACGTGGCAGCTGCGATTAAGGCATTCGCATCTGGCCAACCTGTGATGATTTTCGACTCTGATTTCAGAGAGAAAGAAACGGATCTTCTATGGCCTGCGACAGCCGCCACGCCAGAGGTGATGAGAAGGTTGAGGAAGGATTGCGGGGGCCTTCTTTTCCTGGCCATTGGGGACGAGGTAGGGGAGTTGTTTGGCTTACCGTGGCTTCAAGACATTCACACACATGATTCACTGGTGAGGGAAAATCCGGTGTTGTCAAGGCTTGTGACAAACGATCTGCAGTATGATAGCAGGTCTGCATTCACATTGTCCCTTAACCATCGTGAAACATATACGGGAATTACCGACAGGGATAGGGCACTTACTACTCGTAGGTTTGGGGAGCTTTCCGGGGAATTATTGGGCGGTGACAGCGATTCTGCAATGGATGCCCTTGGGCGCGAGTTCAGGACCCCGGGCCACATTCCCCTCTGCCGTGAATCACCAGGGGGCCTGTCTACACGGCAGGGGCACACTGAATTGGCCGTAGCGATGGCCAGGTTGTCTGGCCAAGTTCCTTGCACCATCGGGGCGGAGATGCTTGAGCCCGATGGGGATGGTGCACTATCATTGGATGGAGCTCGTGAATATGCAGAAAGGCATGGAATCCCAATGATCACGGGGGACGATATACTGTCCTCATTGGGGACATAACAGGGCAATGACTAGACGTCGAGACAAGAGGGAGATGCATGGCTCGAGTAATGGCGGTTGGTGTTTTCGACCTCCTCCATGCCGGCCATCTTCACTACTTGGAGCAGGCTAAGTCCCTGGGTGATGAATTGGTCGTAGTTGTAGCGCATGATGACACCGTGAGGGCTCAGAAGCACGAGCCTGTGACGAGCCAGGAGTTGAGATGCAGGATGGTTAAGGGTTTGAAGCCTGTTGACGACGCAATAATTGGGAATCCCCCAGGCACCCCAATCTTCGACATTCTGAAAGTTGTGAAGCCAGACGTGATTGCATTAGGTTATGATCAGAAACACTCAATCGACTCTGTGAGGAGCGGTTTAGACAGTCATGGATACTCTAATGTTGAGCTAACTAGGGTCGAGGGTCTTTCAGATGATCTGGATGGGACTAGGAAAATCATCGCGAGGATACTGGATCTTTGGCCGACCTCTGAAGGGGGGCCCTACGAGGAGGACTAGGATGTACACGGGGATAGTTGCAGGGGTTGCCCCAGTTTCCAGTATTGAGAAGGGCGACGGTGTGCTGAAAATTACGATTGACCTCGAAGGTTTTGACGAGGGTATTGTGATTGGTGCTAGCGTTTCTCTGGATGGGGTTTGCATGACAGTTGTAGGCATTAATGGAAGCAGGATTAGTTTCGATGCGATAGAGGAGACGCTTCGAAGGACGACACTTGGCAACCTAAGCGAGGGCGATTTAGTGAACGTAGAGAGGTCACTGAAGGTTGGCGATGAATTGGGGGGGCACATCTTGTCTGGACATGTGATGGACAAGGCGCGCATTATCGAGAAATTGGAAAGGGGAGAGGGTTTTGACTTGCGGATTGAGAGTCCGAGTGGCGCTATACCCTACATCCTTGAGAAGGGATTCATTGCAGTTGACGGGATGTCACTCACTGTTGGAGAAGTTACTGATAGTTCGTTCAGCCTTCATATCATACCCGAAACCATCAGATCCACGACCATAGGTGGTAAAGGCGAGGGGGACATGGTGAACATAGAGATTGACTCTAGAACCCAAGCCGTTGTAGACACTATTCGGAGAATGGAGGTCGAAGGATGAGGATGGGGGTAGTTTGTGGATCATTCCACAAAGAGGAGGTCAGTCGGATGCTTGCCTTCGCAATAGATGAAGCCGAGTCGAAGAAATGGGAGGTTTCTGAAACAGTGTGGGTCCCTGGTTCGATGGAGGCTCCGTTGGCCCTAGACAGATTGCTACAACGAGAAGATATCCATGGAGCAGTTGTACTTGGTATAATCGAGAAGGGGGAAACCGATCATGGAATGGTTATGGGGCAATCTGTAACCAAGGCTGTAATTGAGCTGCAAATAAAGCATGGAAAGCCCATAGGACTGGGAATTATTGGCCCTGGAGCGGAGCCGGAACACATTGAGCCCCGACTGGAGCCACATGCCAGAGCTGCGGTTGGAGCGGTTGCCTCTATGGTGGAATGACAGAGGTAGAGTTGAAGGACGTCCCCACATTGGGAGGCTCGTGGCCGAGGGAGTTCGCAACGTCATCATCATTGGGTCAGGACCTGCAGGTTATACTGCCGGACTGTATGCGGCTAGGGCACTTTTGGAGCCACTAATGTTTGCTGGATACATGTCAGGGGGGCAGCTAATGCTAACTTCTGATGTAGAGAACTTCCCCGGATACCCGACAGGAGTAGGCGGACCGGAGATGATGGTTCATATGAGAGAGCAAGCAGAGAGATTTGGCCTCGAAGTCCATGATAAGAATGTGGAAAGAGTAGATTTCTCGAGCCAACCTCACAAAGTTTGGGTTGAGGGAGAGGAATTCCGGGCTGAATCCGTAATCATCTGCACAGGTGCCGAGGCCATCTGGCTAGGGGCCGAGGGCGAGGAGGCTCAGAAGGGCAGGGGGATCTCCACATGTGCAACATGCGACGGTGCGTTTTTCCGGGACGAGGAAGTCATAGTAGTAGGGGGAGGGGACTCGGCCATGGAAGAGGCTACTTTCCTTACTAGATTCGCAAGCAAGGTCACGATTATCCACAGAAGAGATGTTTTTCGAGCCTCCAAGGTGATGTATGAGCGTGCTGAGGCCCATCCTAAGATCGAAATCAAGACTTTCAGACAAGTGAAGTCTTGGACTTCTGATGAAAACGGACTTACTGGTGCCATTCTCGAAGATCCACGTGATGGAAGTGAGGAGGAGATTTCGTGCAGCGGGGCATTCATTGCCATTGGTCACAAGCCGATTACCCAGTATCTAGAGAATCAGGTTGAGATGGATGACGAGGGGTACATCCTGCACAAGTCGAATACGATGACCAGTGTGGAAGGAGTCTTCGCCGCTGGAGATGTTGTGGATACGAGATACAGGCAGGCCATTACGGCGGCTGGGATGGGGTGTCAAGCTGCTATAGATGCTGAAAGGTGGCTAGAAGACCAGCACTGAGACTTTTGGACCGAAGGCCAAATGTCCTTGTTCATATTCGCAAGCACATGGTGGACCCGCTGAGCGAGGAGGAGCGGCGGAGATATGCACGACACTTGGTGCTCCCCCATGTCGGTGAGAAGGGCCAGGCCAGATTGCTGGAATCCTCTGTCCTAGTGGTTGGAGCAGGGGGTCTTGGCTCCCCCGCACTACTTTACTTGGCTGCAGCAGGAATAGGGAAGATTGGAATTATCGACCACGACTCCGTGGACCTCTCAAATCTCCAAAGGCAGGTGATACACTCCTCCTCTAGCATCGGGGATCCTAAGGCACAATCAGCATCGATGAGACTGAAGGAATTGAATGAGGACGGGGATTTCTTGCCAATCGTGGAACGGTTGACCGGGGGAAATGCTTTGTCGATCATTTCTGAATATGACGTTATAATCGACGGAACTGACAACTTTGAGACGAGATATCTCATTGGGGACGCCTGCGAGATTCTTGGAAAACCGTGGGTATTCGGCAGCGTACACAGATTCGAAGGCCAAGTTTCGACATTCAATTACGAGGGAGGGCCCAACTACAGGGACCTGTTTCCAGAGCCGCCGCCGCCCGAATTGGCCCCCAACTGCGCAGAGGCAGGAGTATTGGGGGTTCTACCCGGCTTAGTTGGAACCATTCAGGCTACAGAGGCACTGAAGATAATACTGGGGATTGGGGACTCCCTCAGTGGAAAGCTACTCACGGTCGACTCTCTGACAATGATTACTAGGGTCCTTACATTCAATCGCAATCCTGAGAGGGCTGCTGTGACCAGCCTCGGAGATGATAATTTGGGAGTGAGTTCGATTAGACCTGTTGATTTCGTGTCCAAGAAGAAAGAGGGTTGGATGCCGTTTCTACTAGATGTGCGTTCTGAAATCGAAGAAGGCATAGTGACCCTGGAAGGGACGGACCTGAGAATTACACACACTTCAGTTCCCCAGAGAGTTTCCGAAATTCCTTCCGATCGGGACATTGTTGTTTACTGCAGAACGGGAGGCAGGTCTGGTGCGGTCGTGAGATTCCTAGTCCAAGCCGGATGGGAAAATGAAAGAGTACTGAACTTGGAAGGTGGGATACATTTGTGGTCTGATTCAGTGGATTCCAGTATTGCTAAATATTAATTGTGGTGAAATATATTTCAGTATAGCGTTTTTTTATGGTAAAAAGTAATAATTATCTTCATGTAATCGGTTTATTGGCGTATTTTTCCCAATATGTGGTGAAATTTTCTTCAATCAATCGAATAATTGTTGTACTATGTTTCCCTCGGAGAATGTATGAAGGACCCTAGACGAGGACTGTGGAAATGCCCGGATTGCTCGAAACACCAGGTCTGGAAGACGAGGAGTGGGGGAACCTCTAGGCTAGACCGAACATGTATGGAATGCGGTTCCAGAGTGAGAGTGACCCTCGATAGGTCGAGCTCAGGAAAAGGGAGGCGCAGAGGGGTCGAAGTATGGGAGAGGGCGTTGTCGGTAAGCATAGAGGAGTTGGAGAAAGAATGCATGAGGAGGGACGAGCGGATCAAGGATGCGGGGCGAGAGGGGTTTGAGGGTGTCTCAGACACTCCAAAACAAACTGACCTCCCCGTCATCCACGCTAGGGACTGGGCACCCATTTCCGAATTACAATTCGTGCACCCGCTCCAATCGACAAGGGCTAGGTCTGAATTACTCAGATTCGTTGCAGAGAGGCACGATGGACATCTGGAAATTGTGGCCACGTGCTGGGACGAAGCGCGCTTGCCGTCATCATTTGATGGTGGGTCCTACCATGAATTCTGTATCGACCTTGTGAATCGGATTAGAGAGGCCCTTTCAGAGCGTATCCTTGAACCACTAATTGCAGAGGTTGGTGAATCGGAGGTCATACCCCGGAGAACCGGAGCAAGTCACATAGGTAGGAGGAATGACAGGTTCCTACTGGATATTCGGATTTGCCTTAGGAGAATTGCATACGAATCATCGATCAGCCTAGAGCAGCGAATACAATGGCAGAGGTGGATGACTCGGACTAGGATTATTGATGAACACCTGAAGGAGCTTTTTACGGACGGAGTTCCCACCCCAGATGGCGGGAGATTTGGGGGCAAGGGATTCAGGTCAACGTGGCAGGAGGGCATTGTGGCATGCGCATCTGCAATGGAGAGAGCCATAGATAATCCAGAGGGAGGATCAGGTATTTCGGATATTGTAGCCCCAATGATCAGAGATGTAGGATTGGCACTGGCAATGGGCCAGACCCCCTTGGAGGTACTATCTGCCCAAATGGGCAAATCCGGCTCCTACATGGATGGTGGCAATGAAGGCGCGGGCGGGAGAGATTTACACATTGGGAATTGGGAAAAGGGCATACTTCCTCCAACTGCTCCCCTGCCGATTGCTAGTGCCACTGCCACGGGTGTAGCTCTAGCATCCCTCAGGATGGGGCTCGATAGGTTCCATTTGGCCCCGGTGGGAGAGGGCTGTAGTAGTAGCGGGGAATTCTGGGAGGCGATGAATCTGGCTGGAACCAGGGGGTTGCCAATATGCTACATGATTCAGAATAACCAAATTGCCCTCGATACGTTTGTTGTTGGGCAATCTGGTGCAGAGACATTTGGAGACAAGGGATACGCTATGGGCATACCCTCGTGGACCATAGATGGGTCTGATCCCTCTCAATTCTATTCTTCAGTTTGCGTCGCTAGGGAGATTGCGATATCAGGGGGAGGGGCCACCCTTATTCACGTTGAAACTATGCGTGGTTGTGGACATGCCCACCACCATGATGACCTTTACCTAGGTTCAATTTCAGGCACCCCTCCTGGTTATGTTGATCGAGATTTGATGTCTTACTGGTCCGATAAAGATCCTCTTCCGAATCACAGAAACCTGTTAATCGGGCTAGGGGCTAGTGAGAAGGAATTGCAAGCCATGGAATCAGAGGAAAGGGAATTCGTCGATGATTCAAGGGTGGCGATGGAGGAGATGCCATGGCCAGAGGGGAACAGCGTGGGCGAGGGAGTTACTTCAATTTACAACGCAAGGAGTCATGCACAGCAGTTTGACACGATGAGCTCGGAAAGGCGGGCTGGAGAGAGTGAGCTTGCCCCTGGCGAAATTTCAATGCAATTTTCTGATGCGCCCAATTCTTGGACGTTTAGCAGGTCCATCCAGAACGCTATGGTTTCTCTGGCTGAAAAATACGGTGAACAGATCGTATTCATGGGTGAGGACATGGAGGTTGCTGGTGCATTCGGAATGAACATTCCTCTGAGGACCAAGGGGCATCAGTCGAAATTACTCGACATGCCCCTTTCTGAGTCGATAATCATCAATTCAGCTACTGGGGCGGCCCTAGGTGGAATGAAGCCCATGGCAGAGATACAATTCGGGGGTTTTGCGGCTCTGGCCATGAATCCACTGATTAACAATGCCGCACAACTGAGGTGGAGGTGGGGGGCGGATGTTCCGATGACAGTAAGGATACCATTGGGTGCGAAAACTAGGAGCGGTCCCTTCCATGCGAACATGATTGAATCTTGGTTCGTCAATGACCCGGGCCTTGTTATCGCTTTCCCGAGCAACCCACAAGATGCGTATGATCTACTAATCGAAGGGCACGCACTGCCTGACCCAGTCGTATTCCTGGAGCATATTGGACTATACGGGCTCAGAGGGGGCATGACGGGATGGGGCGATTCGATAAACCAAATTGTTGACACTGATTCTGTTCATCGTAGATTGGAAGCAGGTGAAACATCTATCGGGAAGGCGAAGGTTGTCAGAGGGGGCAAGGATATCACAATTGTAACATGGGGAGCCATGGTACACATTGCTCTTGATGCTGCAGAAAGAGCCTCTGAGAAAGGAGTTGAAGTCGAGGTTGTTGATCTGAGGACCCTTCAGCCATTTGACGTTGAAACTTGCGTCGACTCCACGCTCAGAACGGGTAGGCTGGTAATCCTCCAAGAGGCCCAATGGACCGGTGGATTGGGCCATACGATTAGCAGCAGGATTCTAGAACAGGCATTTTGGAGTCTTGAAAGTCCACCTACAGTGATTGGCGCATTGGACACCCCCGTGCCTTTCTCCCCAACATTGGAAGATCACACAATTCCGACTTCTGACCTAGTACTGAGGCACGTAATCAGGTCTTGTGGATAGTTTGTAGTGCTCATGGAAACCGTCATGAGTCCGTCTCCTTTCGTAGTTGCATGGATGCTTCCATGTCATCTGACTGGCTTTTGGTGATTGGGGGGTTCGTACTCCTTCTGGGAGGGGGCGAAGTCGTCGTCCAGGGAGCAGTGGCCATAGCGAAGAAGATGAGGGTCCCGCCCCTTCTAATTGGTTTCACCATAGTGGCAATAGGTACGTCTTTGCCGGAGTTGGCTGTATCACTGGAAGCAGTAGCAGGAGGTCAGCCAGATATTGCAGTCGGGGGAGTATTGGGTTCCAATGTTGCTAATGTAATGCTTGTACTTGGTACGGCATCGATCCTAGGTGCCGCTTCCGACCCGGGAGAGGGGGTTAGAAGGGACGCTGTGGCGATGATTCTTGCTACCCTCATTCTGCTAGCACTGGTCATCTTTGGGGAGATAACTTGGTTCTTCGGAATACTGATGCTAGCGCTTCTTGCTGGTTACTATTCATACTCATATGTTAATTCCAAAGAAGAAATTGAAAATCAATTTGATGAATCATGGGTTCCCGACAATATTGTGATTGCGATGATAGTCACCATCATTGGAGGGGCTTTGATCTGGAAAGGGGCGGAGTTCCTAGTCGGAGGGGCTACGGGGATAGCGACCGATCTCGGGATTTCTGAGGCCGTCATAGGCCTATCCGTCGTGGCTTTGGGTACTTCATTACCTGAGCTTGCGGTGACTCTAGTAGCTGGCCTAAGGGGGCAGGGAGGAGTTGCTGTTGGCAACATTCTTGGATCGAATATGATGAACATCCTGGGAATCCTCGGAGCCACAGCGGCAATTGGTGGCGGGATCTTGATTTCCCCAAACTTCGCAGACAGGGACATTTGGGTAGTCCTAGTTACGTCGGGCCTAGTCGCCGCGATGCTACTGGATGACCGCGAAATAGGGAAGATTACAGGGGTCTCAATGGTTATTGGATATCTCGTTTACATGTCCATAATACTCTAATCCCTGTACCCGCTCCTGAGAGCATGGTCGACTTTGCATTGAGCGAGGAGCAGCTAATGCTTCAGGAGCTAGCTAGAGACTTCGCCAATGAAGAAATAAAGCCTCATGCAGGTAGATGGGACAGGGATAGTGAGTTTCCCAGGGAAGCAATTCGAAAGGCCAGTGATAACGGCTTACTGACCTTGAAGATCCCTGAAAAGTACGGAGGGGGCGGCATGGGTTCTTTCGAAGAAGTCCTCGTCTGTGAGGAATTCGGTGCTGGCGACCCTGGTTTCGCTACTGCGTGTGGAAGTACCATGCTAGCTTCATACCCGATACTAACTGGCGGGACTGAGGATCAGAAGGAGCGTTATCTGACCAAGGTATCAGAGGGGTGCATCGCATCTTATTGCGTAACCGAGCCTGGGGCAGGTAGTGATGTACAATCAATTCAGACGGAGGCAGTAAAGGATGGGGATGACTACATCCTGAATGGTAGCAAGATGTGGATAACTGGGGCTGGTTATGCAGACTGGTTTTTCGTTCTGGCTTACACCGACAAGACAGCTGGATATCAAGGAATGAGCGGTTTCATTGTTGATGCAAGCTCAGAAGGAGTGGAGCTAGGAAAGAAGGAGGACAACATGGGGCAGAGGTGCTCTGACACTCGTTCAGTTACTTTCACTGATGTCAGAGTCCCATCTGAAAATTTAGTTGGGGGGGAAGAGAATGGAGGATGGATGAACGCAATGAAGGCGTTTGACCTTTCAAGGCCCACTATTTCTGCTCATGCCGTCGGAAATGCGAGGGGCGCTTTGGAGGAGGCTATTCAGTACGCGACCGATAGAAGCACGTTTGGGAAGCCTATCGTCAAACATCAGGCCATTTCCTTCATGCTAGCGGATATGGCGACCAAGGTGGAGGCCGCTAGGATGCTTACTTGGAAAGCTGCTATCAAGTCCGACTCCGGAGAAAGGAATACACTTGAGGCAGCGCATGCCAAAAGATTTGCAGCTGACATAGCTATGGAAGTAACAACTGATGCTGTGCAGGTATTCGGAGGATATGGTTACTCTGAGGAATACCCAGTAGCGAGGAGGATGCGCGGGGCAAAGGTGGTTCAGATTTTCGAAGGGTCGAGCCAGATTCAGAGGCTGATTATCGGCAGAGAGATGCTGCGAGGCTCGTGAGCTTCATGGAGACAGAAGTCGGATGCGTGGTATTGGCAGCCGGTTCCAGTAAGAGGCTTGGACAACCCAAGGCCTTAGTCGATTTAGGAGAGTATAACCTAGTAGGCTGGGTTGTTAGTAGACTGAGGAAGCATGGACTAAATCCAGTAGTTGTGACTAATGAAAGTCTCTTCGAAGATGTCCTAGAGTCAGTTGACTGCGATGTGGTTTGCAATCCGGAACCGGATTTGGGAAGGACTGGTACAGTCCAGATGGGGATCAAAAGGATAGGACTGGACCCAGAGAGGAGATTTCTGATTGTTCCTGTGGATAGGCCTGGTTTCTCCGACTCTACATTGTCCTCCCTTCTTTCCTCGAAAATTACTGCATGCCCATCGATGGACGGGAGGGGTGGGCACCCCTTGCTTCTCTCGGGAGAGGATGCGATTAGAGTTCTAGAGTCCGTTCCTTCTGTACCATTGAAGGGGCTGATTGAGCCTTCAAGGATGGAAGTTTCAGATTCCTTCCTCCACCTTAACGTCGATCTGCCATCGGACTTGGAAGCCCTAGACGAAGCCTTCTCTGAACTAAGGTAAATCCTATGAGCGTGGAGGGTGGCGAAGAGGCATGGATGTCATTGGAACTCTAGAGGGACTAGACCCAATACTACAGGCGTTTATTGCCGGCCTTTTCACCTGGTTCATGACCGCAGCTGGCGCGGGTTTGGTTTTCTTCTTCGCGGAAATTGATCGCAAGATGCTGGATGGGATGCTTGGTTTCGCCGCTGGTGTGATGATTGCTGCGAGTTGCTTCGGCCTATTGGGCCCAGCAATAGATCAGACTCCAGGGGAAGGTCTGGAGAAGGTTTTGCCCGCTGCATTTGGTTTCATCCTAGGGGGAGCGGGGATGAGGCTGATCGATGCATACCTGCCGCACCTCCACCCAGGGGCGCCTCCTGAGGAGGTTGAGGGGGTCAAGACAACGTGGCATAGGAGCAAGCTCCTCATTTCGGCCATAACACTCCACAACATACCCGAGGGTTTGGCTGTGGGGGTTGCCTTTGGTGCAGCAGCTTCCGGTGACGGAATAGGGGCTGCAATCGCACTTTCAATTGGAATCGGAATCCAGAACTTTCCAGAAGGTGCGGCAGTTTCCGTTCCACTGAGGAGAGAGGGGCTTTCGAGGAAAGAGAGTTTCTGGTGGGGCCAGTTGTCTGCACTAGTCGAGCCTATTTCAGCCGTCATAGGGGCAGCGGCAATAATCTACATGACCCCCATTCTTCCCTATGCCCTGGCGTTCGCTGCTGGTGCGATGATTTTCGTCGTCGTCGAAGAGCTAGTCCCCGAAGCACATAGGGGGAAGAATGGAGACATTGCCACCATGGGCCTGATGATCGGATTTACCATAATGATGGTTCTTGATGTGGCCCTTGGGTAGTAGCGCAATCCCAAAGTGTTCGGAGCGTCTCCCGGTGCCATGTCGCGCACGGTTCTCGCATGGGTTGTCGAGAGAGTGGATGCAGGAGAAAGGGTCGCCATGGCCTCTGTGATTAGTGCGAGTGGAAGTGTTCCCGGGAAGCCGGGCGCAAGATTGGCGGTTTCTTCCGATGGAACAAAATTTGGGACCGTCGGGGGAGCAGGTCTTGAGATGATGGTGGAAAATGCTCTTCGTGATTTGTTACAGGTTTCTGCTTCAGAAACGCGTAAAATTGGAGGTCGTGTTGAGACATTCATACTCCACAAGGACGGCAAGGGAAAAGAGGCAGTGGCCCTTGACAGCCTTTGCGGTGGCCGTGTAACGGTTGCAATGGAGGTTGTTGAACCGGTGCCACACATACTCATCTCAGGAGGAGGGCATGTTGGAAGATCGGTTGCCATAGTATGCGATACTCTTGGCTGGAAACACAGCGTTTTCGATGTTAGAAAGGAGTTTGCCAATGATGACAGGTATCCCTTCGCGGAGGAGATTCACAGCGGTCCTGTTTCTGAATTCTTTGAATCGGGAGGGGGAAAATCAATTTCGAGATTCACAGACGTGCTAATTCTGGGTCATGACTGGGAGGTAGACCAGGAGTTCCTAATCGGCTGTCTAAAGAGGAATTCCGATGGCTCGGCCAGGATTGGCGTTATCGGATCAACAAACAAGTGGAAAGGTTTCAGAGATGCGGCAATAAAGTCCGGGATCGATGAGATGGAGCTTTCGAGCGCGAGGTGCCCAATAGGCCTGGACATTGGTGCTGACTCCCCAGAGGAGATTGCTGTAGCCATTTGTGCTGAGATTCTCGCGATGGAAAGAATGCCCAATTCAGACGAAGACTGAAATCGGCACGTCTTGACCGAGGGGCATGAGGAGTGGAACCTTGGCCATGGCAATCCTGTTCCTCTCTAGCAGCATTAGCGGGTGTATTTTCTGGGAAGAGGGAGAGGAAGGGCCAGTTGATGAGGCTCCGACTGAAGAGTTTGGATCATTCTCAGTTGTGGCTCCAATAGACACAGGGATCAATGTATACCACGATCACTTCAGGATGGATGAGGCTTACCCTCAATGGCTGCTTGACGGCCTTGGGGTAAACAAGGTCTGTGATGTCACTCTGGTCGGGACCTGGCAGGAGAGGTACGAGGCCGACAAGGATACCTGCTGGGACAACATAACATCAGAGAATATCGTCTGGTTCAGAGGTACCCGAATAATCGGCACAACGCCTGATGACAACACCGACATTCCGATTCTAGATGACCCCCAAGACGGGCATGGAACTGCAGTAACTGGATCGGTGATCAATGCTAATCCTAACGCTGTTATATTCTTCGTAGAGGGTTTCAGTGATGCTGCTGTTCTAGCTGCTGCAAACCAGCCACTTGTGGACATCATCACAACCAGCTTCGGCCCGATAGGTTCCATCCCAGTTCCCGGCATCGAGGATGCAACAAAGGTAGCTGTGGTTAAGAACAAGAAAGTCCACACAGGTGCTTCTGACAACACTCCCTCACCTGCTGTGCAGGACCCTACTGCAGGGCCGCCATGGAGTATCGGCGTCTCCGGCTATGCCGAAGAGGGCGATGACCAGAAGGAGACCATGAGCGGCTCCTACCCAGATATGGCTGCGGACTGGACACAGGTTCTGCCCAACCATGATGACATCGATGGTTATCACGAGACTTCCGGGACTTCTTTCGCCACCCCTAGAACCGCTGGCCTTCTATCCAAGGTTCTGATGTCGCTAAGGCATGAGTTCGGAGACATGTCATCTGGAGCTGATCCAGAAGTAAGAGGTGGTCTGCTAGTAAACGGGACCAATTTTTCCCTCACCAATGACGATCTGCGGGATGCGTTGAACCTATCTGGCTGGTATCCCTCGTTCAATACGTGGGACCCCTTATCGGGAACGACCCCAATTTCACCAGTGGCACCGTGTACCCAGGTTGGTTGGGGCGTTGTCAATGAGAGCAATGTTGAGCCAATTATAGAGCACCTCAATGGCACGGCAACAATGCCTTCCCGGCCCGGTGATGTTGTAATGTGCATGGAAGCGAATCAAGCCATCAGAGAGGCATACTGGGGATGACTCAAGTTTCGGTGAACTCCGCTGTGTTCAATAGACCGATAGGTTTGGAGTCATCATGAGGAGAGTATCGCTAAGGTGGAATATCTCCTCTCTGAGAGGATCGAAGGACGTATCTAGAATTCTGGAGATAGTGGATAGTGTCGAAGTATTGGGGCATTTGGCAGTCAGGGAAGATGGGGTAGTCCAATTAGCGGAAATAAGACTCCGTGAGGGAAAGGAGCTCGAAGAAATTTCTAGCATAGAATGGCTCGAAGTGATAGAAATACACGAAGAGGACGATGGGGTAATTGTAGTCAGTCTACTTTGTACCCACCCCTTCGCAAAATCGGCAATAGAGCTCTCCAATATACACGTACAACCCCCCTATGGGATAGACTCCGAAAGGGGGATGGAGATGCGGATGTCTGGCCTTTCAGGATCCATTCGCAGGTTTGTCTCTCTTCTCAGAATGGTGATGCCACCTGACAAAATCAGTGTGCATTCGATACGCGAAAACGAAACTAATGGATGGACTAGTGACCTTACTGAAAGGCAGCGAGAGGTTATTTCGCTGGCAATAAAAATGGGTTACTACGACCCCAATTCCAATGTTAAGCTGAAGGACATAGCCGATGAGCTAGATATGGCAAGAAGCACATTGGGAGAGCACATCAAAAGAGCAGAGTACGAGATCATGAAAAAGGTGAGAGAGGACCTTTGATTGACCCCTATGGGGTCAAGACCCCAATGCTCAAGGTGCGAGTGGCCTTGGTTGTGGTACCATGGTCCAGTACAGGCTGCCTATGCTCCCTCCCTCAGATGAGGTTGATTGGGGCGCGTCCGTGAACGGAAACGCCGTTTCAACTAGGCTGGAAAGCAATGCAATATTGCTCGATGTTCTTCGCGACAGTTTGGGAATTCTTGGAACTAAGAGAGGATGCGATATGGGTACTTGCGGATGCTGCTCTGTACTCGTTGACGGTTCCCCCAGGTTGTCCTGCCTAATGCTGGCTCAGGAAGCCAATGGATGTGAAATAACCACTGTGGAAGGGCTTTCTGATGGGCATCATCTCCATCCGATCCAGCAAACTTTCACCGAATGCGGAGGCAGTCAATGTGGATTCTGCACACCGGGATTTCTTGTTGTAATCTCAGCCTTACTTGGTGAAAATCCTGAGCCGAGTGAGGGTGAAATAAAATCTGCGATTGAAGGGAATCTGTGCAGGTGCACCGGCTACCAACAGATAGTGGACTCTGTCAAAGAAGCCTCAAACATTCTCTGCAATGGGGCAAATGTGGATGATTCCACAGATCCAAAGAGTGATCCGCATCCAGGATTTGCGGGGTGAGAAATTGGGCGAAGAAGACTCTGATGAGATGGTTGGATATAGGCAACAACCGGGCAAATTGCCCTTTTCCAAGCCCGGATCAGGGGGCAAGAACCAATTCAGCGAACCCCGGGACGAATCATCGATACCGGAAAGCCAAGGCGGATCGAAGGCTCAACCATGGGGAGGTCACAGACATGACGAAATAGTCAGTGGCAGGGTCATTGGGAAGCCTACCGCATTGGTAGATAGTCGATGGAAGGTTACAGGACAGGCCCAGTATGGGGACGACATCAGACTTCCTGGCGAGTTGGTCGGGAGAATCATCAGGAGCCCCCACCACTATGCTAGAGTTTTGTCAATTGATGCTAGCAAGGCATTGGAGTTGCCGGGGGTGCTGGCGGTAGCCACCGGACAAGACGCGACGAGTGCGTTTGGTGTTTTGCCGGTGACGAAGGACGAGCATGCCATGGCTCAAGATAAGGTCAGGCATGTAGGGGACTTGGTTGCCTGCGTTGCTGCAGTGGACGAGGCCTCTGCAAGGGAGGCATGTAGGCTCGTAGAGGTGGAATACGAGGTACTGGATAGTATTCATGATATGAGAGACGGTTTGGAGGACTCCGAATTGCCGATTCACGACAGGGGGAAGTACCACATCGGTGAGTCGAACGTCCAGAAGAGGGTGTTCCAAGAGTTCGGAAATGTTGAGGACATGAGGGACTCTATGGCTAGTCATAGCTCCGATTGGCTGTTCGCTGGGGCCAATCATGGCTTCACGGAACCACATGCAGTTGTCGCTCATTGGGATCCATCGGGAAGGCTCACGCTATACACCCCTCAGCAGGTTCCTCACTACCTCCACAGGGCTCTTGCTGACGTCCTGGAAGTTCCAATGCACCAAATCAACGTTTTCAGAACCTTTGTGGGAGGCGGTTTTGGTGGTAAATCGGACCCTTTTCCTCATGAAATGTGCGCGGCCATCCTAGCAAGGAAAACTGGGAAGCCCGTTAGGATAAACTTCGACAGGGAGGAGGTCTTCTGGGTAAATCGAGGGCGTCATCCTTCCAGAATAGGGATGTCGATACACTCCGATAGCGAAGGGAGGATTTCAGGGATTGAGACGGATGCTCTAATTGACGGGGGGGCCTTTGCTTCCTTCGGACACGTTACTACCTACTACAATGGGGTTCTGCACACAGCGCCCTATGAGATTGGAGGGTTTCACTACACGGGTGCCAGAGTCTGGACAAACAAACCTGCGAGTGGGGCAATGAGGGGGCACGGAGCTGTAAATTCGAGATGTGCAGTGGAGGTCGGATTGGATGACATTTGTGAGCAATTGAATGTGGACCCTATTGACTTCAGGCTGGCCAATCTCCTACCTCCGCATAGCTCTACAATTACTGGCTTCAGGGTTACTAGTATCGGCATGAGGGAATGCCTTGAGAAGGTCCGAGAGGCCTCCGGATGGGATGAGAAATTCCGCAAGATGCCATTAGGGAGGGGAATAGGAGTTGGCTGTGGATTCTTCATCTCAGGCAGTGGGCTCCCCATACACTGGGACCCAAACAAATTCCCCCATGCCACTGTTCATCTGAAGATAGACATGGACGGGGGCGTAACTATCCACACTGGTGCGGCTGACATCGGCCAGGGGTCCGACACTGTGGTCGCACAATCCGTCGCCGAAGTTCTGGGACTGCCTTTGGACATGATAAGGGTCAGAAGCAGGGAGACTGATACTTCCCCCGTGGATCTTGGTTCATACTCATCCCGTGTTACATTCATGAACGCAAACGCGGCTATCTCTGCTGCCATGGAAATTAGAGCTGAGTTAATCAAAGCGACTTCGGAGATAACAGGTTCTCCTGAGAAAAAGCTGGTAATTGGGGACAGGAGGATATTCAGGAAGGACGACCCGGCTGTTGGGGTTTCCTATCTTGAGGCGTTGCACAAATCCCAAGAGGACAGGGGGGCGTTGGTCTCATCTGGCTCATACAGAACCCCTCCCATGGGGAGGGTCCACAAGGGCGCTGCTGCCGGTCTCGCTCCAGCTTACTCGTTTTCTGCATATGTCGCGGAAGTCGAGGTGGATGTAGAAACGGGTCAAACCAAGGTCCTGAAGGTTTGGGCCGCGCATGACTGCGGGAAGGCCCTCAATCCTCTGTCTGTGGAGGGGCAAATAATTGGCTCATGCCATATGGGGATGGGCCAGGTACTTAGCGAAGAGATGAGGTACGGAAGGACTGGTCATCTGATCAATCCTGATTTGCTAGACTACAAGATCCCCACAGTTCATGAAATGCCCCAAGTTTTCCCAATAATCGTTGAGTCGAACGATCCTGAGGGGCCATTTGGAGCCAAGGAAGCCGGCGAGGGGCCCCTTCTGCCGATCCTTCCAGCCGTAGTCAATGCTGTTTACGATGCAACTGGGGTTAGGGTCAGTGAGCTCCCCATTTCACCAGATAGGCTATACAAAGCGATTGAAAAGAAGTGCAGGAAGGATGGGGTTTCCAGTCCGACAAAAATGAAACCGCCCAGAATCTCACACTCCGAGCTCCAAGAAAGAATCGTCGAAAGGGGGAAGTCTCATTCCGAGAGGGATATTGAAAGGAGGAGGGAGAAGGACCCTTCGCCCTATCACAATGGGGCACTATTTGGCCTAGATCCGGAGGTCCCCGGGGATGAGCAGGACTCGAGATGGACTGCAGTGGTTACCCCTTCTGAAGAATACCTCGAAAGTCCTGGACTAGCCGGAAGCGCATGGAAGCATATCGAACGTAGAAAGAGAGGCGATTCGCAATGAAGATGCCCCCCTTCCAGTTGCATAGTCCAAAAAGCCTGGAGGAGGCGTTTTCCATAGCTGATGGGTTGAGTAGTTCCAACAGAGAGTTCGATTGGGTGGCCGGAGGAACTGACCTGCTTCCAAACTACAAATGGCACCTGAATGTGAAATCCGACGTGATTTCCCTAGCGGGAGTAAGTGAACTAACACTGCTTACTGACACCCACATTGGGGCGATGGTTAGACTACATGACTTGGCTGAGTCCGAAAATACCCACGCCATTGTCAGGGCAGCAGCAGAATCTGTGGCTAGCACCTTGATTCGCCGCTCTGCAACAGTAGGAGGTAACCTATGTTTGGACACCAGGTGTTTCTGGTTCAACCAGACTGAGGATTGGCGTGAATCTATCGACTGGTGTCACAAATGCGATTGTGGCACCGATGCCGACTGTAGGGTGATCCCCAATCAGAATACCCTATGCGTGGCTACATATCAAGCTGATTTGGCCCCCTCATTGATGTGCTTGGGGGCGACCATTCATCTGGCATCCAAGGACGGGGAGAGGTCAATGCCCATGGGCGATTTCTTCCAACTAGATGGAATGACCAGGAATGTCCTCCGAGAGGGAGAGATTGTCACTCATGTCACCCTACCGGATGACGTGTCGGAATGGCACGGTGATTACCAGAAACTGAGGCAGCGTGAAAGTTGGGACTTCCCAGAGGCAGGTGTGGCAGTGGCCTGGAAGAAAACTGGGAGCGATGTTTCTGATCTGAGAGTGGCAACTACTGGGTTGGAGTCGGTTCCAGGCTACCATGAAGAAGAGTCGCGGCTGGTTTTGGACGACTGGAACGGAGAGGAAAGTGTCGAATTGCTTGCCGAGTCGGTAAGAAAATCGGTGAAGCCTGTCCTAAATACTTGGTTCCCGCCGTCCTACAGACGTAAGATGGTCAAGGTCTTAACAAGGCGGGCATGCTCTGGTTTGCTGGAGGATTCCAAGTGAACAGGTACTCTTGGGCTGCCATGGTCTCGATTGTCTCCCTACTTGTTGCTTCATTCCCTGTCCAGTCGCAGATCGGTGGGTGGGACGTGGGGATCGAATTTCCACAGGACGATGACAGCAATCCATTCCAAGTCAGGGAAGACGGTTCGGTTTCCGTAGAATTCTTCGTTTACAACGACGAATTGCTCCCAATAACTGTTGAGTTCGGATATGAAATACCATTCGATGGAGAGGGTGACGGACCTGAATCCGAGAATATCGCGGCGGGAGGGAACAAGACCTTCACTCTCGTGATTAGCGGAATAGACGTTTGGGCATATCAGGCAGACAGCAAAGAAGATTTCACAATCTCGGTAACTTTGGTTTCTAGGGCCTCAATACCGCAGCCACTACCAGAGACTAAGGAGGCCTCGGGAGAGCTTCAGATTCCTCGAGTTTACTCATTGGAGGTTGACATTTCTGATCCAGTTGGCCCGATGAACTCAGGTTCAGAAATGAGCCTCCAGGTTACGGTTAGCAATCTTGGAAATGTGGTTGACAGGGTTGGGTCGGTTGAAGTGTCTGACAACTGCCCACTGCTTTCGACCGACAATGGCCTGGAAATTCTGACTACAAGGGACATACAATCGGGACAGTCATCGAGTGCCAACATCTTGATCACCGCCTCACAAAGTCACCCGCAAAGAAACTGTGATGTTGAAGTCATAATTTCCTCAAACGGGGCGACGAACTCAGGGGGATCTGAGATATCAGAAGATGAGGCGAGGATCACCATAGAACCACCTCCTGCCGATCAAGAAGAGCCAGATGAGACCGAGGGCCCGGAAGACACTGTCGAGATAGTTAGTTCCAATCTGCCCTTCATGGGCCCAATGTTGACTGTTTCCCTGGTCTTATTGGCTGCAATTGGCAGTCGGAAGGGCGCTGATTAGGCCGATATTGCGAATATTCTACAAATGTAAAAAAACATCACTGCTTAGATATTCTAAGTATTGGCGGAAACTATTTACCCGAACATATAATTGTAGAATCACGCTCCGCACAGCACCGTAGGTGCTGGTTACAGACTTAATTCGGGGCTGGTTATTGAAATGGAAGATGAAGAAGGCAGCCGAGACTTCGCGACCTACGTCATTTGGTCGCTCTCCGTTACGGCCATACTTCTACTGCTCCTCCCTATGATTTTCGTGATTGGAAAATCCACACAATACTCTGCATATTCCCAAGATGGGGACTACGAGGGATTGGCCCAGCTTTCGGACATGAGGGATAGCTTGGAAGAGAAGCCAGACGAGTATTTCGTTGCGAATACGATGTCCACGCCCATGCTTGTGAACGACTGGAAATACCCCCACAGGACGATGCTTCTGATCATAGCCCCCGAGAAACCGATAGACGAGACAGAGGCGGACTCGATTTACGATTTCGTTACTGAGCGCGGCGGGAAAGTGATAGTAGCGGCTGACGATACGAATGCAAACAGGCTTGCGAATAGATTCGGGGTGACTTACTTCGATGCGCCTCTGCTTGACGAGAACCAATACTACGTAACCGAGCCAAACAATGACGGAATGAAGGAGTACTCGTGGAGCAACGTTTGGAGTGTAGGCACCTTCGAGGAAGAAGCAGCTGATGCTGGCAACGATGGATGCTCTACATTCGAGATTTCACAGTACAATGACGGATGCGCACTGCCGGTATTATTCAGGAACCCAACTGGTCTGAAATTTGAGCAGACCGAGATGGACAGGGATAACCCGGACCACAGGTTAGTTACGAGAATCGCAAAGGCGTCCCCTTCCGCATTCATCGACCTAGCAGGAAATGGTGACTCCAGCGACTACAGAAATCCAGCCCCAGGGGATCTGTCCCTGATGATAAGAGTCGACTACCCTGGTGTTTCGGTGTATGACAAAGTCAGAAGCGGCCAGGGTAGCCTAGTGGGTGGTAACACGGGCGAGCTTGATGTTACTGGCAGCATAGTATTCGTCTCAGACCCAGAGGCTTTCTCCAACTTACTTTGGGATGACCAAGTGGGGGAAGAATATGGAATACCAAAGGTCTGTGAGGTTGAAGGGGCCTACCAAAGCTGCTGGAATGATGAGTTTGAAAACACAGAGGGGTCCCAGTGGAACGGGAATGAGGATTACTTCAAACTCCTGATACACTCTATGATGGAGTTCGACAACCAGAAGCTGTCTGGCGAGGTCAAAGACGACTTCTCGAACTTCCAAATTGTTTTCGACGAAAGCAGGCACGTTACAGGAATAGTGTCCGCCCCATTCGTCGAGGCCATGGGCACAGTAGTATTGCTGACATCGAACACGTTCCTGAAGTGGCTAGTAGTACTGAATGTTGGTTTGTTACTGCTGGTTGCGATGATGATCGTTCCCGAGAAGGAGAACTGGAGGCACGTTTTCGATCTGACAAGATTCGCCGAGAGGCCCAACAAGCTGGACCCCTCCAGTTATAGGCAGAGAGTCCAGCAGGCCCTATTCACCAAAATCCGGGTTCACCATGACCTAACCAGGGATGAGATGGCACTGATGGAGCCCTCCAAGATACAGGGCATGATAGGCAATCCTAGGCTAGTAGAGCTAGCTTATTCGAAGGAAAAGAAGTACTCCCCCCAAGAGCTCAGAGAGCTCATGAAGGCCATTAGACGGTGGGGTGGAGCAAAATAAGACAAGCAAAATTGAGAAAAGCAAAGATAAACTGGAGAGATTAGTATGAACGCACCGCCACCAGCAGATAAAGCACCACCAGCAGACGCCGTAAGCAAGGGCTACGAAGAGAAGGCAGCCAAAGCTCGCGGTTCAAAGAAGGTTGACAAGAAGTTAGAAGCCGTGGGAAGAATCGGAGAGGCCATCAGCGCAGAAGTGCAGAAGGTCATCATCGGAAAGTCCCACGTTATCGATAACGTTCTCGTGAACATCCTCTCAAATGGGAACCTCCTTTTCGAGGACTATCCCGGACTGGCCAAGACCCTGATGACGAACACCTTCGCCGATGCGCTGGGATGCGATTTCAAGAGGGTACAATTCACCCCTGACCTGCTGCCTGCAGATATCACAGGAACAAACATCTACGATGCGAAGAAGGGCGAGTTCACATTCAAGCCCGGGCCGATTTTCTGCAATCTTCTTCTTTCGGACGAGATTAACAGAGCACCTCCAAAGACACAGGCCGCTCTCCTTGAGGCGATGCAGGAGAAGCAAGTAACCATTGGAGTTGTAACGCACAAGCTACCTGCTCCGTTCCTTACAATGGCAACGCAGAATCCTGTCGAGCAGGAAGGTACCTACCCACTTCCAGAAGCTCAATTGGACAGGTTCATGTTCAAGATGAGCGTTGGATATCCAAACCGAGCTGACGAGGATGAGATCCTAGCTCGACGTGTTGCTAGGAAGAAGGACGAGGTTGAGGTTGAGACGATTACCGACCCTGCACGTGTTGTTGCTATGCAGCAGGCATGCGAAGAGGTGTATGTCGACCCGGCAGTTAGGATGTACATGGTCGAGATAGTGACTAGGACGAGAGAGGACCCCCGCGTACTCGTAGGATCCTCCCCTCGTGGCTCCCAGGCACTACTGAAGACTAGCAGGGCCGCAGCGGCCATGAGTGGACGTGACTTCATCACACCAGATGACGTGAAGGCAGTTGCAGTTCTAGCAGTCTCACACAGGCTAATCCTGAAGCCAGAACACCAGATAAAGGGCCTAGAGAACGAGGAAGTCATTTCCGACATCCTCAGGCAGGTCCCAGTACCAACCGTCTGAGTTGGTTTCTAGGCAGATTGTGAGAGGTGTCAAGATGGCGTGGAGCAGGAAGTCAGCGATGTTCGCATCGCTGGCTATCGCGCTCTACCTCCTTGGGCTAGTCCTCAGGAACCAGCAGCTAGTTACCGTGGCGGTGGTGCTGCTTTCATTCCTAACATGGGCTGCCTTCATGTCCAACCATGCGGACGTTTCTTCCTCCGGCAGGAGGGTCGAGGATGCTGACTCCGACGAAGGGATCCAACTGAACAGCATAGTGGCGCTAAGGAAGATATCCTCGGCTAGGATTTTCGAAGATGGGGAAATAGAAGTGACGCTTAGGCTCCAGAACCGATCGAATCTATCGAAGATTATCGAGGTCCGAGACAGGGTACCAGAGGTGATGAGGATAAAGAAGGGGGCGAACTATGTCCTCATGGAATTGGGGCCGCAGAGGGAAACCACCATCTCTTACACGATAGAGACACCTCTGAGGGGATTCTACACAATAGGCCCAGTGTGCGTTCGCGTTCAGGACGCCTTCGGGCTTTTCCACAATGAAAGAGAGATCAACCTCTATGATGACTTCCTGGTGTTCCCCAAGATGGAGGACATCAAGGACGCTCTGATTAAGAGTAGGGTACCCAAGATTTTCACTGGTGCGGTGAACATAAGGAATCCCGGGGAAGGATCAAACTTCTACAACCTCCGTGAGTACATCCCTGGTGACCCAATGAAGAAGGTCAACTGGGCGGCTACCGCTAGGAGCGGAGGTAAGATGATGGTTAACGAGTACGAGCGTGACGCCGTTAGCGACATCATTCTGATCATTGACAGCAGGGGCGTTAGCGAGACCGGTCCTGTAAGCAGGAACTCATTGGTCTACAGCACTAGGGCCGCGGCCAGTCTGTCCCAGTACTTCTTGTCTAGAAGGGACTCAGTTGGCCTAGTGGTTTACAGCGATGAGATCGTTTCCGTCGACAGGGATACTGGCAAGAAGCAGCTGTACGTCCTACTTACCAAGCTAGCCGGTGCAATGGCAAAGGGCAACACCCCCCTCAAAGTCGTCACAAATAGAATAATGCCCCACATTAACAGAGGCAGCCCGATTATCATCCTCAGCCCACTGGAAGACGATCCCACGATTGTTGACGCAGTTCGTGATCTAAGGGCAAGAAACTTCGATGTAACCGTTCTTTCCCCTAGCAGCCTTGAATTCGAATTCGACGCTAGGAGGCTTGACAGGACCGGTTACGAGGTTCTCAAGACCGAACGTGACATTCTGATGAGCGAGTTGAGGGGACTTGGTGCATTCGTCATGGACTGGGAGCCTGACATGATGCTGAATACCGCCTTAGCAGGGGCGAGGGGTTTCTGAGGTGTAGAACATGGCTGATGATGTGAAGGTCGAGGGTTCTAGCGACACTGCGCACCTGTACGAGGGGAAGAAGGTCAGGTCTTCCGCCCCCAGTAGGAGGAAGGCAGCTGGACGACTGAAGTCCAACACGGAGATACCGCAGGACGCCATCCCAGAGATTCACGTTCCTAGCTTCATCGAGTCCTTCTTCGGAGGACCTGTGGTTTCCAAGGACAAGTTCCTGCCTCCTGACAGGATGGTCTCTTCCCTGCAAGCTGGTTCGGCCGGCTCTTTGTTGATACTCAGCTTCCTCACGTTCATGATCACCCCTGTCTCGGGCACAGCTTGGTTCGCTGCTTCGAACGCACTAGGATTGGGTGTCGCTGCCGGTGTTTTCCACTTGCTTCTCATAGCAATTGGACTAATCGGAGGCGTCTACGGGACCTTCCAGAGGGATAGGCGAGCGATGCTAATCTCCTACGTCGCGCTCATCCTGGTGACAATAAGGTTCGCTGGGAGCACTGTCGAGTTCAGGCTCGACGTCGTCCCAGAAAGCGAGATCGTGCAAAAATTCATCCTCATCCTGTACGCTGTTTTCCTTGTCATGTACATGGAGTTGTCAAGCGGGGTAATCAGATTCTCCATGCTCGACACATCAATCAGGATGAACGAGGTCTATGTCATGGGAGTAAACAAGATTACCAGGAAGTACCACACATCTCTGGCCCTAGCCCCAGCAATAGCTGGTGCTGTGGCACTAATGACTCTCCTGATCAACCTCATCATCCCTGCAATAGTGGGTATTTTCGATGACGTCTCCGCCTTACGGCTGAAGGAAAGCGTCGAGTTGACGAGTGTGTACGGTGTTGCCCTGGGGACGGTAATCGTTTTCGTTGTAATAGCCGCGATGTTCGCGGTCAATCTGCCACTTAGGGTGCAGCAGATGAGAGAAAGAAACGCATAGGGTTCATTCATCGGGCCCTATGAAGCCGCCCATCAGGCCTAGATCAGCCATCACAAGTATTCCAGCGGCTTCCACGACTGGTACGGCCCTAGGCCCCAGTACGGGGTCATGCCTACCCCCGACCTCAAGGGGCATCAGATCGCCACTGGGCAAGTGAAGGGTTAGTTGCTCACGAGGGAAGCTGCTTGGAGGTTTGAAGTGGACCTTGACCCTTATCGGGGCCCCTGTAGACCTGCCTCCAAGGGATCCGTCGGCCTCCCCCGAAGACGCTCCCTCAAGAACGGGGGAGCCACCCTCTGAAAGCCACAGGTCGTTATGGTTAGAGCCTCTCATCCTGGATGACTCGACGCCATGAGAGAATTCCACGGCTCTGGCCCCGGGTATCGCCATCATTGCACGGGCCAGTGATGGTTCAACTCCATCGAACCAAGGTTCCCCCACTCCCATGGGCACTCCCTCAATCAGCAACTCTACCACTGACCCGACGCTGTCCTTATCCATCCTCACGGACTCTATGAATTCTGAAATCCTCCCTGCTGCATCTGGATCTCTGCAATTCAACCTAGCCATGTCAGAGCCTGATTCTAACTCAGAATCTCTGTCAAGTTGGAATAGGGGGCGGGATTTGACATCGCCCACGCTGTGGAGGTGCGCCCGGCAAGACCACCCTGCCTGATCGAGGAGCGACTTTGCCTGACTCCCTGCAGCGACCATGCCGAACGTCAGACGGGCGGATTGTGACCCTCCTCCTCGGAGATCACTGGATCCCTCCGATCTCACCATCTCAACCATGTCAGCATGACCCGGACGAGGGTGGTCGGGGAGGAACGAATAGTCCGATGAACGGACGTCGGAATTCATGGTAAGCATCAGGATTGGCCATCCAGTTGCCTTTCCCTCATAGACGCCGGAGAGAATCTGACATTCGTCCGTCTCCTTCCTAGAAGAGAGCCCCTTTCTACCTGGCCTTCTCCTGTCGATCTCCCTTGATAGGGCCTCAGGGTCCATAGGTGTCCCTGGTGGGATTCCCTCTACCAATGCCCCAACGCATGTGCCATGACTCTCCCCGAATAGGGTAATCCTGAGTCTTTCTCCCAATCCCATTCCCATTACCTGACCTCCTCCTTAGCCACTTCGGAAATTGCGAAGCTAGTTTCCATAACCTCCAATCCCTTTTGCTCCAAGCTATTGCGAATATTATGCACATCGATTGGATAGCAAACAACTGCTATTGCTGGCCCGGAACCGCTCAATCCAGCTGCTAAAGCCCCTGAAGCGATTGCGAGATTGCATGTTCTTAGCGCCTCAAAGTCATCGGTGGATGAAGCTACGGCCATTCCATTAGACGAAAGAGCATCCATGATGGAGCCGTTCGTCAGGGAAGCAAGCGCTCTCTCAAAGAGATGCTTATTTTCGGAGAATGATTCGGCAGTCACTTCTGCCGCCCTCTCTCCACGCAGGACTACCAGCACGGCCAGATCATCATCGACCACGCCCTCAAAGAGAACTGATTCTGACGCCGGAAGTCTTGGATCCACCAGCTTCCATCCTGGTTCCACAGCGGCCCATGCATCATCCATGCTACCTGTCACAGAGCAACCACAGTTAATCTGAGAATCGACTGCCATATCGACTACCTCTGAGTCAGAAAGGCCGGCCCATGAAGCCTCATTCAATGCCCTTATCGCGGCACAAGCGAGAGCCGCGCTTGACTTCAGCCCTTGTCCGGCAGGAACATTGCTCAGAACCTCCCAACCAACCGTGCTAGGAGTTGGCAGGCCCTTCTCAGTCCAACATCGTAGGATCTCGTCAAGAAGTCCGTGTTGGTCATTATGCAGTTCAATGGGCTCGTCGTGGACATTTACAGTTGTAGTTAGGTCGATGGCGACTGAGCAGCCCCTTCCAAGACCCAATGCATGAAGAATTGAAATTCCCCCGTTGGCGGTGCCTGAGCCCAAGACGGTCATCTCTCATCGACCTCCCCTTGTACCGGTTTCCCGATGTGGCGCATGTTGCTCTCATTAAGGACGATAATTTCGTCTCCGGGACTTATTTCGGTCACGGATATAGCGGTTCCTTCTACCGAGATCAGGCGTACTGTCTCTGCTTGCTGAACGATTACCTGGCCATCCCCATTTCCTGATCTGAGCGAGATTCTGAGAAACGGCCTTCTCTCGACCTTTAGTCTCCCTATTGTGGCAATTCTACTAGTTCCCTTGTCAGAGTGGATTGCTACCTCGTCTCCTGAATTTAATTCGCTCAGGTACTTGGTCGATCCGTCTCCCATCATCACGTACGAGTGCACTGCACCGGCATTTATCCTGAATGGCCTAGAGGGGACGTACTGAGACGGAATGGTCTCACCGTGGACAAGGCAAAGGCAAGCGGATGAAGACCCGATTGCCAATCCCTCTCCTTCTGACAACCTCTCAATGAGGTCCACACACACCCTTTCGCCTACTCCTCCAGAGGAGATTGAGTCAACTATCGCTGTCGATAGCTCCGGAGGGGTTGGCTTGCTAACTCTTGGCCCCTTCAAATTTGAGATTGATCTGGCTGAAGACCAGAGAGCGGGTGCTTGGACCTCCGGGGGCAATACAACAGCGTCAACTCCGTGCTCGAGGGCGAATGCGGCACCTTGAATGTCGACTTCTTCTGAAATTGCGACTGCTATCTTGGTTCCGCTGTCAGAGGCAGCTGCGACTAGGTTCTCCAGTGGAATCATCTTCCAATCGGAGCATCTTACCATTATCCAGGGGATCATGCCCACTAGGGATACGGCCTCGTCTTGACCCTTGAAGTCGTCAAGAGTGACTGCTGCTACTTCCGGATCGTCGCCCCTCCAGACCCGATATTCAGAATCGTTAGAAGATGGAAAGTCGTACAGATCTGCATCGATCCATATTTCCATTGAATCACCTCAGCAGAAGAGATGCTTCTGATGCTGACCTTCCCTCATGGACCACCGCCCTGAGGGCCTTCACTCTGGATTCGGGATCATCTGAGCCGAAAACTTGCCTGCCCATACATACTCCCGAGCACCCTGCCGACATGGCCTCCTCCACCGTGGAAAGGATACTTTCGAAATCATCGCCCATGGGCCCGCCTGCAATTAGAACAGGGATAGGTGCAGCTTCAGCTACCTTGGAGAATGATTCCGCCGAACCTGTCCATGGGACCTTTGCTACATGGCATCCCATCTCCCAAGCCAAACGGACGGCGTGAGCTGTTCCGCCTGTGACGTCGTCTTCGTCTATTGACAGATTTGGGCCCCTTGGATAGACCATTCCCAGAACCGGCATTTCTTCGCCGTGTGCCTGACTTGTTAGTTTCCCCATTCTCTCTATCATCTGATTTTCATATTGGTCGCCGAGATTCACTTGGGCGGATACCCCGATGGCGCCACGTTCCTTCGACTCTGATGCCGTAGCGACGCATACCTTGTCTTGTGACCTATTTCCTCCATGTACAGTAGAAACGGAAACGTGACAGACGTACCCGTCCCATCCATTCCTGCCTGAGTGATAGGTCAATGGGCCCTTCTGCAAAACTATCGCATCAGCTCCTCCTGAAATTACTGCGTCAACTGCTGAATCGGTGTTCATGAGGCCCCTTACAGGGTAGCTGGATGCGCCATGGTCCATCGGAATCCAAACTCCCCTTCCTCCTGGGAGGATTCTCTCAAGGCGAGTTGGCAAGGTATCAGCCATGCATCTTCGCCTGCACTCCATCACTTGAATGGTGGCTTGGCCGCCTCAGTAGCGTAAATCACTCCCTACGGGAGTGTTCACAAGTCAAAGTCGACGATGACTGGGGCGTGGTCGGAGACGACCATTCCCCCTTCCCTCATCACCTCGGCTGACTTCATCAGGGACCTTGCTGCATCGTTTGCAAGGACGTAGTCAATCCTCCAACCCCTGTCCCTCTCCCTTGCCCTTCGGAAGTTTGACCACCACGTGTAGGGGCCCTTCTGGGGTCCAACGTGAATTCTGAGAAGATCGTGCCACCCCCTCTCCAAGAGCCTCGTGAACCATTCCCTCTCGTGCATCAGGAAACCGGATGACCTCTTGTTCCCCTTTGGGTCCCAAATGTCGTCCTCAGTGTGAGC
>JAYZLP010000001.1:0-46303 GCA_036154155.1 Thermoplasmatota archaeon | reverse complement strand
CTCGGGCTCCGGTGGCATCTCGGGCTCCGGTGGCATCTCGGGCTCCGGTGGCATCTCGGGCTCCTGTGGCATCTCGGGCTCTGGCGGTGTTTCGATGGCGGGAGCCAGGTCGGGTGGCCTCTCAGGAGGGTCCGGTACGGACGGGGCGTCGAAAGCGGCGTCTTGATCCTTGTACCTGTCATAGGAGTCGTCCTTCCAGACGTCCTCCTTCTTGCTTCTGGCCAGTACCAATGCTACTGACCCTCCGATGGCGGCCAGTAAAACGATTAGAACAAGGGCTGTGAGGCCTGGGTTTAGCTTCATTTTGTCACCCAGTGAAAGTGGGAAGGCGTTGTCTCCGCGGCCGTCGTTGTTCCTGTCCTCCCATTCCTCGGGGTCAAGTGGGAAGGCGTCGGACTCGTCCACAACTCCGTCGCCGTCGTTGTCCGGGTCTATGACGTCGCAGGCTCCGTTGGAGTCGGTGTCCACGGGGACCGAGGATGCCGAAAGTGGCTCCGTGAGGCAGATGACCTCGCTGGAATCGGTCCACGTGTCGCCGTCGTCGTCGTTGTCTGCGTTGTTGCCGATCCCGTCTCCGTCGGTGTCCAATGACTCGGATGTGTCGAGCGGGAAGGCGTCGTCGGCGTCGGGGACCATGTCATTGTCGTCGTCGGGGTCGAGCGGGTCGCAGGCGTTGTCGGCGTCGGTGTCGACTGGGATGGAGTTGGCGTCCATCGGGTCGGTTCCGCAGTTGGGCTCGACAGTGTCCGACCATCCGTCGCCGTCGTCGTCGTCGTCGGCGTTGTCGCCTATAGAGTCGAAGTCGGTGTCCACCCACTCCGTGCTGTCGAACTGGAACATGTCGTCGGCGTCGGGGACCCCGTCGTTGTCGTCGTCGGCGTCCATGATGTCACAGATGTGATCGGCGTCGAAGTCGTCGGGCTGGCTGAACTGGGAGAATTGGTCGCTTCCGCACGTCTCCTCGTCTGAGTCCGACCAGCCGTCGTTGTCGTCGTCCTCGTCGGCGTTGTCGCCCATTCCATCGTTGTCGTTATCGACCCACTCGGTGTTATCGAGGGGGAACGAGTCTGAGGAGTCCATCCAGCCATCACCGTCGTCGTCCTCGTCCGTGTTGTCTCCGAGGGTGTCGCCATCGGTATCGACCCACTCATTTGGATCCAGGGGGAACTGGTCCTGGGAGTCGGGGAAGCCGTCGTTGTCGTCGTCGCCGTCCACAGCGTCGCAGGAGCCGTCCAGATCTGTGTCAGTTGGGACAGAAGCGGAAAGGAGCGGGTCCGAGCCGCAGGTTACCTCAGTGGCATCTGCGAATCCATCGCCGTCGTCGTCCTCGTCGGCGTTGTCGCCGACCCCGTCGGAGTCAGTGTCAAGCCACTCGGAGGGGTCCATTGGGAACGCGTCGTCAGAATCCAGGTAGCCGTCTGCGTCGTCATCGTCATCCAGTACGTCGCAAGTGCCATCTGAGTCTATGTCGGATGGCACGCTTGATGCGTACAGGGGATCAGAGTTGCACTGGTACTCCATGCTGTCAGTCCAGCCATCGCCGTCGTCGTCCTCGTCGGCGTTGTCGCCGACCCCGTCGGAGTCCGTGTCAATCCACTCGTTGGGGTCAAGTGGGAAGGTGTCGTTGTTGTCCTCGTAGCCATCGGCGTCGTCATCGGCATCCATGCCATCGCATATTCCATCCGAGTCTGTGTCGACTGGGACGTCGTTGTAGTCGTTCGGATCAGTGCCGCAACTCACCTCTACTGAGTCCCACCATCCGTCACCGTCCGCATCTAGTGAGAACATGTTGACTGTGAAATTGTAGAATCCCTCGCCCGTGTATGCCACGACCCTCAGGAGGATGCTCTCACCCTGAACGACCGAGCCATTTGATGTCACATCCTCGTTTCCATTGAGGTTGGTGGAATAGTCAATTGTCGAGAGGTTCGACTCGTACCCTATGATGATGTAGGCGACCAAGTCAGATGGGTTAGAGCTGAGGTTGATCGCTATTCCGTGGTCATTTGGAACGGAGAAGACGTAGAAGTCGTCGGAGTCGCCGTTCACGGACATCCACCCGGTGAAGTCATTGGCGCCGGGGCTTGTCTGCACGGGAGTCGAGTTGTAAACGTCGTTCCCCGCGTCTCCACCGCTTCCAGAGTCGTTCTGGTTGTTGATCGGGGATGTTGACATGTTTGAGAAGTCTAGTCGGAGAGAGTAGTCCGAGGAGTATGCCGAGCCCCCCCATGCCAGGTATGCGTTGACCCTGAGGAAAACGGTGGTACCGCCATGACCGGCCGATGATACATTCTCCGGCTTCGAGTAGTAGCTGTACGTAATTATGGACCCGGAACTGTCGTACAGCAGGAGGTCGAGGTCTGGAGATGTGGATGTTCCGTTCCAGTCCAGAGACGCGTTAATTCCATAGTTCGCTGGAACTGACACAGAGTAGTAGTCGTCGGCGTCATTCGAAGAGTGCACGTTGCCCCAGAAGGTTACGTTGGTGGCATTGATCTGCATTGCAGTTGCAGTGGTTCCGCCTGCATCGGACCCAGTTCCAGCGTCATGGCCCGATCCGGTGGAGTTGTTTCCGCCTCCTCCTCCACCAGTGCTGGTGTTTGTAATCCAGACCTGCATTGTGTACTGGCCTGAGCCTGAGAACTGCTCCACGCGCACATAAACCGTGGTTCCTCCGACGCTCGTGCCGTTTGAGGTCACCTCGTCATAGCCGGTGGTAAAGCTGGTGTCAATCTGGGTGCCTGATGAGCCGTACAGCCATAGATCGTAATCAGCTCCCGATGGGGAGGTCAGGCCTACCGTAATCGCGGTGGAGTTGCTCATGTTGAACCCGTAGTAATCGTTGGTGTCTGACGAGGAGAGGTTGCCGTAGTAGGTTGAGCTGTTGCTTGGAAGCCAAGCGGCTGTGGAGGTTGAGCCCCCGGCATCTCCCCCAGTGTTTGCGTCGTTGGCCAAGGCGAATCCGGCGAACATCGAGACTATCATGATTGCAGCCATAGCGGTGGCTGATGTACGGTTGGGCATAGGCATCCGTGGGGTCCGACACGCTTGAAGGTTGGCCGTAGCGGGAAAATACGGATTTAGCCCCTAGGGGGCTAGTACTCGTAGAATCCATGGCCTGATTTGCGGCCTAGACGCCCGGACTCGACCATTTCCACCAGTAGAGGCGCTGGGGCGTACTTTTCATCCCCCAATCCGTCATGCAAGACGCCCATGATGTGGAGCACGGTGTCCAGACCAATCAGGTCGGCTAGGGCCAGCGGCCCTATTGGGTGGTTCATTCCCAATTTCATGATCCCGTCAATCGCCTCGGGCTCGGCGACTCCCTCCTGGAGGGTCAGTATTGCTTCATTGATCATTGGGCAGAGTATCCTGTTGCTGACGAAGCCCGGGGAGTCGTTGCACTCAAGCGGGGTCTTTCCCATCCTCTCTGATGCTTCTAGGACGGCAGCTGTGACTTCGGGGTCTGTCTCACTCCCGTTAATTATCTCGACGAGTTTCATAATTGGCACTGGGTTCATGAAATGCATTCCTATGACTCTGTCGGGCCTATTTGTGTGACTGGCTATCTCGTTTATCGAAATGCTGGATGTGTTGCTGGCAAGTATCGCTCCCTTCTTGCAAATGGAGTCTAGTTCCGAGAACGTGGAGAACTTTAGCTCGGGGATTTCAGGGATCGCCTCGACCACGAGGTCGGCGTCATAGGCTGATGTTCTGTCCGTTGAAGATGAAATCCTGGACATGGCGGATGAGGACTCTTTCTCGGACATCCTTCCCTTGGAAACGAGTTTGTCCAGGGACGAGGCGATAGTACCCATACCCCTTTCCACGAACTCCTCGCTAATGTCGATCATCACAACTTCGTAGCCAGCGCAAGCGGAAACTTGGGCTATTCCCGCGCCCATCTGGCCTGCCCCTAGGACAGCTACCTTCCCTATCTCCATGCACGTGGCGGGGGCCGGTTGGAGATTAGCATTGCCCAGGCTCATTCCTCTTCCATTTCTGCTACCTGGAGGTCTGCAGCTGCCTCTATCTCTGCCATAATCTCGTCGAGGTCGGGGCCGTGGCTGAGTATCCTCTTGTTGCGTGACCTCCTCCTGGCGATAGTTATGGACGGGACGACCACTGCAGCCAGAAGTACGATGAAGGCGAGTGAGAACCACCACAGCATGGGGCCCCCAGCACGGGCGTCCTCTATTGCCCAGTCTGACCATTCCTGATTCAGGACCGAGATTGTCAACCTCACCTCATTGTTGGCGCTGTCAGTTGAGAGGGCGTAGACGTTATGCTCGCCTGCTATGGCCAGGACCTCGACAAGAATGCTGTACTCCTCTGATATGGGACATACGAACTGATGGCTATCGACATCGCTCCAAATCATGACATTTGAGCCCCTCTCGCATGTTCCTGATATCGCCCTCTTGGCCTCCAAGTTGGATGTTCTGTTGGTAACCTCCCACATAGATAGCTCCGGTGCGGTAGTGTCTCTAACCACAGACAGGTAATACGAGTCTATCTCATGGAGTGACTCTATGTTCACAAGGAACTGGTTATCGCCCTCGGACAATTCGAAATCGATAGTTACTACATCCATCCCCGGGGTGATGAGGTACATCTCGCTGGAGTCGATGGGTTTCCACCAAATCTCCTGGTCTGGCCCCCTCTGGATCGTCGCTTGAACGGAATCGGAGGAGACCAGTCCCCCATTCCAGTTTGCTATGACTACCGAATCGTAAATGGTGTCATCGAGCGTCATCTCCCTGCAATCGACGTACCTGTTGTCATTGTCATGGGGCTCTGTTCTGTCAACTGCGATTATGCATACGTTATGGACGCCGGTCCTGTTAAGCTCGAAAATGGCGCCTCCTGTTGTAGAGTTCCTCTCACTGACCGTCTCCCCGTTGATTGTGAAAATGAGGTGCACGAATTCGCTGGAAGACCATGAGAGGCCCTGCCTATGGTCGAAGAAGGAGGAGTTGCTGTCCGAAGGGCTCAGGGTCCACTCGACCACTGGTACGGTGTTGTCTATCGACATGGGCCACGTTTCTAGAGCAGAGTTGTTGGCCCAGTCATACAGCTCCAGGATGATTGTGTAGTCGCCATCGGGAAGTGTTTCTGTGTTGAATGAGTATGATGCCGGCGAATAGTCCTGTGAGCCCCCTTGGCTAGAAGGGTCGGGGTGGCCTGTGGCGGGACTGTATAGGCCGGGAATCATATGGACCTCTCCGCAGTCTTGGACACTGTGCTCCGAGACGTCGGATAGTAGGGTCATGCACCAAGACCTTACATCGGATGGTACGGACATTGCGAGGGTCCCATGGGTCAGATTTACCGGGGTTGATATGGAGGACGGAGGGTATAGTCGGCCATCTTGATCGGTGAGTGAGTGAAGTGACGGATTGGTTGGAAGCTCGGGATCGAAAATGACCTCGTAGTGCCTTGACACTGAATTGCCCGCCGCATCACTGACCGAAATGTCGAAGATGCTAGATCCATCGATGTAGTAGTAGGATTCTCCTGTGGAGGGGTTGAAACCGACCTCCGCCTGTGAAAGCTGGAAGGACACCTCTGCATTTCCTGAGTCGTCGATATCTATCACGCTGCCAGAGTGATGTGCTGATGCTCCTGGCTCAGTCTGGATTTGGTAGGTCAGAATCTCATTACTGGTAATCCATGGGATGTGGCTGACCGCAAGGTTTGGAGCTGTTTCGTCGAAGGCAACGGAAAGGAATGCGTCGTCGAAGAATCCGGAAATGTCTGTCAGATTAACCGCATAATCGTGCCATTGCTCGACCTCGGGAAGGGTTGAGTTGATCCATACCTCCCTGAATGAGACGTTCTCTGGTATGGCGAAATGGTTACCGCTGTTCCAGAGCATTGTCAGATTGTGGTGCGCCCCTGTCGTTTCGACGGCCTCCACGAGGTCTGCGGGAGGGATGGTGGTGCCGTTGCTAGCTGCGTACCAATTTAGGTCGTCTAGCCTGAAGCCTATCCCGGTGTCTAAGGCGTGTATCTCTATTGGGACAGTCTCATTTGTCTGAGTCATGTTGGAGGGAACCGAGAAAGTGACCTCTGGGTCGAGTTCGACTAATTCGTATGCGTATGGGAGCCTCAGGTTGATTCCCCCCTCGAGTTCGATGTCGATGAAGCCCGACCAGGAACCTGCTGAATCGGGTCTGTCGAATTCCAAGTTCACCTGGATGGCAGAGTGGGGGACCTGCCCTGCAAGAGTGTCTGAACCAGTTGGCCAAATAGATGCTATCTCAGAGTCACTGAGGCCCATCTGATCCATTATCCTTAGTTCGTCACCGCCGACCACGTCAATGTCAATCCAGAACTGGACTGTGCCACCGGGCACGGAGTAGCCGTGTACTGCTACAGAGTATAGCCCGTCTTCCGGGTTGATGATGTCTATTGATTCGGATGAGGAGCTTGACCAAGAGCGGCTTACCTCCTCCCCTGAAGAGAACTCGCCGTCTTCATTCGAATCCCTGAACAGGAACAGATCCAGATCTGCATCGCCGTGTGCATTCATCTTAATCGATATCTCAGAGGCGTTCTGAACCGATAAATTGTGCCACCACGAAGCCGTCATTTTGTTGGATGAAACATCCTGCGATGCTGTCTCATTGTCCATGTATACTGGCTGAGACCACCCATATGCGGAGACGTTTGAAACGGGCAGCGGAATCGTTGAGACTACGTGAACCGCGTCTACCCCGCTGCCCTGTGACCAGTCGGTCACCACCCTCTCGAAGCCTGATTCCTCTGCAGCAATGTAACCCACTGAGATGTTCAAGGCGTTGTCGTTTGTTTGCACCCCGTGTAGTGCGGTATGGAGTGCCATCTGGTGAACCCCGGGCGAGACGGGGACCGCGAATACCTCGCGTGAAGTACCCGTGAATGTGCCCCAATTGTGGGATCCCGAGGAGACGTGGTTGTTTGTGGACCTCTCATCGATGAAAAACGTGGAGTTGCCATATGGTCTCGAATCCTCTTCTGCATATCCATGTGCCATCTCGGACATCCATAGGACGTCTACATCGGTGTACTGATTGTCCTCCCAATTGACGTCCAAAACAGCGGTTCCGCCTGTATCCCACTCAGTGGGCCATTCGACTGACAGGAACCTCCAGTCGCCGCTCTCGGACCTCCAGTCCCATCGCGTGGCCCCCGATATCCACTCTTCCGTGTACAGTGTCTGGTTGGAGACGTTCCCATCCAGGGGAGCTGCCTCGAGGGAGAATGGTCCGATCCACGGCACATTTGTGACTATCGGCAGGGTCCAGTTTCGGTGCGACGGGTATATCTGTCCAGAGGATTGATTCACGAAATGGGACTCCACGAGGACTCCGTGCTGGTGAAGGCCTGGGTCTGCGCCATGAGGCACACTAATTGTCATTGGAACTGTGCTTGAGCTGTTTGATGGCACATTCCTGCTCGATGGCATGGAAATCCACTCTTCTTCCTCGCTTCCGAAGGATGTCCAGTCAATCTCTATTCTGACGCCCTCATCCGAGAGTTGGCCGTTGTAGTTCCAAACCCCTAGAAGTAGCCCGTCTCTTGCGTCTTCGAATGGGTTCCCGACTCGTACCTCGGCGTTTGGTCCGTTTGACCACCAGTAGGTCACCTCTTCCAGTTCGTCCGCCTCTGTCCAGTCGTCTGAGTCGACCGTCGAGTCGTTATCGAAGTCCTCGACGTATACTCCGTCTCCATCTTCATCGGTCCATCTGTAAATCTGAAGGAAAACCCTCTCCTCGGAGTTCCTATCTTGGTTGCCATCGAAATGGGAGTAGTCGATAGTTGCCCTAGCGCGTAGCTGCCTTGTCCCGTGTGGCAGTTGGAAGAGTGGGTCGGATTCGATGTGCAGGGGGATTAGTAGGTCCGGCCTATCCCCCTGATGCCCATCCCATGACCCGTTCTCGTCTCCTTCGTCGCTCCCATTGCCGGTACTGTTCCACACCACTACATCGTGAGCGAGGGGGGAGAATCTGATGGGGGTATACCTGAGATGTACATCCGAGTCCGCGTAATTGGTGAATTCAATTTCCACCAGTTGACTCTCTCCGGGCCTCATCAGATTCACGTTAGCATCTCTATGCTCCCCTTGGAAGGTGCCACTGTTCCACTGGGCGGGACTTGCCCACCATGTGCCATTTTCGCCCTCCAGGGTTGAGGCTGCTCTCGATGCGTTGAACCACCCGCCCCCTTGTACAAATGGCTCATACCCCCTGTCGTCCGAGGTTGAGAGGACGAAGTCCCTGAACTCCTGGGACTTTGGGTGCACGCCTAGGTTCTCCTGCCACGCCTGTGCGACTACCGCCATGAGGCCGGCGGCAATTGGGGTTGCTAGGCTGGTTCCTCCCCATGTCCCCCATGCTGAGTTGGCGTCGCTTCTCTGATTCAGGGGGACGTCGCCAGTAGCGGACCACCCGACTGAAACGATGTCGGGGTCCATCCTTCCAAGTACATTTGGACCCCTGTTGGACCAAGGTGCGTTCTGGCCCCATGAGTCACTCGACCTACTGCTGAAGGCGCCTACTGAGAACACACCATTTGATGCCCCCGGGGACTTTGCGGTCCCGAATCCATGGCCGCCGTTTCCTATCGCAACTGCATAAGAGGTGTTGTTGTTGTAAATCCTAGTCAGCCAGTCTAGGTAGAGTGAGTATCCGTCTGCCCCAGCGTCATCAACGGAGGAGTAGCCAAACGAAAAGGAGCCGATGTGTGGCTGATCAGGAGTGTCGATATTGCCATCATAGCCTTCTGCTATGAATCTCCAGCCATCCAGCATGTGTCCGCCTGAGTAGTGGTTGCCGATTGAAGTGATGGTTGCATTGGGGGCCATTCCGAGAACCTTTCCATCACTGACTACGCCCTGTGCTGCTACTGCACTCGCGCATAGTGTCCCATGGCTGCCAGATTCGAACATGAATAGGGTGAGGTTTCCAGCGCCTGCAACTCTGTCAGAGTAGCCGTGTCTGGCCGCATAAGTACTCCCGTAGGGAACTCCCAGAGACCCATCGGATACCCAGTAGACGAGTCCCGCTGAGACGTCCCACAGTCCATCTCCGTCTGTATCCATACCTGCAGTCTCTTCGCCCGGCCTCATAGGCACCTCGTCTCCGAAGTCGCCATCACGATCTAAGTCGGCGTATACTGTCTCGTATAGCCCCGATGTCCTATCATCTACAACGAGGATTGGGACATCACCTCCTTGCTTGGAGCGTAGATATGAGTCGGGGTGTTGGCCTAGGTGGTAGAGTCCCGAAAGAGACGCGTTGACCCCTGTAACGTTGAATCCAGAGTCCTCCAGAAGGCCGTCAGAGTTGTTATCGATATCTATTGTTGAGGTGTCCGCATACCATGTGGAGCGTGCGGGGTATGCCTCCCCGTATACCATCCAGTAGTACATACTATTGTGATCCAACATAAGTGGCCAACCCTCGTAAGGAGACTTGTCGTATGTCACTCTAGCTTGGGTTCCATTCAAATCGGGATGGGCGAAATCTACTCCCGTATCAGCTACCGCTACAATCACGCCCTCTCCAGTGTAGCCCATTTCCCATGCATCGTTAGCGCCGTGGATTTCCCCGCTCCTAACAGAATCAGGAGAAACACCCGGGGGCTTCTCGAACGGAATTGTGTCGTATGGTTCTGGGGCCCTCTCGGCGTCTATTACTGCGATTACTCCGGGAATCCCAGAGATCTTGTGGACCAATGAAGAGTCCACCCAAAAAGTCCTATGATCAATTTCCCCGTCGGAGACCTCTAGGTTGACAAGGGACTCTCCCGGGCCGGGCGGAAGCTGTTTCTCCAGAGCCCCATTTTCTTCCTGCCATTCTGAAAGTGACTTGAGTGCCTTGGTGATTACCGTGACCCTGACTTCCGGGGCCCCTCCATCTGCCCTCTCCTGAAGACCTGGGTCCAGCCATGTGCCTGTTACAGACACTGAGGGAGGGGCTACTGGGGCGGATTCCATGAGTTGGGCGTCTTCTCGTCTTGTTTCGGGGCCGTATCCCGATACAGCTGTCGAGGCAGGATGGAGTATTATCATCAGCATAAGGAGGCACGCAATACGCTGACGCATGGTGAGTCGTGCATTCTCACTTCTTTGATTGTGCCGGCGCCGTGTCCCGTCAAGTCCAAAGCGAAAGATTCGTGTCCGAGGGTCACAGTCCCGTAGTGTAGAGGTCCATCATACCGGGTTTTGGACCCGGTGACGGAGGTTCGAACCCTCCCGGGACTACCATCAACCCTCTATCGCTTCGCTGTTGGCAGAGAGGTCCCTAGCGATGTTCTTCTGGTGGCCCTCAAGGGTTCCACCCCCTATTTCCAGGAGCTTTGCATCCCTCCAAAGTCTCTCGACAACGTACTCTCCAACGTACCCATAACCGCCCATCACCTGTATGGCCCTATCAGCGATGTTCTTGGCAGCGGTGGTCCCGAACAGCTTGACTCCGTCAGAGTCCAGTCTGTTTCCTGATTCCGCGAGTTCTATCTGACGGGCCGTGTCGTAAACATATGACCTCATGGCGCGATACTCGGACCATGACTCTCCAAGGTGCCTCTGTATCTGACCGAAATTCCTGATCTCTGTGCCGAAGGCCTGCCTCTCAGATGCGTAATCATTCATTGCAGAAAGGCACCTTCTCGAGATTCCAAGGGCCATCGCTGCCAATCCGAGTCTCTCTAGCTCGAGGTTCCTCATCATATGTATCATGGATTCCCCTGGCTCTCCAACGAGATTCTCTGCGGGAACGACGCAGTCCTCAAAGACCAATTCAGCGGTATTGCTAGCCCTCATACCTAGCTTGTCGGTTATTTTCTGTCCGACACTGAAACCCTCTGTCCCCCTCTCCACGAGGAAGGTGGAAATCTCGGCCCTACCTCTTTCATCGGTTCCCGTCCTGGCGTAAAGCCATACTATGTCAGCAGGGGTCCCCTCCTCGTCCAGTGAGCCGTTGGTGATCCACATCTTCCTTCCATTAATGACCCAATTTCCGTCATCCCTCAATGATGCACGTGTTTGCATTCCAAGTACATCTGTCCCATAATCGGGCTCACTCATCGCCATGCATCCGATCCACTCTCCGCTACACACCTTAGGCAGAATCTTGGATTTCTGCTCCTCGCTTCCGTTCTGGGCTAGGTTGTTGACCATTAGTTGGTCGTGGGCGAGGTATGCTAGGCAGAAGGCTGGATCGGAGTACGAGAGTTCTTCGTTAATTATAGCCACAGCGGTGGCGTCCATCCCCCCTCCTCCAAACTCGTCAGGAACTGTGATTCCAAGGAGCCCCATCTGACCTAGTCTCCTGAATAGGGAGGAGTTGAATATCTCATCCCTGTCATGCTCCAAGGCCTGGTTCTCAACCTCGTCTCTTACGAAGTCTCTGACCATCTGACGGAGCATCGAATGCTCCTCTGTGGGGTTGGCGATGTCCATTGTTCGCCAATCGTCCGCCATGTCCTTCCCAAGTAACCATGGCGTATGAGGGATTCGATTACCTAGGGGGTAACACGCCTGCTGTCACGGGGGAAGGGGATGGTCTCTCTGATGTGATCCGCCCCTGAGAGCCATGAGCACACTCTGTCTACCCCCATGCCGAACCCGCCATGGGGAACGCCACCGTATCGGCGGACGTCGATGTAGAACTCGTATGGCTCCCTCGGGGTCCCCTCCTCATCGATTCTCTCCAATATCTCCTTCTCGGACCAAGTCCTCTCTCCGCCGCCAATAATCTCACCATATCCCTCTGGAGCTAGCAAATCATGGCATAGGACATACTTCGGGTCGTCTGGGTCAGGCCTGTGGTAGAATGGCTTGGCTATACGGGGGTAGTGAGTGAGGAAGTGCGGTACATCGAAGTCTTGCGTCAGAACCTTCTCCTTGCTATAGTCCAGGTCCTGCCCCCACTCTACTGCGATTCCCAACCCCTGCAGTGTTTCAATAGCCTCATCGTACCTCATCCTTGGATACCTGCTGTCGGCATATCTCGATACCAGGTCGAGATCCCTTCCCAAATCAGTAAGTTCGGCCTCCCTCTCCTCGAGTAGTTTACCGGCGACACTCCTAACTAGGGCCTCTCCGTGATTCATTACTTCCTCGTTCCCACCCCATGCGATCTCCATCTCGGCATGCCAGAATTCGGTTAGGTGCCTCCTAGTTCGACTCTTCTCGGCTCTGAAAGAGGGGGCGATTGTGTATAACCTCTCTAGGGATGGCATGGCAGCCTCCGCATATAGCTGCCATGACTGTGTGAGGTAGGCCTTTCTGCCAAAGTAAGGAACCTCGAAAAGTGTGCTTCCGCCCTCAACCGCACCTGCCACGAAATTGGGTGCTTGGTACTCAACGAAGTCGAGGTCTCTGAAGTAGGAATGAACAGCCCCGAAGACTGAGGAACGTATCTTCAGCATGGTAGTCATCCTTCCTGTTCGAAGGTACAGGTGCCTGTTGTCGAGAAGGAACTCTGTCTCACCTCCGTCGGCCTCGGCCATCGCGGACTCTGTGATGGGGAATGGCCTGTCCGGACTCACGGGCCCTATCACCTCTCCAGAAGAGACCTGGACCTCATGGCCGTGCTCGCGATCAGTGGGGGAAACAGTGCCCTTGAGAACGACGCTAGATTCAATCAGGGCCCCGGCGAGATCCTCAAAAACGGAGTCCCCAACTGTTTCCCTCTTGATTACACATTGAACAGTGCCAGTAGAATCCCTCAGAACTACGAAACGTATCTTGTTCGAACCCCTTGATCTGTGGACCCAGCCCTTGAGCTCGACTTCGGCCCCATCGTGAGAGCCCGAGAGAACGTCCCCTATCCAGTATGACTTGGCCATGGCTCGTCCACCTAGGTCCTCCTACTCAACGTTTGGTTAATGATTCCCGCGCCGCTTAGGCGTTTCAATGGCGGGTCTGACGGGGTTCGAACCCGCGACCGCCCGGTTAAGAGCCGGGTGCTCTACCTGACTAAGCTACAGACCCGGCCCTCGGAGCCGTCCACCCGATTTAACCGCGACGGGTCGTGAATCAATGCAATCTTCCAACCGGGTTGACTAATGTCTCTACCCCAGAGCCTGTCGCCATCACTACTGCATCACAAAGGCCCACGAACAATCCAACTTGGACTACTCCGTCTATTGACAGTAGTTGGGCCTCCAAAATAGACGGTTCCGTGATAGTTGGGCCAAACTTGCAATCCAGGATGAAGCCGTCATTATCAGTGACATAGGGAGAATGTTCTCCGCCCCTGAGGGTGGACCCAATACCAGAAGACTGGCTAATGGACTCTGAGACCTCCTGCCATTTATCGGGGGAGACCTCTATTGGCAGGTCGAATTCTCCCAATACTGGGACCTTCTTCCTATCATCGGCCACCACAATCATTGAGTCGGAAATCATAGCCACTTCCTTCTCACGAGTTAGGGCGCCGCCACCGCCCTTTATCAGGGAAAATCCAGGGTCGAACTCATCGGCCCCATCTATTGTCAGATCTAGCCTATTGGCCTCGGAAATAGGGATCAGCGGGATTCCCAATGACTCGGCTAATTCCCTTGTGGACTCGCTGGTTGGAACTCCGACAACATCGATTCCGTCCTCTGAAATCATGCGGCCAATCTCGATTATAGTGTACCTAACTGTGGAACCAGTCCCGAGGCCGAGCCTCATCCCACTTCGTATGAAGCCACAGGCGGTAATTCCAGCTTCTCGCTTGAGCCCCTCTACATCGGCCATGACACTTCGACGAATAAGACGCGCATGATGGTTTCCGCTGAAAATATGGTAAAAATCAGTAATCTGCATAACCGAGAGGTTCTTGATGAGCAGCGTCACGGGAAGCATGAGGGAGCAGGAGGGTCGCTGACAGTGCTAGACACTGAGGAAAGTCCCCTCTCCACGATGCAAGCGGTCCGGCGCAAGCCGGAGGCCCGGGAGGGTCGGCTCTGCAACAGAAACGAACTGCGCCGGGAGTACGGTGAACCCGAAGGGGGGAGGTTTCCCGAACGCAGCTGGAACGGGCAACCCCGCTGGAGCAAGTCCAAGCAGGCCTGTATGGCATCGACAGGGCCGGGTAGGATGCATAGTTGAATGCGACCAGCCGGAAGGTGAACAGAAAGGGGCTTACTCCCTGCACCCTCGCCTAATTGGCTAGCAGGCATGCTATTCGATGATTGCGTCGGCTACCGAGGATGTTTCGATTGTCCCGACTTCGTCATAATCTAGCCACGACCCGTTTAGAGTAATCCGGGACTTGAACTCATTGTAGATGACAATGATCGTAGGTAGCAGGATTGCGCTAGTCAGCAGTGCTAACGCTATTAGTGCCATCATCAGGAGGAAGAAGGTCTGCAGTCCCGGTATTGCCACGAATAGCCCGGCTGCAAGCCCCGCGCAAGTGGTGGCGGTCGTTTCAAAGATAGTCCGCCCGGTAGTCATTACGGATCTGACTATTCCCGCTGGGGTTTCACCTTCGTCCTTTATTCGATCGACAATGTGGATGGAGTCATCCACCCCTATTCCGAATACGATTGTCCCTATCATTGCGGTGAAGATGTTGACTCCCAAATTTGCCCTCCACATCAGAATGGGCTGCCAGAGAACAACTGCTGCTACCGCTGTCATTGTGAAAATTGCCATCCTAGGAGAACGGAAAAGTATCGCCATCGCGAAAAGTAGTATGAACATGGTCATGATTGTAGAGTCACTCTGAGCTGTGTGTATCCCCTCGTTGATGTCTATCGAAATAGGGAGCCCCCCCGTTAGTTTGGAGTTGGTCACCCCCTCGTCCGAGATCGTCATGGAGGAACATCTGATCGCAGTTTCGCACCCTCCCTCCGAGAGAAAACCATCGATGGTGTCCCTCAGTGGGGTGGCTTCCTCCAAGAGGATGTACGGCTGCCACGCATATACGAGTGTCTTTGTTTCACCCGGCCCTTCATCGGAGTTCATGAGCATCGATCTGACTTCGGGACTCAGGGTGTCGAATGCTACATTGACCATGTCTTCCCTCGATGTGGTGGTGGTGAATGCAGCATCCCCACTTGCGATGCACTCCAGCTGAAGGGGGTCGTCCCAGCATGGCGAATGCAACATGTCCCAAAGTGAACGATCAATGGCATCAACGCCAATCTGAATGTGGATCGCCTTGAGAATATTGACTATGCTAGTCGTATTTGTCCTCTCCACGTTGTCTATTTTCGCCTGTATCTCCTCCAAGGAGTCAAGGACTGGAAGATCCCTGATCGGGGCTGTCCCATTTTGTGGCCCCCTATCCGTAGCGTTGACGATGAATAGGTTGGTCTGGCCACCGCCGAACTCGTAACTGTACTCACGCAACGCCTCATAGGACTCGATCCCCGGGGGGACCTGGTCCGACCCGCCAGTAATTCCCTGCCCCATCTGATCCTCGAATATTATGGCCCCACCAATTGTTGCCACGGATCCAACTAACAATACGATAATTGTGGCCTTAACGGGTATTTCGCCGACGTATTCCCAAACGCTGTCCAAACTCCCGATAACTATGGTTATGGTGAGCATCGAGGAGAGGATTATTGCGTTTGTCGTGGTCATCAGCTCAGTGTAGGATAGTGCTACCGCGGCCAATGCACCTAGGGCTAGGGCGACATAAACGGTCTGCATGGGCGACATCTCCATCACCTCGGTGCCCCTTCGATATCTGAGCAGTTGGACCAATGCTGGGACCATTAGCATGGACAGAAGGAATGTTACCGAAATTCCCAGAAGGAGGGTCGTGCCAACCGTCCTCATAGGCTCTATTGGCACTAGGCTGTCCCACGTGAGAACACTGAATCCAATTATGGTGGTGACTGCGGAGAGGAAAATCGCATTGCCAGTAGTCATTGCGGCGCGAACTGTGGCTGTCAGGCTGATCAGGGGGTCCCATGGGTCGATAGAATCGGCCTCTCTACCGTCCCTCTGCTGCCTCCATGCATTCTCTATTCCCTCCTCGATTAACTCAACCCTATTCTCCTCAATCCTGTTGGTAAGGTGCAATGAGTAGTCGACGCCCAATCCTACAAGAATGGGGCCGGCCGAAATGATCATTGGAGTCAGCGTGATGTCAGCTACTACGGTTGTACCGAAGGTGATGAACAGGCTCATCGCAATTGGCAACCCACAGATGACCAGGACTTTCGCGTTTCTATGTAGAATGATCATTGCGAGTGCCACCAATGCTAGGCTGGCGGGCAGCATTGTCTCCACCAACTCGAGATATATCTCGTCTGAGATGTCATGAAGCACCGGAGTGATCCCCGTTACGGTCACGGCCCTTCGAGGGGGTATGTCGTCCAGTCTAGTTGGGTCCATGGTTGAAGTTCGCTCGTATGTTACGTGACAAAGGCTGCAGAAATCCAAACTGGTAGGGCCGTGGATTAGGTCTTCTGTGAAATCCAGGAATGCCTCGTGATCCCTCACGGGGCCAAGTTTGGGGTCTACTCTCACGGGAATTTCAGTAGTGGACATATCGAACGTTATCCCCATTACAATAACGCCTGTATCCCAGATTCCATCGTCATTGGTGTCCCTCACCATGGACTCGATCAGGGATCCGGCATTTTCGACGAATTCGTCCACCCTGTCTTGCTCGTCTGGGATCTCATACCCATAATAGGGATTCAGGCTCGCTATGGTACAGCTCTCGTCATCGCTAGTTGGAAGCCCATACTTCTCCATGGCACAGTTGAACCTCCAAGACGAGGAGTTTGCCTCCTTGATTACCTGAGCTGGCGAGAGTACCCAAATTACTCCATCATTCAGCCCCCTGTCTGACTTATCCCAATCAAGTCCCTTGACGTATGTTCCAGCGGGAGATGAGTCGTCCCCCTCAATCCATGACATTTGTTTCAGAACTTCCAATGAGGTGATGTTCTGTTCTGTCCTCAGATTTGTATCGTGAATGGCATTCCCCGTCTGCATATAGACCATCACGACATCAGTAGACCAGTCTTCTCTAACCTCGATCAGTAATTCAGTTGAGTCCGCATTGTCGGGAAGGTAAATCTCCAGATCTCCGTCAATCTGCTGTTGGAAGTCGAAGGCATACTGGCCAACCGCGGCAGTGAGGAGCAATAGGAATGCGACAATTATTCCAGGACTCCTGAGAATTAGTGAATAAGCCAACTCAGTTAGCCTTCTAGAAAATGAGTTTGCTATGTCTGCTGCATCGTCGGCCAGTTGCCCCAGTGTATCGATAGCTCCACCAAGAATGCTGTTTCTGAACTTCTCCCTTGCGCCCTCGACTGCCTCCCTTGCAGGCTGAAGTTTGTCGAAGAAGGCCTTCCAAAGTTCCTCCTCGTCATCCCTCGAGTCCCCCTCTCCAAGAGAGTACTTGTCCACTGAGGAGTCATCTTCCACGGTCGCGGGGCCTTGCGGAGCCAAATGAGCGTTCGCATACGAAAAGGTGGCATTATTGCGATAATGGGGAATAATGGAGGTAGCTGGTTGCGGCTCAATCAATAGAATCGCTGAAAGTCAATGAGCAACCCGCAGGTCCATGGCGAGGAGAAGGGGGGCGTCATCCGACCTTACCAAGAATAACGAAGAGACACTGTTGTGGGCAGGACTGACTACTGCTGGAGTGGTCAGCCTCGTTGTAATCGCTTCTCTGGCACTGGCCCCCATTGTGAGCATTGGCCCAGAGGAGGGGAATCGTGCCCCGGACTTCGTGGCTGATGCATACAACGGTGGATCTTGGTACGAATTCAGGATGTCCGACATTTGGGACTGGGACTGGGACGGAAACTCTTCCGAAAGCAAATGGATTCTCATCCAATTTATTGACACCGACTGCCCATACTGCTGGGAAGAAGGTGACGAGATGAGCCAGTACCACTCACAGTGGAAAGATAGGGTTACGTTCGTTACAGTTTCAGTACACCTGAACATCCCGAACCATGAAAGCAGCAAGAGCGAGATCGAAGCTTTCAGGGACAGAACATCATTTGGCACGGACGATAATGATGGAGATGGATGCAATAGCGGGAGGGACAACTGCGTGAATAGGCCTGGAACCCCTCATCAGTGGACGTATGTTGACGACCCATCGAACTCGATTTTTGGCCAATGGGAGCTTAGTGGGACGCCGTTTACGGCGATTCTTCAGCCCGATGGAATCGTGGCTTGGAATAAGCTGAAGCACCAGGGGCAAGGGGGCGATGGAGAAGAGATTTCTTCCGCCCTGCAGAGGCTAGTGGGTGATTCTTGATGTCAGTACTGAGCCTTGAACTAGGTATCTTCATACTTGGAATATTAGGCGCTTCCGCACTGCTGCAGAAGAGTCGGCAGGAGACTGGTTCAGATGGAACCAGAGGCACCATAATCGCGGGCCTTTTGTTCGCTACTGTAGGGATTGTTGCATCTGGGTGGACATGGTCAATTCACAATTCCCTGATGAAAAGTGGCTCATCTAGCATGTGCGCTTCAGAGGGGCTGGTACAGTGTGGTTCCGTAATTGGCGACCCCCAGTGGAACAATCTCTTCGGAATGCCTTGGGGGGTTGTGGGTATTGCGTCCTTTGGCGTGATATTCTTCGTCCTAATGACACTCTACCTCGATCAAAATGCAAAAAGAACGCCTCAATTCGTGAATTATCTTTGGTACCTAGGGATTGCAGGCCTACCATTCGTCGCCTGGCTAGTGGTGGTTGAACTCCTTCTAGTCGAGGGCGCGCCGCACATCTGCCCATACTGTACCGTAATTCACCTGTCGATGATTGGGGTCTTTGTTTCCTCCCACATAATGAGGGGGAGAAGGGCCAGTTCGGCTTGGTAGGGGCCCTCATCGTGAGTCCGATGGGCTCAAGACTGACCTCAATTCCGCAGAGGTATGGAGTTAGTCACCGGAGGTGCTGGATTCATTGGCTCGCATCTGGTCGATGCCCTAGTCTCCGAGGGAAAGATGGTCAGGGTATTCGACAATTTCTCCAGCGGTCGAGAAGAGTTTCTTTCCCACCATGAAGGAAGCGGCAAGGTTGAGGTCGTCCGGGGCGACCTTCTGGATCCCGATTCGATCCGTGAGGCTATGGACGGAATTTACACCGTCCACCACATGGCTGCAAATCCGGACATAAGATTGGGCACCGAGGTTACAGACACTGACCTCAAACAGGGGACCGTTGCCACATACAATGTTCTTGAGGCGATGCGTCAAACCGGAGTGAGCAGGATCTCCTTCTCTTCTTCGTCTGCAATATATGGAGAGGCGGAACAGATGCCAACACCAGAAACATATGGGCCAGTAATGCCAATTTCTCTCTATGGGGCCTCCAAGTTAGGTTCAGAATCCCTAATCACAGCTTGGTCAGGCACGTTCGGGGCAAAGGCTTGGATTCATAGATTCGCAAACATAGTAGGACCAAGGGGGACCCACGGAGTTATCTTCGACTTCATTCACAAACTGAAAGACGACCCTTCTAGGCTCGAGGTTCTTGGAAACGGTAGGCAGGAGAAGTCATACATGTCTGCCGAGGACTGTGTAAGGGCGATGTGTCACATCATCGACAATGGCTCTGGTGATGTTTGCCTATACAATCTAGGAACGGGGGACACCTGCTCCGTCAGAAGGATAGCAGAGATTGTAGTTGAAGAAAGTGGTCTCGAGGGAGTGTCGATAGAATACTCCGGCGGAGACAGGGGATGGGCAGGCGATGTTCCCAAAACGTCCCTTGATGTCAAGCGGCTATTGGATTCTGGATTCACCCCAGATATGCACTCGGAGGAAGCAATTAGGCACACAGCAAGAGCACTCATTTCCGAGATCGGTCTTTGAATGAAAGAGCTGACAGGATCATCATAATTGCCAATGGCACTGATATGCTGATCAGAGAGTGTTCTGAGTCATCCCCTATCTCTAGCCTCAGGGCCCCAAGGGTGGAGTGCGCCTCTAATTCGCCTATTGTCTCGTGCACGACGACTATGCTCAATTCATTAGGCTCTACATCCGGAGGAATTGAGGCGCTAATTGAGAATGTGATTTCGCCTGATGAGTAAGTAAATGCGCCATCGCCCAGAGATGAGAAATCTCCACCATAGGACCATTCGTTGTTATCGTCATTTATTGAGGCCTCGTGATAGGCCCTAACGACATCGTGGTGATTAGTGACCCCATTGATCGCTTCGGAATCCTCGATTACCACCGAGTCTTCAACTATGAAAATTGAAAGTTGTGTCTGTTCCAGAAATGACCAGTCGGATAGTGTTGTTACAATTTGTAGATTTCCAGAATCAAAAGAGGCTTCAATTCTGATGTGAGTGTCATCCGATCTAGACCCTTCTGCAGATAGGAGTTGACGATGCATGCTTGAACGATCGGGAGCACCTCCCGATAGAATCTCGCCATCGAACCAGAAAGATGGGGCGGTGGGGGCTTCACTTGAGTATCGGGAGACCCTGTGTTCGGTTATTGGTGTGCCCAGAGGATCGTCGAAGTCATCATGTAATGCCACCCTTGCCACTCTGTTGCCATTTGACTCGGTAAATTCGGGCATCCATGGGTCAACATCCGCGCACACCTCGCACCAAACGGCGGTGAATTGCTCTGCTAGAACAGTGTAGCCGCCGTCCGAGGACCAGGAGTTTTCCGACGTCTGAGCGTGAATTGGATTAGCGAAGGCCAACGCAATTACGGCAACTATCAGCAGGTCCCGCATCGATGCCATCAGGGGGCCCACAGCGCTCCCCTTTCATAACCCAGTGTCTCAACGGGCACACATGAGCAAGCGCTGGTATCAGGAAAGTAGACGTGATCCATGGCGTCGCCAAGCTCGTTCAAAGGGGTACCGAGCAAGGTCCGCTTACAAGCTCAAACATATCCAGGAGAGATTCTCCATAATCCGAAAGGGGGACGTGGTCCTAGACGTTGGTTGCCATCCCGGAGGCTGGACGCAAGTAGCTAGCGAGGAAGTCGGGGAAGAGGGGGTAGTGATTGGCGTTGATCTGCTTGCTACGGCTCCTGTCGAGGGGGCGACGGTGATAATTGGTGACATTACGGAAGAAGCCACCATCCAACAAATCAGGGAAGCATTGGACGGCAGGGAGATTAACACTGTAATTAGTGACATCTCGCCGCGCCTTACGGGCAGGTATGATACCGATCAGGCAATTTCTCTGGAGTTGTCAACCACGGTTCTAGACGTTGCAATGTATGTTCTTAATCCCGGGGGCACTTTCATCACGAAGGCGTTCCAAGGAACAGGCATAGAGGGGCTTGTTGAGGCAGCTAGGGATCGATTTTCCAATGTCCAGAGATTTGCCCCTACTGCATCACGAAACTCCTCCTCGGAGACCTACCTTATTTGCAGGAACAAACTTCCCAGGGTGCGAAAGAGGGGGGCTGGGCTGACTGCAATGGAACAGGTTTCGAAACATCTGGCCGGATTGGGAATACTTACTGGTAAGCAGGAAGTTGAAGAAGAAGAAAGGGCAGTTGGACTTAGGAGAATTTCGAAGAAGGAGGAGGAGTGATGGTCACTCAGAATCCCTATCATATGGAATGATGTTCTGCCATTCCGAGGCGTCCGATCTCGACACTACTGCATGCACCCAATCAGTCTCAGAGCAGTTGAACACCTCGTGAGGTAGCCCGGGTTCAATGTAGAACATGTCACCCTCACTGTGGACAACGGAATTTCTGCACCCAGGGCCATATTCGTGCCTCACACTACCCTTTAGGAGGTATATCATGACGTCAAAGTCGACGTGAATGTGGGCCTTTGCTATTCCCCCGGGAGGAATGTATGCCCTGTTCATAGACAAGCCAGTAGAGGGTGTATTCTTGCCAGATAGTCCCGCACCATACTCTATGTTGTTCCACCCTCTGATCTTCTCTATCTGCCTAAGACTCCAAATGCCGCCCTCATCAGTAACATACGAGTGCAAATCAGCCTGCTCACCATTCTGTGGTAACTCCTCATCCGACATAGTATCTCAAATCGGCAGAAGGGGTATCAGCGTTTGAACTGATGGTATAAGCCTCCGGAGGCCTCGGTCAACGCTAAAAAGGGGAGGTGGCTCGCCGCCCCATCGAGGAACTGAAATGTCAGCTAGAGCAACTACATGCACTGCATCTGGAACACCCCTGGTGGATGCCAAGAGCACGTCGTTCCCCTGCCCCGATTGTGGAAACTCAATCGGGAGGAGCAGGAGATGCCGCCTACAAGGGGTAGCGTACGTATGTGTAGAATGCGGATTTCAGGGACCTTGAGAGGGATTTTCCATGGGGCATGTAGTAGTGAAGTACAAGGTAACTCTAGACCAGCCAGAGGATGGCAGTCCCAACTATGAGGGGATTGCTTCAGCAATTAATGAGCTTCCCGAAGTGCAAATGACTGAAATCAAGCCACTAGCATTTGGAATGATGTTTATCGAGATTCAAGCTGTTCTGGAGGACGGCGAGGGAACGGTAGACATGTTTGAAGACAAGGTTCGTGGCACCGATGATCTGATTGGTCAGATTGAAACTCTAGAGATGGGCAGACTCTGATCAGTAATGGTCAAGTGGAGACCTCATGAACTCCCTCATCAAGACTGTAGCATAGGTCCCGGGAGGCAGTGTGAATACGAGCCTTAGCGACGCCCCCTCGGGATTCCATCTCTCGTCATCCAAAGGCTGGCCTTCCCAACGCTTGGAGACCTCGGCTGAAGGTGGAATTTCCGTCGCCTCTTCGACAGAAAAATCGGAAAAGGGGACACATAGTGGCCTTCTGGTACCTGATGAAGACAATCTACGGATCTTCTTGACAATCCAATCCGTAGATTCCAGAGCTGTATCGGCCAAGGCCTTTCTCTCAACAGAACCAGGCTCGCCATCTGCAAGATTGGAGTCACTGCCTGGAAGGGGGCCTGTGAGCGAGAGTCTGCCAAGTTCGCAGTTCCTCCTACACCTGTCCAAATTTGTCTCACTGACGTAAGCCATCTTAGAGACATCAATCCTACCATTTGATTTGAGTGGCGCAACGATGTCACCTATAGAGGGCTGGATGAGGCTCAATCCCGAGGAAAGGCGACGGGACAGGGCGTGATTGAATGCAAGGGACTGGAGTGAGTGGATAGTTAACAATTGCAAAGAGTGAGGCAGGGACTTGAACGCTCCCAGCCAGTCAGAGTCGTCCTCTGATAATCTGGAAAGCATATCTCTCTCATACCCGAGGTGCTTAGGAATTATTCCCAGGCATTCCACAGGGTCTCTTGTTTCCCTCCACATTTTTCTGAAGGACGCGGTTTCCTCACCGGACCTATTTCCGGCCATCCCCAAGTAAAGGTCCACTGCCCTTTCGAAATCCCCTTCAACCACGGCCCTACCTACCATAGGGGTAACCGGCCTATTGGCACCGAACCTCTGAGGGCCAATCCAATTAGGAAAAACATCTGCACCCAGATTCTCACTAAGGCCCTTACGAATTCTCTGAACCCTCATTAGAGCCTCTTTTCCATCCATCGGAGATCCATCTGGATAACAACATCCACGTACTGTGATCGTGAATCTATTTCCATCATGGTCACTCATTCCGACCTTCTGGTGTGTGCGACCTAGAATCTCAATTTCACAGTCGGGAATAGTGACCTCGGAGACTCTCTTTTGTGGTGCATCTATGACTAGGATCTGCGTGGTGACAGCTCGCTTATCCTTGAGTCCCGACGCAAAAATTCTATTTCGACTAATTCCGCATGACTTGGCCAACCTATTCAGTAGCCTATTCGTTTCCCAATTGTGGAGCGTCACCCTTGCTACCGTGAACCTTCCCTTCGGATCAAGTGCTGGAACCTTGGAGACCTCCTCGACCCTGAAATCCTCGACTCTTACCTTTAGGAGACCCCCGATGCCGTCGTCCTCTACCGACCAGCCGACTAAGCCTAACGATTCCTCGATCTCTAGGGGACTCAATCTCTCACCGCACTAGGGCGTCAGAGCTTCAGCCCGGAGAACTCCTTAGAGATACCAGAGCAGAGGTCTCTGAAAACCTTCTCAGCGCTCTTTCCCTTTACTGCACGGACATACAACTCAGGCTCATCCAGATCTGGGTGCTTCTGGAAGAAGTTCGCATATTCGACACTGGAATTGTCATTCAGTCTGGATCTGAAAAGCTGCAGCGTAGTGTGGCTCTCCCCACTAATCCTGACTCGGAGTTCTCGGCCTTCATTCATTAGAACCTTGATGGACATGTCGACCGGGCGACCGGCCGCCCCCTTTTGAGGGCTTTCATACAGTTGTGGGCCCTAAGGGGCCCAAAGTGAGCCTAAGTTAAACACTGTATTGATTGGCGACATGGCATGGAGGGCGCACCTCGCGATTCGGGAGTTGCCGAGATGTTTGAGAAAATGGCCCTCCCGGCATTGGTCATTAGCATCCTACTGACTGGCTATATGGTCAGTGTAGTGACGCCTCTGCCAAGTTTCACGACTGATCTGGACTCTTTCTCCCCCGAGAGCGCCTCCGACCTGGCCGAAGAAAGGGTCGATTCCGTGATTCCTCCAACAGGCCACAGGATTTACATCCACGTCAGCCCGGCCGATGGCGAAGGGAATGTTCTGGAAGTTTCCTCACTACAAGATTTGCTAAGTGACATGGAAATGATTGACTCTCTTGCTGGCAAGGAAGGGGGGATATACGCTCATGTCAATGCTGCAGATGTAGTGAATAGAGCAATCCTAGAAAGATCGCCTAATAGCGGGGGGATAGGAAATTTCAGCGACTGGTCATCCATCCTGGATAGTCTGGTTTCCGGTGACGAGACGTGTATAGATGCCGTAGGCGATGACAAGGCCATTTCGGCCGCTTCGTTTGCTTCGTCCGCGATGCTGCATACAGACTTCGAGTATGAGCATGTTTGTGAGTGGTTGGAAGAGGGCACAGGGGATCCAACCCCTAGAGCATCCAGCACCCTATGGGTGATAGAGTTGGATGGCGAAATGGATCGAGAGATCAGGGAAAACCTAGCTCAGAGGATCAGGAGTTCTTTGAGTGATTCTGATTCTGAGAACCTGAATTACGGGGTCATTTCTGATGACTTGATTAGTAGCGACATTAACGATACCACATTAGACGAGATGGTCTGGCTTTTCCTGATTTCAATAGCAGTCGTAGTGGCCGTTTTGGCTCTTGCATTCCGTTCATTCATTATGGTGGCTGCACCACTTCTGAGCCTTACTGCGGCCCTAATCTGGACATATGGAACTATTACACTAATGGGAATGCGTTTCTCGATTCTCGAAGTCGCGGTTGCACCTGTTGTCCTAGGGCTGGGAATAGACTACTCTATCCACTTGCAAAGGGGATACGAAAAGGCCCGGAAGGTGAAACATTCGGCAGCGGAGGCATGGGTTGAGTCGTTCTCCTCACTGAGGATGGCATTGACGCTCGCCGTAATTACCACAGTTTTCGCGTTCCTTTCAAACTCCCTTTCCCCACTGCCGCCCCTTAGGACGTTCGGTGTAACCCTTGCTCTGGGGGTGGTTTCTGCATTTATCGCGAGCACTGTGACCGTTGGAGCAACACACATTGTGGCGGAAAGGGGCGTTGGTAACAATATTGGAGGAGGCCTTCAACTGGAGAAGACTGCATCCAGTGTTACTGAATTCCAGAGAAAGAACACTGTGTGGGTGATGCTAGCTGTTGCTGCACTGACTACTGGTTCAGTGGTGGTTGCTGTGATGGAGCTGGATACTAGTTTCGAATTGACCGACTTCCTTTCGGAAGATGAAATGGACGTCATGCAGGTTAGACAGGACATATACGAATCATATGATGCCGCCGCATGGAAATCCGTCGACATCATCATTGAGCCTAGTCAGGGGTCTTCGTCTCTGAATAACGAAAGAGACATATTGAGGGGGTTGGATTTCTTGGACACAAGAATTTCCGGAATTCCAGAGGTTGTCAATCCGGGAAGTACTACGTCAGACAGGCCTTCTTACGATGGGCTATATCCAATTCTCAGGGATGCAGTTGAGAATGATCCGTCCTTCGGCGAGACTTTCCATTTGGGAATTTTTGAGGGTGAATTGGACATTACAGACGGCTTCGAAGAAGGTGACATCTCCGCGGCCATTGGTGCCCTACTTTCCAACGATTCGACGGGTGATGCGCTGAGGGGGGATAGCTGGTCGGAGAGAGTCTCTGGGCATGTAGCTTTGACTAAGGACGGGAGTCAATTGCTATACCTAAAAATGAGTATAGACGTGATGGCGAGGAATAGTGAGGACTCAGCAAGGGTCTCGGAGATATTCAAGCACCAGGCCAGCCTGATAGAAGAAGACGGATTGATTGACTGCAGAGCATATGCAACGGGAGATGTTGTCATGATTGACGGGATACTTTCCGGGCTGGTGGTATCCCAGATAGAGTCTACAGGCATTAGCCTGCTTGTTTCAATAATGGTTCTATTCTTGCTGACCAGGAGGCTGGGTCAGTCTCTCGTGGTGATATTGCCGGTCGGGCTAGCGGGGGCGTGGGTAGTCGGTTCTATGGCCACATTGGGACTGAACTGGAACGTTCTGACGATCATGATTACTGCACTCACCATAGGTTTAGGCATAGACTACTCAATACATGTTTGGAGGAGTTTCGAGACGAATCGGGAGAAGGGGATGGGCGTTTGGAAGGCCATGAGGGACATGTACGCTACAACTGGCACCGCCCTTCTCATGTCAGCCGGCACAACAATCTGTGGTTTCCTGGTTCTGATGCTGTCCCCTATCCCAGTAATCAGGGACTTCGGCGTGGTCAGTTCTATCTCAGTGGCGTTCTCATTCATTCTGGCACTCTTCGTCCTACCAGTACTCCTTGCGGCAGAGGTCAGAACAGCAAATGGGGACTAATTTTCCCCTATCACCTCGTCAATTAGAGACATGTCAAGCCCTTGGTCTCTCGCGACCAAAGCTAGAGACATCCACAAAGTCACATGGCCCAACGCCCTCCTCTTCCGTTGGGCCCTTCTGACTACCTCTTTACTATCAAGTCCCGATTTTTCCCCGATTACTGAGATCAAGTGGGGTATTGACCCCTCAGCCCAGTCAGGGGGATATTTTGCCGAGTTCTCATGACTGTTTACTATGGTAACCGAAGTTGGGACTGGCTCATTCACGGTTTCTACGGGAGCTTGTGAGGGGATCGTCGGAGGATTCGCTAGTTTGCGAAATATTGGCCTCCACCCCAGTGGCGGGAGGGATGTCTCTATTCCCTCAGTGGGGCTTACTCCGTCTTCGGAAATAGATAGCCATCCGGCTTCAATTAGTTTTTCGAGTACTTCAGATGACTCCAACGGAGAGAACCACTGGAATTCCAGGGACCAGAGCCTTAGGAGTTCCTCACTGGGAAGGTGAAGTCCGGGAGATCCCGAGAAGCTTGAGTTGATGAAGCGTCGTACTTCCTCCTCCGAGTCTTGACTAATCACGATACTATACACGCTAGACGGTTGAAAAGATGTTCGCCCCTAATTGGGACGAACAGTCAGTCAGTTGAATAATGTCGATACTATGCGCGGGGCGACAAACGTGGCCAGAGAGTACATTGCAAGAGACCCGAGGACAGGGCGACCGCTTACCAGGGGGAGTGTGAAGGACGAGGCCGATATCAGGCTACTGCTCCCTCCAGAGGGAGCTTGGAGGGTGGTTCCCGAGGGAGAAATCATCGAGCTTTCCAGTGGTACGAAAGGAGCCATAGAGTTGCCAAGGACTGCAGGAGGGGGTTTCGCGAGGCGAGGAGATGGGATACTGGCCCTGCACAGGGTTAGTGAGGCTCAGACAGAAGAAGCCCACTCGATACTACTGGAATGTCTGGATGATGACGACCCCAAAATTAGGACTCTGGCACTTAGCTCACTGCCGTCCTTCTCATTGAGGAAGCACGAGGGGCTCCTGCAATGCCTTTCGGATAGGCTGATTGACGATGAAGAGGATGTGCGTTCAGAAGCTATGGTTGCGCTGAAGAAGATGGCCCCTATCTTTCCCTCGGGTTGCGAGATGATACTGCGCAGGGAATTGAGGGATACAAGGAAGAGGCACAGGGACAATGCGTTTAGTGCTTTGAAGATGGCATCGGAGAGTTGGACTGAAACAGGTTGCCTCCACATTGACGAGCTGATCAGAGAGGAAGATGTTGATCTGCGGAGGAGGGGTTCGAAGATACTCAGGGTTCTTGCCCCAAAGTCTAGTGCTGAGGTTTGGGACTTGATAGGATGGTGCTTGGAAGACCAGGACCAGGATGTTAGGAGGAATGCTGCTAGAACCCTGAACGCGCTGGCTGGTTCTGAGCCCAGAATAGCCGCAATTCTTGTCGAAGTTGCAATGTCGGACGATGATTCCGGAGTCAGAAAATCAGCGATTGGTGCCCTAAAGAGGCTCGACATGCAGAGCCCCAGAGTGGCTAAGATGATTCTAGATGGTGCTCGAGATAGAGATTACAATCTACGTAAGGCCTGTATTGAGCTTCTGACAATTGTTCTCAGCGGTAATGAGCTCAGAGAGACTGCTGCTGAGCTACTAAAACAAGAAACCCGTACCGACCTCAGGAAGAAGTTGAGTTCTCTGTCCATAGACATAGAAATGGAGGGTTCCGAGGAAGAAAAGAACCGATTCTTGGCAGCGCTAGATAACCCGACAGTTTCGGAAGAAGATGACCCAGATGCCAAAGTGGGGCCCGAACAACCCATGGGTGAACATCATAAACAGGAGTTAGGTCGGCCGGAAAGCGAGGGAAGTCCATGAGCGAAGTCGTTGACGAGAAGGCAGAGCGATTCGAGCTGCTATGGGATGGAATGGCCTCTGGCAAATACAACAGGACCAAGGCTCTGAAATTCAGGCAATACATGAGGCAGCATGTGCTTCAGAAGTTCCACAAAAGGAAGCCTACTCAATTTGCATCCGTACAGGACAACCACTACAACCACAACTTCTCTAGCAAGGATCAGTTTCTGACGAAAGAGAACTGCAAGAAGTACTGGATGGGCGAACTTCAGGCGGAAATCCAGGAGTCGGAGAACTTCTGATCCTGAGGGATTCATATGAATGATAAACCCAAGGGGTTTGATAGATGGGACCTAGAGAGCCACATCTCCAGAGCAATTGTGGAGCGTGGATGGGAAGAACCAACTGAAATTCAAATCGAAGCGATCCCTCATGCCAGGAAGGGTCGCGACGTTGTGGGACAGGCGAGAACGGGGTCTGGAAAGACCGCTGCCTTTGGAATTCCTGCGATAGAAAGATGCAGTGTCATAGGAAAAATTCAGGCAATCATTCTGTGCCCAACAAGGGAGCTGGCAGTCCAAGTTTCGGAAGAAATGGGCATTCTGCAAGGTGAGAAGGGACTGAAAATTGAGACGGTGTACGGGGGCACGGACATTGAGAAACAAGCAAAGAGGCTCGATGATGGTGCGGACATAGTGGTAGGTACCCCGGGCAGGGTGATCGATATGGCAAAGCGCGGTCACCTGAAAATGGAGAGTATCACTCTCTTCTGCTTGGACGAAGCAGACAGGATGCTTGACATGGGTTTCTTCCCCGATGTTCTCTGGATTTTTGAGCGGACCGTCAATAGGGAGCAGACACTACTGTTCAGCGCCACATTCCCACAGGAAGTACTGGATGCCGCAGAGGAATTCCTGGATGATCCAGTCCATGTTATGAGCGAGGACTTGGAAGTAGAAGTCCCGGAGATTGAGCAGTTTGCAATCAAGGTCGGACGGGCGAACAAGCTTTGGGCCCTAGGCAGAATTATTGGGAGTTCCGGGAGCGACTCACAGATTCTTATCTTCACAAACACCAAGAGGATGGTCGAGTTAATTGTTGAGAGGCTAGGTAAGTTCAGATTCAAGGCAGTAGGGCTGCATGGAGATATGCCTCAAAACAAGAGGGAGCGGGTCCTTGACTCATTCCGAGACGGTTCGGAGTCGATAGTGGTTGCAACCGACGTAGCAGCTCGTGGGCTCGATGTTGATGGCATCACCCACGTTGTCAATTATGATCTGCCTGATGATTCTGAAGTCTACGTTCACAGGATTGGGAGGACCGGCAGGATGGGGAAAAAGGGCGAGGCTTGGAGTTTCGCTACTGGTTCAGAAGTAACTATGATCGACAAGATTTGCTCTACATGGGGGCTTGAAATTCCATTCACTGAACCTCCAGCACTTCCCGAGGGCCGTGAAAGGGACTTCGTGCCCAAGAGGGATGACTGGGACGAGGTTTCGGATTACTTCGGGATGGTTCGAGTTAGTATGAAAATAAATAATTCAGAAGCCACGAAAAGGGAGCTCGTGGACTGGATAGTCAAGGAGTCCAGGATTCCCGAAATAGCGATTGGCGAAGTTACCTCTGACGATGAAGAGACCATTGTCGAGGTGCATGTCGAGAAGGTGGCATACGTCATTGATGTGATCAAGGGGAGGGAATTCCAAGGGCGTTCCCTTAAGCCGGCTATTGTGAATTCATGAGGTTGTTTCAGCTACGGTGAGGTAATGGCAGGGAGGCAAGAGGTTTCCAAACGTCTGGATCTTCTAGGATTCTTCTGCCCTATTCCAATACACGAAACTAAGGCGGCCATATTCTCACTTTCTGTTCGACTTGAGTCGGATACGGCTTGGGTTCTCGAGGTTGTTTGTGACGATCCAGAAACACTCCGTGACATCCCCATCCTATGCGACAGAATGGGAGTAAATCTTCTAGAAGTAGTGGAGAATTCAGGAGAGTATGTTTTCTTTATCAGCAACACTTCCGACAAGCGAAAGAGGGGGGAGGGGCATGAATAGCAAGAAAGTAAGAATTCAGGAAACTGGTGAAATTCCCGCCGATGCACGCCTTCCTACTGACAAAGGAGAGTTCAGAATCAGGGTTTTCAATGACTCAGAGTCGGGAATGGACCATGTTGCGCTAACTCTTGGAGAGATGAAAGGACCTGACCCTGTTTTAGTCAGGGTGCACTCGGAATGCCTCACCGGAGATGCTTTTGGTAGCCTCAGGTGCGACTGTGGGCCTCAACTGGATGCTGCAATCCGCATGATACAGGATGTTGGTTGGGGATGCATACTTTACCTCAGACAAGAGGGGCGGGGGATCGGACTTCATGCAAAAATACAGGCATACAATTTGCAAGACAAAGGGGCTGACACAGTAGAAGCAAACATACTTCTTGGCCATCCAGCTGACGCTCGGGACTATGGTGTTGCTTCTGAAATTCTCAGGCTTATTGGGATAGAAAGCGTTTGCCTACTAACCAACAATCCCGACAAGATTGCCCAATTAGTATCGTATGGAATTAATGTTGAGCAGCGGATGCCCCTAGTAGCGGGAGTTGGCGATGAAAATCGTGAGTACCTGGCAATAAAGGTAGACAAGATGGGGCACGACATAACAACCGATGAGCTCAACGGGCCAACCTAACTGGAGAATGGGGCCGTGACCGGGACTTGAACCCGGGCCGGCGGGACCACAACCCACCGTGCTAACCGCTACACCATCACAGCCGTCTGTGCATTCAACGGGGAAAGGCCCGTATATCAACCGTTATGCAACTATGGCGTCTGACAAGTAACCAACGGGTTGAAGCACGACTTGCCTCCGTGAAGGGGCGATGGGTCGCGATAGAGGCCTCCATGGACTCGCTCTGACATTGCTTCTACTATTGCAACCATTACTTGTTGTATCCGCTGATACGGTAATTACCGCGGAAGGAATGGAGATTTTTTCTGCAGGTACCTTTGAGGATGAAGAAGATTGGAGCATTAGTGCTACATCGGGTTTCTCTGGCAGCCCGGCTCTGTACACCGAGGGAATGATTGCCGATGGGGAATTGTCATTCACCCACGACAGGCCGGAGAATCTAGAGGAAGTGACATCTTGGGCCCAATCTAGCATTACCGGATCAAATTACAGCACTGGTTCGCCTGATACATTCTACACGTGGTCAAAGGGCCCCAACATTACTGTCGGAGGATTCGATTTCTCCGGACTTCATAGCAGGCCAATCGCTAATGTCTCACTTGTCTTACACTTTGAAATACCAGACAATTTGAATTCCGACTCGGTCAGAATTATCCTTCAGAATGTCGGCAATGATAAGCTAGTTACAACATACACCAGAACTCTCTCAGGGGTCTTCAAGATGAACAATCCCCTTGTCGTTCCAGTTGATGAAATGGCCGATTGGGATTGGAATTACGCCGAGGGGGCTTCCGTAACTTTCGACTATGTATCTCAAGGAGGGGGGAGTGACGACTCGGAGGTTCGCGTGGATGCTGTAGGAGTTAGGGTTAGGTATTACCAACCCTGGTATTCCTTTGAAAATTCAATTGCAATAAGCCCCCTATTGGGTCAGAATTCTCCAATTGTTGATATCGGCCCATATGATGGATCTACCAATGGACTCGACATAGAGTCATGCGGACTAGTGCCCTCCAGTAGCGCCTCGGGAGAGTGGGAGTTTGATGTTGAAGTTCCTCCCTTGCAGCAATTGGGGAGAATCCACACATACGGCTCGGGCAACCATACCATTTGGGTGCTACCTGACGAAGTAGACGGGGACTATTACCAAATTCAATCCGGAGATTTGCTAGAACATCCGGAATCACTGCAACGAATTAGAGTCGAGATACATGATGGTTGCATTTCTGGGGCAAGGGTGGATGTCAACGATCCGCATTTGGTAGTAAGCGGCTCCGTAGCCGGTCAAATCGACGGCCTCTCTTCCACAGGGAGTTCGATTAGATTCGCGATAGGGGAATATCTCATTGAGAGTCTGCCGATTAATCTTGGACACTTCACTTTAGAGGTCCCCGTGGGTCATGCCCTTCCATCGGACTCGGAGTCAGTGAATGTCGGTGTTGCGGCGAGGTTTCAGTGGTCATCTGATGGCTCGAATGAGACTACTGTTATCCATGTTGAGTCGATGAGCATTTCTGGGGGTTTCCTAGTAGAGTGGGATTTAGATCCAACATGCATCCCATTTGACGATGTTGAGATGGAAGAGGACGGGGGTGGAATACTGATTCCACTAAGTGCGAGATGCGATGATGACATTACAGAACCCCAGGGGTTGACGATCAACACATGGAGTAGTGACGAGAGTGTGGTCTTATCTTCCTCCTCTGGGAGCGATTTAGTTTTGCAGCCAGTTAGTAACGCTCATGGTAATTCTGAGGTTTTCGTAGAGGTAATGGATGAGAGGGGGAATCAATGGTCTGACTCGTTTACGGTAAATATCGCGGAAGTTCCTGATGAGCCGACCATTAGCGGATTGCCACTTAGTGTGTATATTGAGCTTGGTGAAGATTTAGTTATTGAAATGGCCATTAGTGACCCGGATACTGATGCTCCCTCGGTAATGACTAGCAAGTCTTGGGCAACAATTGGATCTGATGGTAATTTGCTATTGTCGCCTGTCGCAGTGGGTACACACGTTGTAGAGGTGACCGTTAGTGACGGGGTAAACCAGATTTCTCAGCAATTAGAGGTCATTGTTACTGCAAAGCCCGATCTCATTGTAGAGTCGGTTACTGTAGAAAGTTCTACTGGTTCGGGGAGTAGTCTCAAAGATGGCGATGTAGCCAGAATCTCGATTTTTGTCAGGAATCAAGGGATGGGAGATGCATTTGGAGTTGAAGTACGGTGCCTGGTTGACGATGTATTTGTGGGGACCACTGTTATTGACACGGTTGAATCGGGGGGCCTTGGAGAAGCGAGTTGCGATGCTGCACTATCCGGCCCTGGAACCCAATTAATCAGGGCGGTAGCCGACGGCACAAACTCGATTCAGGAAACTAATGAGGACAATAATGAGAAGTCGATACAGGTAGAAGTCTCTGAACGAGAGCCGAATTCCAATGAGGATTCAGGCGTAGACAGGGGGCCTGCAATTATCGTTGGCTCTGTAGGACTAATTGCAATAGCGATCACTGCACTCAGGCTCGGCCCCGGCAGGGTCAAGAAACCATACGATAAGAGAGGCAAGTGAGTGGGAATTTCTCTTGAAATTGACCCACATCCGGCCGATAATCAACTATTTTCAGGGAATAGTTATACCACAATTGGAATCGAATTTGTATGCCGCGATGGCAACTGTGGGCGTGTATCCATGATGAAATTGAAGATTAGGCTTGAAACCGAAGAGTGGGTTTACGAAGAGCACGAGATGGCTTGACTAGTCCCTTGACCATGTCTGGGGATATGTCCCCGGCGCCATCAGAACAGATTTCGGAATAGCGACCTCTCCCGTCTCCATTCCCGGTAGATCATCTGAATCGACCTTCAATTCTGCGATTGCTACTGCCTCTCCCTTCATACTCTGTATTAGTACGGAAGAGCCAGCCTTTACGCCGCCTGAGAACTTAGCAATCCCGGGCCTGGCGAGCGATGCCCCGTGCGAGACTGCCGCTGCTGCTCCGTCCTTGACTACAATAAGCGGTAGTGAGACAAGGACCCTTTCTATGGGCGAGATTAGTTTCCTCACCGCTCTATCGTCACCGTGCTCCCTCCAGACATGCACAGCATCGGTTAGTTGTTGCATCGTACATGCCATTGCTGAGTCAAATGTGCCGCTCTTGGTCCGGTGCAGTTCAATGAGTTCACACTGAGCACCGACCAATAGGCCGATATCACGAGCCAATGTTCTGATGTAACTGCCAGCCTCACATGAGACCTCTATCGCGAAAACCCTTGATTCGGAGTCTTCGTCTAGGCAATTTATCGAATTGAATTGCCTGCTCCTTACCCTGACCTTGACTGCGGACTCCCGAGGAGGAACATTGTAGGCCTTCCCAACAAGAGAGGAAAGAACAAGATCCAGATTTTCCCTGTCTATTTTCTTGGAGAACCTGATTACCCCGACATATGTTTTGTCGCCGGAAAGAACGATGTCAGTCAATCTTGTTGCCTTACCGCACAATAAGGTCAACAATCCCGTGGCGAATGGATCAAGGGTGCCTCCGTGCCCCAGCCTCTTAATTCCAAGAAGTTCTCTTGTCCACGCTGCCAATTGATGGCTTGTTGGGCCCCTTGGCTTGTTGACAAGAATAATCCCCGACTCCAGAAGCTCCTCTATGTCTCTGGAATATGGGTCGACTCCCCTCTTCGAGTCCGTTACTGCCTTCTCGTCCAGGACGACTAGGCCGGGGGATGACAAATTATTCACCGATCCTTGAATTTACCAGACTGAATACTTCATCGGCATTGAGTGAGTCGGCATCCACAATCAGATCATAGGGAGCCATGTCATCCAAGTCTATCCCATAGAGTACCCTGTACCTTTGCATATCGTCCTCATTCCTCTGCCTGGATACTGACAGAGCTGTGCCATAGTCAAGGCCTTCTCTTTCCACGATCCTTCTGGCCCTCTCCTCATCAGAAACCCTAATCCAAACCTTCAGACACTCAATATCCAATGAGTGTGCCCACCAACCAATGAGTCTGCTTTCGATTATTTCAGGCGCTTTTTCCGACAATAGTAAATCTTTCAGCATAGTGTCTAGTGATCTATCTACATCCAGGTCTTCCTTGCAAAGTCTGCTGAATTCTTCAACCGAAATGCCCCTCCTGGATGCTTCTGATCTGAAAACGTCTCCACCGTTTACTGAATTCCAGCCTCTTTCCTCTGCTATCCTTTCCACCAAAGTGGAGGTGCCGCTACCTGGCTTACCGCTAACGGTCAGAATAGTCAATGCCTCATCTCCACTCATTTCGACAAACTTCGCACCTTAGCTTGCCCATCGAAGTTCTGGATATCATCTCGGATTCACAAGAAGGGCAGGTTGATCCAGTCTTTGGTGGCGCGACTTGCAGATTGCCTCCCTTCTTCCTTTCAGATTTGGTAGCTGTATGATTACCTGTCTTCCTTGGCCCGTCCCTCCTCCTCTGAGATCTCCTAGTCCTAGAGCCTGGACGTACTTTCTGCTTGACATCCTCTAGTAAGTGCAGCAGTGGTTCCGGGATTGGTTCAGCTGCTATCACCAAGGGGTGAACTCGATAGCGGTAAATTTTGATGTGTCTGTCGATAATCCTCCCCAGGGGGGCACTCATGGTGATGTAAGAAGCGATCCAAGCTGGGAAAATCCACATCACCCTGTCATTTAAGCTCCAAGTGGGGGCCCACGGTAGACTGACATAGCCAACCCTGAATTCTTCTACAGAAATGGCCATCCAACTGAATATTGCTATTATGAAGACAATCGTGAACATCATCGGCCTCATCATCTGAGCCTGCTGGGCCATTGACTCGGGCATTAGTTCCATTTGCAACTCCTGCATTTTGCTAACTCTCGCCGTATCCCTCTCCCTCTGTGCCTCTCTCATCTGTGAGCTGATTTGCTTGGACCTATGTGCGTGATGAGCTTGTTTTAGAGGGTCAGTAAACAGAGATCTGATTATGGTGTTGACTACCATGATACTTGAGCCGACAACAAAAACAGTGGGGACGAAGTATTCTGAGTGAAATGGGAGTATTGGTTCAATTACCGAGCCGGCACTATCTGATAGGGCAATTCTGATGCTATCAAACAGCATCAGAGGGATCATTATTGCAAACATCACCAGCATTGGCCCCATCATCGATGACATGGCTTGCGCTTGGGCGTCTCCCGGCTTAGGTCCCTGCGCCATGTATATCGGCTCTCCATGGGTTCAATCAACACTTCGGTGGAAAAACTGTTCTGAAATTGCGCATTACTTGAACGAATATCCGCATACCACGCACAATGAGGCCCCGAGTTCGTTATCTGTGCCGCAAATTGGGCATCCTGAGATCTGTGGCTCTGGCTCGGGCTCCGGCTCTGGCTCGGGCTCCGGCTCTGGCTCGGGCTCCGGCTCCGGCTCCGGCTCCGGCTCTGGCTCTGGCTCTGGGATTGGAATATCGGGAAGTGCCCCCGGCTTCTTTGCCTCGGCCCACTCGGGGAGATTTGGCTCATCGTCGACCTCTTCTCCGAATGTTGCGCCATGGTAGTCTTGGGCGTCTGAAACCTTGTATTCAGATTCTGGATCTCCTTGGATCTCATACTGAACGGTAATCCTCTCGCCCTTCTCGATTCTCCCGACCTTCCATGTGATGTGCGTCCCCTCGCGGGCTGGCTCCTTCGTGTAAGAGGAGTCCCTCTCCCCCCTGGTGCTTGATTTGACATTCGAGCTTTCGAGTGAGAATGTTCCGGGAACGACATCATGTAGGGCTAAATCCTCTAACGCACTGTCCGAGTTATTCTGGAAGACGAGGAGAATCTCGTATCGGCCCTGCCCTCCCCCGGGGTATACCTCCTTGCCGGTAGTGAAACTCCTCCTTCTGTGGATGACGCTAATCTGTGGGGGCCTGATTACGGTTCTAGTTGCCACCGGCCCAAATCTCTCTGCACTGAAATCTGCCCTAGCTGGTGCGGCCAGCGTGCCATTGTCCTTAGACGGCTCTGGGGCATGTAATGGATATCTGATAACCAGGGTCTTTCCTGGCTGGAGCCCCAATGGTGCAGAGGTCCCAACTGTTACTCTCAGAGAATGTCCGGGGCCATCAGGAGACACCAACTTCTCCTCTAGCTGGATGCCATTCACGACCTCGACTCTGAACTGATCCTCATTCAGCTCAGAGCCTCCCATCTCTATGCTGATTGAGTCACTAGAAGGGGGGTCAAATACGCCTGGTATGTCATCCATTAGCCTCATGACATTGATTGTTGCTGATCCAGTATTCTCGACCGTAATTGTGGCCTCGATATCTGACCCCACGAACGATCTTATCCTTGATCTATCGAACTTCTTCAGAATCTCAGCATCTAGGACAGTGAGTTTCTGTTCCTTGAGGCTGACTTCACCCCTTGAGATGGCGGAGACCCTAGGCAGGATTGAGTAGGACAGAGTTGGGAATGTGAACCTTGGCTGGTCTTCTGACTTCACAGTCTTAACCATAGAGTCCCAGCTACCTTCTGGTGGAAGATCAACTCTCAAATCCGATGCATCAAGAATCGGCTCATCCCTTCCTGCCAGTACAACAGTGATGTCAGAAAGTGTTACCACGAAAGATGATTTGTTCTCAAAAACGAATTTGCTATGCCAGATTCCTGGCCTGTCGTCTTCCTGGGGAGTCACAAATGGAGCTGCACGACTCCTTGCAGAGACCTTGTCGAAATTTATTCTAGAAACCGTTGAGTCGGCCGAATATGTTGCAGTAGCTACACCGGCAGAAATCTTCTCTATGTCACTAGTCAGCACGGTGGGGGACAGCTCCAGAGTCTGGCTCTGTCCTACGGCTAGCCTTCCTACTGACCAAGATAGTGTGGACTCTTCGACATTATATTCTGGACCTTCAGGAATTTCGAAATTGCTGGGGAATGTACGATTTACCTCTACCGCAGTGAGGGGTACCGTGGAAGCGTTCTCTACCTTGATAAGTATCTCAATTTCCTGCCTGTCTTCCGAGTTGACTAGGGACAGGCTTGCTTCCTGCTCCCGTTCAGGTTCAGTATCTATCTTCTCACTCAGAACAAGCATTCTTGGGCCGTTCGCCAAGTAAGGAATTACTGTCTCCTCGGTTGCTTCTAATTCCCTAACAGTCACCATTGATCCGCCAATATCCGTAGATTCAAACTCCGCTAGGGAGACGGAAATGTCCCATGCCCTATCCTTACGGCTGGAGTTCCTCAGGATTAGTTCGCCCTCGATTGACTGGCTTCTTACACTACCGTCCGGATTCAAGGTCGATTCCTCGACCTCGCTCAACGTGGCATGCAGCTTGTCCCCCGGTATCGCATCAATCTCCGATGCAGAACGGAGGTTCTGGGAACTGGATGTTGGGGGGCTTTCCAAGGGACTCTCTGACTCATCGCTGATGAGGCTGTCTAGTTCCGAAGCAATTTCCGAATCGGCCCCCCATATGTCCTCGTCATCAATTGTTTCTTCGTCCAAAGCCTCCAATGCGGCGAGAGAGTCTGAGAGTTGATCTTCTTCCTCGATAGGGGGAGTCATGACTTCTGTAGATTCCGATTCGGGACTTGGTGGCGGCGGTGGCGGGGCCTCGAAGCCGGGCGGTGGCGGCGGTGGCGGGGCCTCGAAGCCGGGCGGTGGCGGCGGTGGCGGGGCCTCGAAGCCGGGCGGTGGCGGCGGTGGCGGAGATACACTATCGCCTGAGGATGATTCGGTGAACTCACCGGTGTTGGAAATTATCGCATCTATCTGTTCCCTTGTTTCTTCTTCTTGGGGCTCCATTGGAGGCGATTCTGATTGCTTCTGTTCAGTTGACTCATCATCATCGGCATCATCTTCGAATCCCGGAGGAGGTGGAGGGGGAGGGGGCATTGGGAAACCGGGAGGCAGTGGCGGTGGCTGTTCTGACATGACTCTCCCCCCATTGAAGGCATACCGAGACGTGGCAGCAGTTGGTATAACGGTTGCTTGTGGTAAATCTAACCAATTAGTGAGGAATCCTTCAAGACCTGATGCCTTCGGGCTGCATAATGAGCACTATGGATGGAACCTCGCCCCCTGTATTATTCGTAGTTGGAACCGCTGGTGCTGGGAAGAGTTCCCTTGTTACCGCATTTCAAAGATGGGCGAGATTCCTTGAAGTCGAAGCTTTGACGATAAACCTCGATCCAGGCGCGGAAAGGGTTCACTACGACCCCGAGTTCGATGTTAGGGACCTGATTTCACTTTCCGAGGTCATGGATGAATATGACCTAGGTCCAAATGGTGCTCAGATACTAGCTGCCGATCTTGTTGCAGCACAGGCGATAGACATTCACGAAGAATTGGATGGACTTGCTGGCGATATTATGGTAATTGACACTCCGGGGCAGGTCGAGTTGTTCGCATTCAGGGAGGCATCCAGTCACCTTGTTGAGGTACTAGGGCAGGGCAGAGCTTGCCTAGCCTTCCTTTTCGACCCAATGCTATCTCAGACCCCGAGTGGGTTTGTCTCCCAGATGCTGCTTTCCTCGATAGTACACTTCAGACTTGGGCTACCAACTGCAAACTTCCTTTCAAAGGCTGACCTGCTTGAACCGGAAGTCCTTGAGAGGATTGTGGAATGGGGGGAGAACCTAGGCGCCCTAGAGGCGGCACTCTATGCCGAGTCAGCGGATCAGTCAATGAGCCATGGGACGGGCAGCCAGAGGGCCGAGTTTGCAATCGGGCAATTGAGGATGATGCAGCACGCTTCAATACAGCCTGGACTAATTCCCCTGTCTAGCGAGGAGGAGGAAGGTTTGGCGGATGTACTGACCTTCGTCCAGACCGTCTATGGGGCCATGGCAGATGCCAGAGATGGTTTTGCAGGAGATATAGAGCATGAGCGGCAATAAGAGAGATTTACTAGCGATAGATGATTTCAGAGGCGAGCTTGCTGACATTATCGAGTGGGCTATTCGATTCAAGAACGATGATGGCTTTGCGGAAGACTTCAGGCCTCTCGAGGGGATGTCAATCGGATCAATTTACGAAAAGCCATCCACCAGGACAAGGGTGTCATTCGAAGTTGGTGTACGTAAACTCGGAGGGCAGCCGCTGACCCTCCTTTCCAATGATATCCAACTAGGCAAGAGCGAGTCTGTGGCAGATACTGCAGCTGTACTTTCGAGATACCTCGATGGGATCACTTACCGATGTTTTGGTCACGACACCGTCGAGGAGCTCGCGAAACACTCCACCGTGCCTGTCATCAATGCGCTGTCTGATTTGCACCACCCATGTCAATCAGCAGCTGATCTGATGACCATAACTGAGCATGGGGATTCCGTAAAGGGGCACATAGCATGGGTGGGTGACGGCAACAATGTACTGCACGATTTGATGCTGGCTGGAGTTTCGCTGGGACATGATGTCAAATACGCCACTCCAGAGGGGTATGAGCCTGATCCGGACGTCTTGAAGAGGGCCTTAGCGATAGCTGAGGAGTCGGGGGCGAGAATTACGGGAACGAATGACCCAGTTGAGGCCGTTACAGGTGCCGGTGTCATCTATACCGATGTTTTCGTATCCATGGGAGAGGAGGGCCTGGATGGTAAGTTTGCAGACTTCGATGGTTTCCAAGTCAACGAGGATTTGGTGTCGCATGCCCATCCCGACTACCTGTTCATGCATTGCCTGCCCGCACACAGAGGGGAGGAAGTGACGGACGGTGTTGTAGATTCGGCCAATAGCGTTGTTTTCGATCAGGCGGAGAATAGGATGTGGGCCCAAATGTCATTGCTGACCATGATGTGCAATCCGGCGGCTTGGGAAACATATCTCGAATTGAGCTAGTCACCCGATCAAAGAGCTAGCCAGGAAGGCGGCGAGGCAGAGGATCATTGACTTCTTCAGGAGGCTCGAAGCTTCATGGTCCTCTGAATTTAGCAGCTTCGACTTGACAAGCATCAGAGAAATCACTGCCGGTATTGTGAAGACCACGTGCAATGGGGGAAATATCTCGAATGCGAAGGGCATGATTACGGCTGCGAATGCAATCAAAGAAAGAACCCATGCGACAGTTCTTGCAGAGTCGGCACCCACTCTCATTGCCAAGGTGTTTCTCCCCTCGTCCCCCTCCATATCCTCAATGTCCTTTACTACCTCTCTGGACGTGTTGTAGAATGTCCCAACAAGGAAAAGGGACCATGCCCGGTGATTGTAAGGTTGCAGGACGCCAGCAGCCCCGAATACAGCGACCAATCCAACAGATATGCTGATTGCTATGTTTCCGGGGAGCCCCCTGTCTTTCAGCCTCAGGCTGTTGGGGAATTCATAGTTCGCCAACAGGAAGAGTGCCACTACCCAAACCGCCAAGGAAGGGGCCCATTCACTAAATTCGTTCCCCATGGAGTCCACTGTGAACCATGCAAGTACCATGCAAAGAAATGACGTGGCCATCATCAAGGATGTGGCGACCTTGGCTGATCTGACGCTTATCGCTCCACTGGGGAGGGGTCGATCTGGACGATTTACCTTGTCTATATCGAGGTCGAATATATCATTGAGTGCGTTCCATGATGCCATGAAACATAGGACTGATGTAGCCTGTAGGATCGTTATGATTGCGAGTTTCCCAGTGGGTAATCCCCCTAGGGCAACTATTGCACCTAGGAATACCCCAACGACTCCAGTCAGGGTGTTGCCTATCCTGAAGAGGGTCATCCAAGCTGGACCACTGCCTGTGCGACTCACGGCCCTGTGCCATGACTTGGGGACTTGACTTATTCCCCATCAAGAGGCCTTTACGAGTGCTTCACTAGGGCGTAGGCCCCAGACGCAAACCGTGTATACGCTTCCTCTGAACTGCCCTCTGACGTGCCCCACCTTGTCGAACCGCGAGTCTTTGGCTAGGATGTTGCCGACCTGATTCATGGTGGCGCCCCACCTGAAGCGCTCGTTTAGGTGATCGAAAATCTCCACCGTATTGGCAGTTCCATTCTCCTCCAACATGATTCGGACCTCCTCCCTCAGCCTAGTGGTCCTGGACATCAGGCCACCACCTCGGCAATCGCCTTACTGGCCAGCATCCTTGACCTGAGCCCCTCCCATGAAGATGGACTCACCTCTACTGGGGTAGGGAGGTCTGGAAGTGGGCTCCAAGTCCCCTTCCTAGCACCAATGCCATTGCTGTTTACCAGCCCTGTTTCGTTCATTGTTAATTCTGCGCTATCAGTCGGAACGAGGGATGACAGGGGGACTATCCTGGATGGCTCTGGCCTCTTCCTGTAGGAAACCTCGTTTCTCGTGTTTGCTGCTCGGTTCATGCCTGTCTGTCAGGGCGTTTCGCATATGAAGAGAGGCAACAGACCAAAGATGAAAGTGAAAGTGAAATTATCATGATTCTGGATGTAGCCACTGTTTTCAAATACACGACAGGGGTGGCCGGACATACGCTCGTGTGGTGTAGTTCGGTCCATCATGTCGCCCTCTCGAGGCGACGACCCGGGTTCAAATCCCGGCACGAGCACCAATATGGCCACGGTGTGCCATGTAGAACTTTAATAGCGAATTCGAACTAGGGCATGCATGAGACTGATTCCGGTACTGATGATGTTATTGTTGGTTACCTCGACCATGTCCGGGTGCACGGGGCAGGATTCCAGTGGGGATTCTGATACGTCCTCATTGCAGTCGGAGATAGCGAACCTGACTGCTGATCTGGATGATGCCAATGAAGGGAAGCTTGCACTTGAGGCGACTTTGGGCGAGGCAGTCTCTCAGTTGGCCGTGGCAGAGGATTCGATTTCTGAACTCCAAGGACAACTTGAGGCTGCCGAGAGCATGAGGGATTCACTTGAATCTCAGCTATCTAGTGCACTGGAACAGCTGAACTCCACAGATCCATCGGACCAGTCCGCCATTGATTCGCTTCAGGGGCAAATCACCAACCTCACCGCAGAGCTTGCAAATGCGGACTACCAGATTTCGAGCCTCGAGGGGATGGTGGGTCTGAAGGACCAGGAAATACAGTCACTGGAGGCCACCATCACGGCCCTGCAGAGTACGATGGGGACCCTTACCTACGAGATCAGGGAGCGTGTCGATTCATGCCCCCAAGACAACCCGGGAATGGAGATGGCTGTCGGATACGATGACGGGGCAGGGGCGGCTATACCTGGTGACGGGAGGGTCAACTACGACGAGATTCAATTCACTGTGGGCGAGTGTCCCGGAGACAGTGGCATGGTATCAGGCGTACAGGCTGGCGATAGTCGTGATTGGGGGCCTGCCCTATTCGTAGAGATGGGGGGAGTGCTATACTTCTCCGCCGATGATGGAGTACATGGATGGGAGTTATGGCGTAGTGATGGGTCAGTTGGTGGAACATACATGGTCAAAGACGTACGGGAAGAAGAGTGCACTCCAGCCACTGATCCAGAGACGGGGGAAGAGACCGAAAATTGCGTAAATTACGGAAGCATACACCAAATGTGCTGGCCGGATCCTACTGAGTGTTTTGTTCCGGAAATGGTGGCTGGGAACAACAAAATCTTCTTCACTGCTTTTGACTCAAACCCAGGCGTAAATTTCCCACATGTATTCATCAGTGACGGGACCGAGGAGGGGACATATCGAGTCAGGGACCAGTGGATTGGTTGGGACTACAACCATCCAGATGCTGATTTTGATTACTCCGGGCCCAGTAACCTGATGGTGATGCCATCTAATGGATTCACCCCTGACAGGCTGCTGTACACAATCGTTCAGGCGATCTGCGTGGGAGACTATTGCAATCAGGCATTTGATCCTGCTTCCGGAGAGGAGCTTTGGATCACAGACGGCACTGATGTCGGTACGTACATGCTAGTGAACCTGGTACCGGAAGACAAATCGTGGAACAACGGCGATTATTGCTGCATGGACGACAAGGGGGGAATCCCCAGAGACCTAATAATGAAGGGCAATACAATCTGGTTCACAGCTCAAACCGATAGCTACGGAAGGGAGCTTTATCGATATGGGATGAATGTCGGAGGGGGTCTTTTCTTGGTCAAGGACATCAACGTGGGCGCCAGTGGAAGCAATCCAATGCATCTGACGTCTGTAGGCCCGGGAGTGTACCTATCAGCGGACAATGGCACGAATGGGCAAGAGCTGCACTACAGCCTTGGGAACACCTTCAACACCGTCGTCGTGAAGGACATTAATCCGGGCATCAATGGCAGTAGCCCTCAGGAGCTGACCAAGCTTGGCAGTAATCTATTCTTCACGGCCGATGACGGGGAGAATGGACGGGAGCTCTGGGTTTCGGACAGTACCGAGGAGGGGACATTCATGGTCAAGGACATCAACACCAACGGCTCTAGCTCCCCCAACTGGCTCAGGGTAATGGACGGGACCCTCTACTTCATGGCATACACCGAGGATCATGGCAGGGAGCTTTGGAGGAGTGATGGCACAACTAGTGGGACCTACATGTTGAAGGACATAAATCCCGGAAGCAACAGCAGTTTCCACTGGACCCCCGACGTCTTCCACGAAGAGCTAGTGATAGTCCATGGCGATAGCCTGTATTTCACAGCAGACGACGGAGGGCAATATGGGACCGAATTATGGAGGACTAATGGGACTGCAAATGGGACTGAGCTAGTGATAGACATCGTCCCAGGTAGTGATAGCAGTTGGCCCAATCGCTACTTCAACTTCGGCGACAAGTTGTACTTCACCTCATACAGCGAGGAAAGAGGGCGGCAGTTGTGGTTCTACTGGGACAACCCGGGCCCGATAATTGGGTGAAAATAGAGGTCCTGTAGCGGTCATAACGGTCTTAAGCACTCCTTCGTTGGAGTAGTAAGGTTCTGATGCGTGTAGAGCACGATGTGAAGCTTACTTTTGATGACGTACTGATTAGACCTAAGCGCAGTACGCTGGTCTCTCGATCCGACGTTACTCTAGTCAGGGACTTCAAATTCAGGCACTCGGACACCACTTGGACGGGCGTCCCCATTGTCGCGGCCAATATGGACACGACTGGGGTTTTCGAAATAGCCAAGGTGCTACAGGGTCACAAGATGCTGACATGCCTGCAGAAGTTCTACTCAACCAGGGAATGCGAAGATGCATGGTCAGAAGGGGTCGATCCCGGCTTCGTGGCAATAACGTGCGGCTCCACGGAGAACAGCTTCGACCTGCTCAAGAGGAAGATGGCTACAAATGGGGGCACTTCCATGATTTGCGTCGACGTCGCGAATGGCTACAGGGAGGTCTTCCTAGACTTCATCAAGAGCATTCGTGAGGGTTTTCCCAATTCCGTAGTCATTGCGGGTAACGTAGCCACGAGGGAGATGACCGAGGCACTAATCCTAGCTGGTGCTGATATTGTGAAGGTGGGGATCGGCCCGGGCTCGGTGTGTACGACCAGGAAGGTGGCAGGAGTCGGTTACCCACAGCTCTCGGCCATAGCAGAGTGCGCGGATGCGGCCCACGGGCTCGGAGGTCACGTAATGGCCGATGGAGGGTGCTCCTCCCCCGGAGACGTTGCAAAGGCTTTCGCGGCGGGGTCTGACTTCGTGATGCTGGGAGGAATGTTCGCTGGACATGATGAGTCCGGGGGAGAACTGGTAGAGTCGGATAACGGAAAGAAGTACAAGTCGTTCTACGGCATGTCATCGGCCAAGGCGATGGAGGAGTACTACGGAGAGGTGGCCAAGCACCGGGCCCCCGAGGGCAAGGAGGTCAGGGTCCCGTATCGTGGCTCACTAGAGGACACCATTCAATCTATACTCGGGGGAGTGAGGTCGGCCTGCTCCTATGTCGGCGCGCGCAGGATCAAGGATCTCCCGAAATGCACGACTTTCATCAGAGTCACACAGACGACCAATGAGGTCTACCAGAGATTCAATGTCGAGGAGTAGGCTCACACGTCAAGAACTACTTGGGC